>NZ_QAIH01000198.1:13584-23715 GCF_003060895.1 Acidovorax sp. HMWF029 | reverse complement strand
TGGCACCGGCCGACAAGCCTGCCACGGCAACACGGGCCAAGTCCACCGGGTGGCGGCGGGCCACCTTGTCTACCGCCGCCAGCAGCGTGGCAGCCTCGGCCTGGGCTTTGCCGTTGCGGCGCTCGAACCAGTTCCAGCAGCCATGGGCGTTGGCCATGCGCTCCTGCTCGGGGTAGAGCACCAGAAAACGCTCGCGCGCGGCCAGCCGGTTCATGCGCGTGGCGGCGGCCAGGTCACCCCCCGTCTGGCCGCAGCCATGCAGCATGACCAGCAAGGGCAGCTTTTCGTCCGCCTTCAGCGCCAGCCCCGGCGGGATGTAGAGGTGGTAGCGCCGGGCGCCCGCTGGCCCGGGGGCCATGCCGCCCACCCACTCTCCGCGTGCGGGCACGGGCTTGCTGGCTGCACGCCGGGCGGGCACCGCAGGCGCTGGCGCCACCCGGCGCGGCGCGGCCGGAGCCTTGGCGCGCACAGGGCGCGCTGCCCGCGCAAAGGCCTTCAGGTTGCGCTGGTAGGCCCGCGTCAGCGCTGACAGGGAGAACAAGCGGGAGCGTCGGGCCATGGCGGGGAGGTGTGTGGTGGGCAGATGGACTGCAAAGGGGCAAAGAACCTAGGGTGCAACACCACACTAGGGAAAACCCTAGACACCATAACAGCTTGTAGAGAAATCTGCGCAATCACTATCCATTTGATAGCAATAAAACATTACCCATCAAGCGCAAAACCCCGATAGCAGCAAGAATCACCCAGGCACTTCGGGCGAACATGGACCACTGCACCAGCCAGCCTATCAAGCAATGGCTTAAATTGATCGAAACCTGTCCCTTGTGGCGCGGACTCTGTGTCCAACAGTATGAAAAATCAAGGCTTCTGAGCACCCATTGAAAGAAGCGCACCATGAAATCATGTCTGATAGTGATTGACGTCCAGGAATCCTTCCGCCACCGCCCCTTCTTCACCGCGCACGGCCTGCCCGCCTACCTGCAGGCCCAGAACGCCTTGATCGAAGGGTGCGTAGAGCGCGGCGTGCCGGTGGTGCGGGTGTTTCACAGCCAAGGCCCTGAAGTGCCCGAGAACGCGTTTTCGCAGGTGTCTGGGCAGGTGCGCGCGCTCGATGGTCTGGCCCCCTTCGAGGCTGCAGCCACTTTCACCAAGTCGCGCCACAGCGCGCTGGTGGGCACGGGGCTCGATGTATGGCTGACGCGCCACGGCATCCAGCGCCTCATCATCAGCGGCATCCGCACCGAACAATGCTGCGAGACCACCACACGCCACGCCTCGGACCTGGGCTGGGAGGTGGACTACGTGCCAGATGCCACCCACACCTGGGACATGGTGCAGCCCGACGGCCAGGTGCTGTCAGCCGCCGACATCAAGACCCGCACTGCCACGGTGTTGCAAGGCCGCTTTGCCACCCTGCGCACCGTGCAGGAAGCACTGGACGCCCTGGACGCGCTGGAAACGACCGCAGCCTGACCCTCGGAGAACACCATGCGCGCCACTGTCTGCGAATTGCCCTATCAACCCGACCGTCTCGAAGCCGCCTGGGCCGCGCTGTGCGCCCACACCCGCAGCGCGCAATCCGAGCTGGTGCTGCTGCCTGAGTTCGCCTTTGTCGAACCGGTATGGGAAACCTCCCACGCCGATCCCGCGCGCTGGAGCGCCGCTGTGGCACTCAGCGGCGCCTGGGAAGCCCGCCTGCCCGAGCTGGGCGCCGACTGGGTGGTGGGCGCGCGCCCGATCACTGCGGGTGGGCGGCGCTTGAACGAAGGCTTTCTCTGGTCTGCGCAGACGGGCTATGCACCCCTGCGGCGCAAGTTCCACCTGCCCGACGAGCCGGGCGGCTGGGAGGCACAGTGGTTTGAGCGCGGTGATGCCGCATTCCCCCGTTTCACTGCGGGGCCGCTGAGCTTCGGCCTGAACATCTGCACCGAACTCTGGGCGCTGGACACGTACGCCGACTATGCGGTGCAGGGCGGTCTGCAAGCCATCCTGTCCCCCCGCGCCACAGCAGCCGCCACCACCGACAAATGGCTGGCCGTGGGCACCGTGGCCGCCGTTCGCACCGGGGCGTACAGCCTGTCGTCCAACCGCGCGGACCACGCCGCAGGCACCTATGGCGGCGCGGGCTGGGTCATCAGCCCGGACGGCGCACTGCTGGCCCGCACCACGGCAGAGCGCCCCTTCTGCACGGTCGATGTGGACCTGGACGCCGCAGCCACGGCGCGCAGCACCTATCCGCGCACTGTCTTTGCGCCCCACCTGGCCACCACCGCACCATGACCAAGACGCCCGACACCCCGACCGCCAAGCCGCTGCAGATCGCCATCCTCATTTTTGACGAGGTGGAAGCCCTGGACCTGGGCGGCCCGTACGAAGTGTTCACCACCGCCGCGCGCATGGCACAGCGCCTGCAGCCTGGCGCACCACCACCGTTTGCTGTGCAGTGCGTGGCCCGCAGCCTCGCACCCGTGCGGGCCCGCGCTGGCCTGCGCGTGCTGCCCGATGCCGACTTCACCAGCGCCACCGCGCCCGATGTGCTCATCGTGCCCGGCGGCGTGGTGGACGCCGCTGCTGCCTGCGCAGACACCCGCGCCTGGGTGGCGCACGCAGCACGTGGCGCACAAATCACCGCCTCGGTGTGCACAGGCGCGTTCATCCTGGCAGCTGCGGGCGTGCTCACCGAAGGGCCCGCCACCACCCACTGGGAGGACATTGCCGATCTGCGCGCGCAGTTTCCCGCACTGGACGTGCGGGACAATGTGCGCTGGGTGGACCGGGGTGCGCTGGTCACGTCGGCGGGCATCAGCGCGGGCATAGACATGAGCCTGCACCTGGTCACGCGGCTGGCAGGGGCGGCACTTGCGCAGCGCACCGCCCGCCAGATGGACACCCCCTGGAACAGGGAGCCATAAACCGCCCTGGGGGCGCCCCGTTTTCAAGAACTTGTGATGCAGGACACAACACCCTCCCCCATCCATGTGTACTTCGCCCTGCTGCCTGGCAGCCTGGTGCTGGACTGGGCCGGCCCCGCCGAGGCCCTGCGCATTGCCAACCAGACCCTGGTCGCCCAGGGCCATCCAGAGCGCTTTGTGCAGCACTTTGTGAGCCCCACGCCCGAATCGATGTCGTCCGTGGGCGTCGCAGTCACCGGCCTGGCGCCGCTGCCCGACACGCTGCCCAGCCCTGCATGGGTGGTGCTGGTGGGCCTGGCGGGCCGCAGCATCGACGTGAGCGGTGCGCAAGCCCAGGCCCTGCTGCACTGGCTGCGCGGCCTGCGCCCGGTGGCCGGGCAGCTGGAGCTGGTCACCGTGTGTGCGGGCGCCGTGCTGGCCGCCCATGCGGGGCTGCTGACCGGCCGACGCGCCACCACCCACCACCTGCACCTGGACGAGCTGGCCCGGGTAGACCCCCGCTGCGACGTGGCCGCCAACCGCGTATTCGTGGCCGATGGCCCCATCTACACCAGCGCAGGCGTGACCACCGGTATCGACCTGCTGCTGCACCGCATCTCCGACATCTGCGGCCCCACCGTGGCCGTGCAAGTGGCCCAGGCCATGGTGATTGGGCTGCGCCGGGGGCCGGACGACCCGCAGTTCTCGCCCTTTCTGCACCACCGCAACCACATGCACCCCGCCCTGCACCGCGTGCAGGACGCCGTGGGGCAGCAACCGCAGGCCAACTGGAGCGTGCCGCAAATGGCCGAAGTGGCACACACATCACCCCGGCACCTCACGCGGCTGTTTCTGGAGCACGCGGGCATTGCCCCGCTGCAGTACCTGCGGCGCATCCGACTGGCCACCGCAGAGGCCGCGCTGCGCTCGGGCCAGAACGTGACGCAGGCGGCGCTGATGGCGGGGTTCAGCTCGGACACCCAGCTGCGCCGGGCCTGGCACCAGTTTGGGCGCGGGGGCACTCCGTCGCAGGGCAACTCAGGCCGTGCGCACTGAGCGGGCTCTGCCTGCCTCAAAACCTTTTCATAGTCGCCCAGGGTTCCAATCAGAAATTATTGAAACTTTTTTGCCCTCTGCGCGCAACAGATATGCCTTTATAGCTATCAATTAAATAGCAACCAAGCGCTGAATTCAGTAGATTTCCGGCACATACATGCTGGCGGGCACGGGCTGGCGCAGGTACTCAGGGTTGCGCACGCGGTCGGGCAGCACCACGGCGGGGTGTGGCACCTCCTCGTAGGGCATCTGTGCCAGCAGATGGGCAATGCAGTTCAGGCGCGCTTTTTTCTTGTCCACCGCCTGCACCACCCACCAGGGTGCTTCGGGGATGTGGGTGCGCTCCAGCATGGTTTCCTTGGCCTTGGTGTAGGCCTCCCAGCGCACGCGGCTTTCCAGGTCCATGGGGCTGAGCTTCCACTGCTTGAGCGGGTCGTGGATGCGGCCGAGGAAGCGCAGGTGCTGCTCTTCATCGGTGATGGAGAACCAGTACTTGATGAGCCGGATGCCCGAGCGCACCAGCATCTTTTCAAACTCAGGCACGGTGCGGAAGAACTCCTCGTACTCGTCGTCGCTGCAAAACCCCATCACCCGCTCGACGCCCGCGCGGTTGTACCAGCTGCGGTCAAACAGCACCATCTCGCCCGCCGCAGGCAGGTGCGCCACATAGCGCTGGAAGTACCACTGTGTGCGCTCGCGGTCGTTGGGGGCGGGCAAAGCCGCCACACGGGCCACACGCGGGTTCAGCCGCTGGGTGATGCGCTTGATCACACCGCCCTTGCCTGCTGCGTCGCGCCCTTCAAAAAGGATCACCACCTTCTCGCGGCTGTGCTGCACCCAGTCCTGCAGCTTGACCAGCTCGCCCTGCAGGCGAAAGAGCTCCTTGAAATACTGCTGGCGCGCCAGCTTGTCGGCAGCGGTGGGGGCGCCGATGTCATCTACCTCGCGGTCTTCGATCTCCAGCTCCAGCTCCTCGTCGTAGCTGTCGATCAGGTCATTGGCGATGCGCTGCATCAGTTCCTGAGAGTCAAGGGCGTTGTTGTAGAACATGGGGAGCCATCCGGCAATGCAAAAAGATGCGACATGGTGGCTCGCCGCAGTGACAGTGCCGTGACATCGGTGTGATCTGTCACGGTGCTGTCATGCCTGCAGGCCACGATGCGGGCCCGTGCCACCTGTTGATCTCCCTCCTCCTTCCACCACCACGCTCCCCGCAAACGCCAACCTGAACTATGGGGGCGATGCAGCCGGGCTGATCTGCGGCTACCTGCTGGGCGCCAACGCCGCACCGTGCGAAATCGACTCCGCCCAGGCGGCACAGTGGCTGGCGGGCCTGCAGGCCGGGGGCACGGCACCCCAAGGCCAGTTTCTGTGGCTGCACTTCAACCTGAGCCATGCCCAGGCCGTGCGCTGGATGGAGCGGCACGCCGACCTGCCCGAGGCATTTTTCGATGCACTCAAGGACCGCTCCGTCTCCACCCGCATCGAGCGCGACGACGATACGCTGATTGCGGTGCTGAACGACGCGCACTTCGACTTCGCTTTCGAACCCTCGGACATCGCCACCCTGTGGACCAGCGTGGCCCCGCACCTGATGGTGACGGGGCGCACCCGCCCGCTGCGCTCGGTGGACGCGCTGCGCACGGCGGTGCGCAGCGGCAACGCCCCCTGCTCCAGCGTGGCCCTGCTCGCCGAGCTGATGCGTACACAGGCCTCGGGCCTGGTGGACATCGTGCGTGGAGTGACCCAGCGCATCGACGATGTGGAAGACGCGCTGCTGGCGGGCCGACTGGACCACAAGCGCGCCCGGCTGGGCGTGCTGCGGCGCCTGCTGGTGCGGCTGCAGCGGCTGCTGGCACCCGAGCCCGCAGCGCTGTTCCGCCTGCTGCAGCACCCGCCCGCCTGGATGAGTGCCGACGATGCGCAGGAGCTGCGTGATTCGACCGAAGAGTTCTCGGTGGTGCTGCGCGACATGCAGGGCCTGCAGGAGCGCATCAAGCTCTTGCAGGAAGAGATTGCCGCCAGCGTGCAAGAGGCCAACAGCCGCAGTCTGTTCGTGCTGACGGTGGTGACTGTGCTGGCCTTGCCCATCAACATTCTGGCGGGCCTGTTCGGCATGAATGTGGGGGGTGTTCCGCTGGCTGACGACCCGCAAGGCTTCTGGATCATCGTGGCCGTGGTGGTGGCGTTCACGGCGGTGGCGGGCTGGCTGGCGCTGCGGGACGCTCGCGATCGGTAGGCGCAGTGGCGGGCACCACTACAATGCCGCCCCTTGCCCAGCTCCCCGGACTCGCCCGCCACCATGAACATCGTCGTCAACGAAGAACTCAAAGCCTACATCGAACCCCTGACCCCCGAAGAGCACGATGCGCTGGAGCGCAGCATCCTGACCGAGGGTTGCCGCGACGCGCTGGTGCTGTGGGGCGATGTGCTGGTGGACGGTCATAACCGCTATGGCATTTGCCAGAAACATGGCCTGCCGTTCCAGACCGTGCAGAACCCGCGCTTCACGTCCATGGAGGACGTGCACCTGTGGATGATCGACCAGCACCTGGGCCGCCGCAGCGTGTCGGACTTCCAGCGTGGCGTGCTGGCACTGCGCAAGCGCGAGATCATTGCGGACCGCAAGGCGCGCGCAGCCACCGCCGCCGAGCCCGCCGAATCCACTGCGGTGGCCGAGGTGCCGGCTGCCGCCCCCGAGGCCGCAGCAGCCCTCCCTGCCCCCGACCCATTGAGCAGCCGCGAAGCCATTGCCAAGGCTGCGCGCCTGAGCAGCAGCCAGGTGGTGATGATCGAAAAAATCCAGAAGCAGGCCGCCCCGGAGCTGGTGGCTGCCGTGAAGTCCGGCACCATTTCCATCAACGCTGCCGCCGCCGTGGCCACCCTGCCCGCCGAGGAACAGGTGGCGGCCGTGGTGGCGGGCAAGGACGAACTCAAGCAAGCCGCCAAGCGCGTGCGCGAACTCACCAAGCGCAAGCCGCGCGAAGAAATACCCCAGGACGAGAACACCACGGCCAAGGACGCCCAGGACTCCAGCCCAGGCGCCGCCGCGGCAGGCGCCGACGAGCTGCAGGCCCTGCGGGCCCGCGTGGCAGAACTGACTGCGGAGAACACCGAGCTGCGCCGTCAGGTGGCGCAACTGCAGGCGGCGCTGCCACAGGGCAGCACGCCCTTCTGAACGTCAGCCGCCAGCGTTGCGAAGCGCGCTCAGCCGGTCCGCAATGAGGTCGATGTCGAGCCCATCCTCGGCATGGGCCAGATAGGCCTCCAGGTCGGCCACCGCGTCGGCCGTATTGCCCCGCTCGGCATGGGCCAGGCCGCGGTCGCGCCGTTCGCCCCACGCCTGTGGCAGCAACACGACCAACCGGTCCAGCACGGCGACCAGCCGCTGCCAGTCCTGCTGGGTGCGGTGCACCTCTTTGAGGTTGCGCAGCATGCGCGCGATGATGTCGCGCGGCGTGGCCGCTTGCAGGTACAGGCCCAGCGGCACGTCGTAGTCGTCCACCAGGCCGTTGCGGCGCTTGTAGGGCTCCAGCCGCTCGGCCAGTTCCTCGCGGCTCAATGACTGGCCCGAGATCGGGTCCAGCACAACCTGCCCCTTGGGCAGCAGCACCTTGACCATAAAGTGCCCAGGGAACGCAATGCCCCGCGCATGCAGGCCCAGGCCCTGGGCCAGCTCCATCCACAGCACGGCCAGGCTGATAGGAATGCCCCGGCGCGTACGCAGCACCGCATTGAGGTAGCTGTTCTCGGGGTCGTAATAGTTGTTGATGTTGCCGCCAAAACCCAGGTCGGCAAAAAAGAACTGGTTGAGCGTACGCAGGCGCTGCAGCGCGGGCGCGTCGGCGGGCAGACGGCGCTTGATACGGGCCTGCAGCTGGTCTACATCACCGAGCAGTTGCTGCACGTCGAATTCGGGGTATTCGTCCTGCGCGAGGCTGGCGGCGGCTTCGAGCAACGGAAAGTGCTCATCGCTGTGCACCAGCGATGCAAAGTACTCCAGCGAGGTGGGTACGGAATAGCTCAGGGACATGGTGAATTTTTAAGCATCACGCCGGTCAGCGTCAATCGACAGAAAACCCATCTTGACAGGGCATTTGTGGCCTTCAGGGCGATATACCACGGCGTTTCAGCGACGCAGCATCTGGCGCAGCTTGAGCCCCGCCGCCCACAGGGCTCCAAAGTACAGCACGGCAGCCGCCACCATCAGTGCAGCCAGAAGGCCTATGCGCTGCCAGGTTTTTCCGCGCATTTCCACCCAGTCGAAATACTGCGCGCCCCACACCAGCAGCACCGCCAGCAAAGCACTCGCAGCAATCACCTGCAGGGCAAACTTGCCCCAGCCCGGCAGGGGCTTGTAGCTGCCGCGCCGCAGCAGCCCCACCAGCAGCCAAGTGGCGTTGATGAGCGCGCCGATGCCGATGGTCAGCGTCAATGCCGCATGCTGCAGGTAGCGCACAAGCACAAGGTTCATCAGCTGTGTGAGCACCAGCACCGCCACAGCAATCAGCATGGGGGTACGCATGTCGTGCTTTGCATAGAACCCGGGGGCCAGCACCTTGATGGCCACGATGCCTACCAGGCCCACGCCATAGCCCGTCAGCGCCAGCGTGGTCTGCCGCACGTCCTGGTCACCAAACGCGCCATAGTGGTACAGGACCGCCACCAGCGGCTCGGAGAACACCAGCAAGGCCACCATGCAGGGCACCGACAGCAGCACCACCAGGCGCAGCCCCCAGTCGAGCATGGCCGAGTAGCGTTCATCGTCCTGCTTGGCGCGGGCGCTGGCCAGCTGCGGCATCAGCACCACGCCCAGCGCCACACCCAGCAGCGCGGTGGGCAGCTCCATCAGGCGGTCGGCATAGGTGATCCAGCTCACGCTGCCCGTGGCCAGGTGCGAGGCAATCTGCGTGTTGATGAGCAGCGAGATCTGCGCCACGCTCACGCCCAGCAACGCGGGCAGCATCAGGCGCGCCACCTTGCGGGTGGTGGGGTCGGCCCAGGCGGCGCGGATGGCCGCCCAGCGCACCCCGATGCGCGGCAGCAGCCCCAGGCGCAGCAGCGCGGGCACCTGGATGCCCAGCTGCAGCAGGCCGCCCAGCATCACCCCGGCCGCCTGGGCATAGATGGGCTCGATGCCGTGGCGCGCAAACAAAGGCGCGCCCAGCGTGATGGATAGGATGAGCGCGATGTTGAGCAGCACCGGCGAAGCTGCCGGCACCGCGAATTTCTTCCAGGTGTTGAGAATGCCCCCGGCCAGCGCGACCAGCGACATGAAGCCGATGTACGGAAACATCCAGCGTGTCATGGTGACGGCGGCGTCAAACCCCTGGGACTGAAGCCCGCTGGCCATGGCCCACACCATCCACGGTGCGCCCAGCACCCCGGCAATGCACAGCAGCACCAGCGTCCAGGCCAACAGCGTGGCCACATGGTCAATCAGCGCCCGGGCACCGTCGTCGCCCTCCTGCGCGCGGGTGGCGGCCAGCACCGGCACAAAAGCCTGGCTGAAAGCCCCCTCGCCCAGCACGCGGCGGAACAGGTTGGGAATGCGGAACGCCACGTTGAAGGCGTCCGTCATGGCGCTGACCCCGAAGACGGAGGCCATGAGCAACTCGCGCACCAGCCCGGTGATGCGGGAGGCGAGGGTCAGCAGGGAGACGGTGGAGGCGGCTTTGAATAACGACACCGCAGGAAGTGTAGCCCTGGATGGTCGCCCCCCCAGGGGGCAGCACCAACGCCTGTACAGGCCTGTCGCGTGGATACCCTGGCGAAGGCGCGGGCAGGCTTTCGGGGGTGTGGTGGCCAAAATCCCTCTCTGGGCTATAATCGTCGGCTTTGCTGGCAACATCCACAGACCCAAGGAATATTCATCATGGCATCCGCTAAACCCAAAAAGAAGAACCCCCGCCTCGCGTCGGGCCGCAAGCGCGTCCGTCAGGACGTCAAGATCAACGCAGCGAACACCTCGCTGCGCTCCAAGTACCGTACCGCTGTCAAGAACGTCGAAAAGGCTGTTCTGGCTGGCGACAAGACCAAGGCGACCGAACTGTTCGCCAAGATGCAAGCCGTGGTGGACACCGTGGCCGACAAGGGCATCTTCCACAAGAACAAGGCTGCTCGCGACAAGAGCCGTCTGTCTGCCAAGGTGAAAGCCCTGGCACCCGCAGCCGCTTAATTCATT
>NZ_QAIH01000198.1:8591-13563 GCF_003060895.1 Acidovorax sp. HMWF029 | reverse complement strand
GGCAAACAGCCCGGACGGCCCCGCCGTTCGCCGTTTGTAACGGGTGCGCTGCCAGCAAAAAACGGACAAACCGCCTTCGGGCGGTTTTTTCGTTTCTGGGCTTTGCACAGCACGCTTTACCCTAAATTATTGAATGATCATAATTATTGGAATTTCATAAAATCCAATAAACCATGACCTTCCGCCGCACCGCCCTCGCCGAACAGATGGCCCAGCAGCTGCTCAGGCCCTCATTCCTGGACACCTCACTGCGCTCCGGCCTGTTCCTGTCGGGCCAGCGGCGTGTGGGCAAGACCACCTTCCTGGCCACCGACCTCATTCCTGCCCTGGAGGCGCTGGGCGCAATCGTGGTCTATGTAGACCTCTGGAGCCAGCCGCAGGCCAACCCGGCCGATCTGGTGCACGAGGCCATCCGCAGGACACTCAAAGAGCTGCAGATGCCCGGCTCGGGCATCCTGAAGCGGCTCAAGGAAGTCACCAACCTCGAAGCGGGCGCAGCGGGCTTCAAGTTCGGCTTCAAGCTCGCGGATGTGGGCAAGGACGACGGCGTGAGCCTGGCCCAGGCATTCCAGGAGCTGATCGACCAGGTCAAAACGGATGTGGTGCTCATCGTGGACGAGGTGCAGCACGCTCTGGGCAGCGCCGATGGCGACCACCTGCTGCACGCACTGAAGGCTGCGCGCGACGCCATCAACACCCGCCCGGACACACCAGGCCATTTTCTTTTCATCGGCACCGGCTCGCACCGTGCGCGCGTGCAGGAACTCACACTCAAAGGCAACCAGGCCTTCAACGGCGCAGTGACCAAGGAATTTCCCGTGCTGGGGCGGGATTTCATCGACTACGTGCTGGCGCAGGTCCGCCCCCAGCTGGGCAGCATGCTGCCCTCGGCCAACGTCACCGAAACCGCCTTTCGCAGCATGGGCAGCCGACCCGAGGAGCTGATGAAGGCACTCAACGTGCTGCGCAGCCTGCCGTCGGACGCCCTGCCCGACGAACACCTGCCCACCATTGCCCAATCCCTGGGGGCAGCGGCGGCAGATGTGGAACTGCAAAAGGTGGAGGCCATGGGCCCGCTGGCCGAGGCCGTGTTCTCACGCATCTGCAGCATTGGCGGCGACGTGAAGGGCGTGTTTACCGGTGAAGCGCTCAAGGCCTATGCCGCGCAAATCGGCCGCGAGGTCACGGCCCAGGAAGTGCAGGGCATCATCGGCATGATGACCTCAGCCAACCTGCTCATGCGTGTGAAGCATGGGCACTACGGGGTGACGGATCCGTTTGTGGAAAAAGCCTGGGGGAACCGGCTGCAGGCCGACCAGTTGCTGCGCACCGACCAGGCGGGCGATGTGCCCCAGCTCGGCGCCTGACCCTTTCTCAGCCTTTGGCGGGCGGGTCGGGCAGCAGGCAGGCCTCGGCCACCTGCAGGTTGTTGTCGCGCGCGAAATTGATGACGAAATCCCAGGCCATGGGTTCGTGTCCCTGCAAGTCGCGGTGGACCACCACACACTTGATGCCATTGAGCGTGGTAGGAATGCACCAGGGCGAATAGCTCAGGTGGCTGCCAGGCCGGGCTCCACCAGGGCGAAAGCTGCTCATCACCCCGGCCAGCCGCTCGGCCCAGTCGCTGGGCCGAAAGGTTTTCCCGTCATGGGTGATGCCCTGAATGAAGACTTCTTTGGAGGAGGGGGAAACCATCGGGGATTGGAGTGGTAGTGAGCGCGCCAGACACAGGATCACTGCATGCTGCACCGCAACGCGACATTCTAACTCTTATATAAGAGCTACCCCTCTAATCCCTATGCCGGGCTCCAGCAAGTGGGCAAAAGTCGGGTAGCGAGTGGCATTGCAGTAATGCGCAATCGTCAACAGACGATCACCGTGCTCCCCCTAGAATCGTGCTTCGATTTTTGCCACCGTACCGTCTGGAGATTCCCGCATGACCGCTTTCATCGAAGCAGCTTCGCCCCACGTGATGAACACCTATGGCCGCGTACCCATCGCGCTGGCCCGTGGGCAAGGCAGCCGCGTCTGGGACGTCAACGGCAAGGAATACCTCGATGGCCTGGGTGGCATCGCCGTGAACACGCTGGGCCACAACCACGCCAAGCTGGTGCCTGCGCTGCAAGACCAGATCACCAAGCTGATCCACACCTCCAACTACTACCACTCGCCCCTGCAAGAGCAACTGGCCACCAAGCTGGTGGAACTGTCGGGCATGACCAACGTGTTCTTCTGCAACTCGGGCCTGGAGGCCAACGAGGCAGCGCTCAAAATCGCCCGCAAGTTTGGCGTGGACAAGGGCATCGCCAAGCCCGAGATCGTGGTGTATGAAAAGGCCTTCCATGGCCGGTCCATCGCTACCATGTCGGCCACCGGCAACCCCAAGATCCACAGCGGCTTTGGTCCGCTGGTCGAGGGCTTTGTGCGCGTGCCACTCAACGACATCGAGGCCATCAAGCAAGCCACCGAAGGCAACCCCAACGTGGTGGCCGTGTTCTTCGAGACCATCCAAGGCGAAGGCGGCATCAACGCCATGCGGGTTGAATACCTGCAGCAGCTGCGCAAGCTGTGCGACGAGCGCGGCTGGCTCATGATGATTGACGAAGTGCAGTGCGGCATGGGTCGCACCGGCAAGTGGTTTGCCCACCAGTGGGCGGGCATCGTGCCCGATGTGATGCCCCTGGCAAAGGGCCTGGGCTCGGGCGTGCCGATTGGCGCGGTGGTGGCAGGCCCCAAGGCCGCCAACGTGCTGCAGCCCGGCAACCATGGCACCACCTTTGGTGGCAACCCGCTGGCCATGCGCGCGGGGGTTGAAACCATCCGCATCATGGAAGAAGACGGTCTGCTGCAAAATGCCACCACGGTAGGCGACCACCTGCGGGCTGCCTTGCAGCGTGAGCTGGGCAGCCTGCCGGGTGTGAAGGAAATCCGGGGCCAGGGGCTGATGCTCGGCATCGAACTGAACAAGCCCTGCGGCGCACTGATCGGCCGCGCGGCCGAAGCCGGCCTCTTGCTGTCGGTCACGGCCGACAGCGTGATCCGCCTGGTGCCTCCGCTGATCCTCACCACTGCCGAGGCCGACGAGATCGTCGCCAAACTGACCCCGCTGGTCAAAGCCATCCTGGCTGAATGAAGCAAAGCAAGATTGTCATGACGACGCTGAAACACTACCTGCAGTTCACCGACCTCAACGCCGACGAATACACCTACCTGTTCGAGCGCGCCGCGCTCATCAAGAAGAAGTTCAAGGCCTACGAAAAGCACCACCCGCTGGTGGACCGCACGCTGGCCATGATCTTCGAGAAGGCCAGCACCCGCACGCGCGTGAGCTTTGAAGCAGGCATGTACCAGCTGGGCGGCAGCGTGGTGCACCTGACCACCGGCGACAGCCAGCTGGGCCGCGCCGAGCCGATTGAAGACAGCGCCAAGGTCATCAGCCGCATGACCGACCTGGTGATGATCCGCACCTACGAGCAGGCCAAGATCGAGCGTTTTGCCGCCAACTCGCGCGTGCCCGTCATCAACGGTCTGACCAACGAGTACCACCCCTGCCAGATCCTGGCCGACATCTTCACCTACATCGAGCACCGGGGTTCGATCCAAGGCAAGACAGTGGCCTGGGTGGGCGACGGCAACAACATGGCCAACACCTGGCTGCAGGCGGCATCGCTGCTGGGCTTCAAAGTGCATGTGAGCACCCCACGCGGCTATGAAGTGGACGAGAAATTGGCCGCTGGCGCGCACGGAATCAGCGCGGACAGCTATCAATTCTTTAGCAACCCCATGGAAGCCTGCCGGGGCGCCGACCTGGTCACCACCGACGTGTGGACCAGCATGGGCTACGAGGCCGAGAACGAAGCACGCAAAAAGGCTTTTGCCGACTGGTGTGTGGACACCGAGATGATGGCCGCCGCCCAATCCGATGCCCTGTTCATGCATTGCCTGCCCGCGCACCGGGGCGAAGAGGTCGAGGCGGATGTGATCGACGGGCCGCAATCGGTGGTGTGGGATGAAGCAGAGAACCGGATGCATGTGCAGAAGGCGCTCATGGAATATCTGCTGCTCGGCCGCGTCGCCTGATATCAAGATGCGTCCGGAAATACAGAACCGTTCACGCTGAGCGTGTCGAAGCGCCGCGCAAGGCTTCGACTAGCTCAGCCCGGACGGTTCCGGTAGATCGAACGCGAACCCGTCCGACACATCCCCATGCCCTGGCGCCGCCAGCCCGTTCACAGCGCCGAATTGCTGGCGCACTGGCAGGTCCTGGGCCAAGTGCTGGGGCGCGACACGCCAGCCTGGCGCGCCGAGGGCAAGCGCCTGGTGCGCAGCTGGGCCCGCTGGCCCCGCGCCTACCACGACAGCACCCACCTACGGGCCTGCCTGCAGCACCTGCTGGCGGTGCAAGCCCAGCACCCCGGCGCGCTCCATGACCCCCATGCCGTAGCCATCGCGCTGTGGTACCACGACGCCATCTACTGGCCGTGGAGCGGGCACAACGAAGAGCGCAGCGCAGACTGGGCGCGAAAGTTCCTGCTAAGCCAAGGGCTTCCCACCACACTGGCCGAGGCCGTACACCAGCACGTGATGGACACCCGCCACACCCCCGGCCCGCTCACGGGCGACGCCTTGTGGGTGGTAGACATCGACCTGGCCATCCTCGGCCAGAGCGACGCGGTATACCGCCAGTTCGAGCGCAATGTGCGGCGCGAATACTTCTTTGTGCGCTGGCCGCGTTATGTGGCGGGGCGCAGCGCGGTGTTGCAGGGGTTTCTGGACCGCCCGCACATCTACGGCACAGCGTACTTTGCGCAGCGCTATGAGGTGCAGGCGCGTGCCAATCTGCAGCAGGCGCTGCACGCGCTGGGCGAAGGCAAGCTGTACCAGTAGCAGGTCGCAAAGGCGCAGGTTTTTAAAGAAAAAAAGGCCTCACCGCGCATCCATAAAGCGCAAACAGCTATCAAATATATAGCAA
>NZ_QAIH01000198.1:0-8581 GCF_003060895.1 Acidovorax sp. HMWF029 | reverse complement strand
GCGCGGTGCTGGCATGGCCATCGGCTTTTCGGCGCCCGCCTCGGGCGGCACACCGCAGCTGCCACAACTGCTGCACCCACCATCGCCCCCACCACAACCGGGCGCCTGAGCCAGCCCCGGGTGGACCTTGCCCAACCCTTGGCGCCAGCGAGCGGGCAGATAACGCCACAGCACATAAAGCGCTGCAGCGGCGACGATCAGACCAACGATGAATTGCTGGGCCACAAGCACCTTTCCCCTCAGCCGCCGCCCAGCGCCAGCGCCACGCGGTAGGTCACAAAGCTGGCGGCATACGCCATGGCAAAAAGGTACACCACCATGAGCAGCGGGTAGCGCCAGCCGTTGGTCTCGCGCCGCACGGCGGCGATGGTGGAGATGCACTGGGGTGCAAACACATACCAGGCCATCAGCGACAGCGCCGTGGCCAGCGACCACGAACCCGCCACCAGCGCGCCCAGCTGGTTGGCCACCCCATCGCCCGTGGCAGACAGCGCATACACCGTGCCCAGTGCGCTCACCGCCACCTCGCGCGCAGCCATGCCGGGCACCAGCGCAATGGCGATCTGCCAGTTAAAGCCAATCGGCGCCACGATTACCTCCAGCCACCGGCCCAGCTGGCCCGCATAGCTGTAGGTGATGGCCGCCTGGGTGGCGCCTTCTGGCGCGCCGGGGTAGGTGGACAAAAACCACAGCAGCACGGTGACGGCCAGGATGATGCCGCCCACGCGCTTGATGAAAATCACCGCCCGCTCGTAAAGGCCAAACGCCAGGCCGCGCACGCTGGGCCAGCGGTATGCGGGCAGCTCCATCATCAGCGGCGTGGGTCGCGTGTCGCTGCGCGCGAGCTTGGCCACTGCCGCCACCGCCATGGCGCTGGCAATGCCCGCCACATACAGCGCAAACAGCACCACGCCCTGCAGGTTGAACACCCCCGCCACCGTGCGCTCGGGGATGAAGGCCGCAATCAGCAGCGCATACACCGGCAGGCGCGCCGAGCAGGTCATCAGCGGCGCGATCATGATGGTCACCAGCCGGTCGCGCCAGTGCGTGATGGAGCGTGTGGCCATCACGCCCGGCACGGCACACGCAAAACTCGACAGCAGCGGAATGAACGAACGGCCCGACAGGCCCACCGTGCCCATCACGCGGTCCAGCAAGAACGCCGCGCGCGGCAGGTAACCCGAATCCTCCAGCGCCAGGATGAACAGGAACAGGAACAGGATCTGCGGCAAAAACACCAGCACCCCGCCCGCACCCGCCAGCACCCCATCGGTCAGCAGGCTGCGCAAGGGGCCATCGGCCATGTGGGCGTTAACGAGCGCTGCCAGCCAGCCCACGCCATCTTCGATCCACGACTTGGGCAGCTCGGCCCAGCTGAACACCGCCTGGAACATCAAAAACAGGGTGGCCGCCAGCACCAGCAGGCCCCACACCGGGTGCAGCACCACGGCGTCGATGCGGTCATCGGCACGCAGGCTGACCTCGGGCACACGCACGGCCAGATCCAAAATGCGCCGCACCTCCTGGTGCGTGCGGATGACGTCGTTCTGCGCGTCCAGGTCGCTCGCATCCAGCCGCGCCACTGCATCGGGCGCCACCGCTGGGCGCTTGAGCTGCTGCAGGTTCGCGCTATCCAGCCAATGCAACAACTCCTGGGCGCCGTTGCCGCGCACGCCCACGGTGGCCAACACCGGCATCCCCAGCTCGCGAGACAGCGCCTCGCGGTCGATGGCAATGCCCTGGCGCTCGGCCACGTCCATCATGTTGAGCACCAGCACCATGGGCAGGCCCAGGGCGCGCGCCTCCAGCACCAGGCGCAGGTTCAGGCGCAGGTGGGTGGCGTCGGTCACGCACACCAGCAGGTCGGGCACCGGCTCGCCCGCGCGGCGCCCGCGCACGATGTCGCGGGTGATGGCCTCGTCCGCGCTGTGTGCGTGCAGGCTGTAGGCGCCGGGCAAGTCCAGCACCCGCACGCTGCGGCCCGCAGCGGTCTGCAGCTGGCCCTCCTTGCGCTCCACCGTCACGCCCGCATAGTTGGCCACCTTCTGGCGTGCGCCGGTGAGCAGGTTGAACAGCGCGGTCTTGCCGCAGTTGGGGTTGCCCAGCAACGCAATGCGCACGGGGGCATCAGACGGGGGCATGGACACTGCCGAGGGTGCGTTCATGCCGCCACCCCCTGCGCTTGCCCAGTGGCATCCAGCCGCTGCACCTGCACCATGGACGCCTCTGGCCTGCGCAACGCAAACGTGACCTGCCCCATGCGCACCGCGATGGGGTCGCCCCCCACCCCGCCCCGCGCCACCACGCGCACGGTTTCACCGGGCAGAAAACCGATTTCCAGCAGGCGCAACAACACACCGTGCTCTTGCGCATCGCGGGCGGGCAGCAACCCGGTCACCAGCGCCTGGGCGCGCAGGGGCAGCGTGTCCAGGCCGGTGGGTGCGGAGCACCCGGCGCGCTGATGCAGCAGCGCAGCCGCGCCATGGTCCATGGCTTTCATGGGGGAATGCCTTGTTGTGAATGATATTGATTCTCAATTTTATCAATATCACCACCCCACTGCTAGGTCAAGGCTGCAGAGTCTGATCCAGAGCAACCCGGGCGCTGTGCGCCGCCCACCCGCGTCAGACAAAACTGGCGCGGCTCAAGCCAGTTGTGTGGGGCAGAATTCGGCCAGGAGCGGACCTTCGCCGCCTAGCCCTATCGGAACAAATCCAGCATGCGAATCCTTCTTGTCGCGACGGTCGCCGTGTTGCAGATATTGATTCTCTGCACCGTTTTTTGGTATGGCTACTTTGGTCTGTATTGGCTCGTGGGTAGGTTGAGCACACCAAGCTTGGGACTGGCATTGATTAGCGCGCCACTCAGTATGCTCGCCGCATTCGCGGTCACTATTCGACTGTTCCTGTTCGGACTCAGTTGGACCATCAATTTTGCAGAGCGGCTGCATCTGCTCAAAAACGAAGGCTCGGATGTTTGATGCAGCCGCAGTATGAACAATAGTCTTGCATCTTGCGTTTCATAGGAACGCGCGGCAGGTATGGGCCCGCTAGCGTCCCTCGGCGTGGGGCAGAATCCGGCCAGAAGCAGTCGGTCACCTTAGTTGAAAGCGGACGCTCAATGTTTGAGCTCAACAGTCACAGCAGAGGTCCGCTGCAACGAAGGGTAAAACGCACTTGGATAGACGCCTCCGATCAATTCCGCGGGGGTGTACGCGGCTCTGACTTCGGCGTGACGACCGTTCCATCGAACAGAACCACAGCTACCAGATCTGCGCCCCAGACCTTTTTCCCTGCGACTATGGGCTGAAATTCAACGCGGTAAAACCAACCGTCCTTGGTGCCAGAGCCCGCTGTGGACTGCATCCGCAGAGCTATCTGACTGACTGCCAGTTGTGTGAGTTCAGGGTGACGCTTTCGCAGCCATAACTCACTGGCTTCCACAGCCTTCCCAACAGACAGCGGCGGTGGCCCGGCTGACGACGGTGTCCACTTGGGCTGTGCGTCCCACTTCTCGCGAGCCACCTCCCAATTCTGCATGACGTTGTCGCGGCCTTCGCCCAACAAGAAGACGGAACTTGGCTGCGCGCTGAGTGCGGTCGGCATCAACGCGATGAATAGGATCGCTCGAAGAATGTTGTGATTCATCTTGTCCAAAGTTTGAGGGGTCGCCGAAGGCTGCAGGTACTAACTCGGAAAACTATAGCTCGTCATAGTCAGGCACATGAACTTAGACAGCGCGGTTTGGACTTCATACCAGCGGGGAGTGACCCACCGGCAGCTATGGTTGGTTTTGTAGAACGACGGCTTCGGGCCCGAAGCAGCCGCTCAAAGACGGATGCTGTTTGATGCCCAGCCAGTCAATAGCGCGGACAACGAGTCAGCAACGGCGACGAACTCGTCGTCGATGGGGTAGTGCGCAAACACTGCAGCATTGCCGGGCAGTAGCGAGAATGTAATTCCGTCGATGCCTGGGCGACCTAGAGCAAAAACCCGATTGCTGAACAGTTGTCCCGATTCGTCCAGTGCCTTACTAACCGGAAGGATGAGCATGTTGTGCACGAATCGGTCGCGTCCTTCGTCGAACACCTCACCCAACCCGTTCGAGTGCAGCACTAGCTGGACATAATCGTCCAAGTCAATAGCGGGGAACGCATCAACTAGCGTCCGACACTCTTCAGCCGATGCCGGACGAAAGGTCTCGAATCGTGTGGGAACTTGGTCGATTTGCAGGGACATGGTTGGTGGCAATTTTGGGCAACGCTCAACGTCTGCTCCTGGCTGAAGGCAGAAGTCTAGCCTCAGAGTTCAGATTGGCCCCCAGACGAAGCCCAGCGCTGTGACATGAGTTGCAACGTCATTTCCACAGCGCATTTCGAGCCATCCCAGTTTCAACTCAGAACGCCCACGCCCCCAGCTGATAGTAATCAAACCCGCTGGTCCGCCCACCCAGGCACCGGGCGAGGAAGTCTTCGGTCTTGCGGTACATCGTGAGGTTATTGGGCCAGCGCTGGTTGCCATGGCCGTCGCCTTTGAAGGTGACGTAATCGACTTCTTTGCCCGCCTTGCGCAGGGCCGCCACCATCCATTCGGACTGCTCCAGCTTCACGCGCGGGTCGTTCACGCCGTGCATGATGAGGATGGGCTTTTGTGCATGTTCAGCCCGGTACAGGGGCGACTTCGCATCCATGCGCGCGCGGTCCTCGGGCAGGGCGGGGTTGCCCACGTAGCGGTGCCACCAGGGCAGGCCCAGCTCCCAATACGGCGGGGCGGCCTCCAGCAGGCGTGCGATGTCGGTCACGCCCACGATGTCCACCGCACAGGCAAACACCTCGGGGGGGAAGGTGGCGCCCACCAGGGCCGAGTAACCGCCATAGCTCGCGCCATAGATCGCCACGCGCTCAGGGTCGGCCACGCCGCGCTGCACCGCCCAGCGCACGCCGTCCACCAGGTCGTCGTGCATGCGGCCTGCGAACTCGCCCCGGGCCTTTTCCATGTGGTTGCGGCCATAGCCGCTGGAGCCCCGGTAGTTGACTTGCAGCACGGCATAGCCCCGGTTGGCCAGAAACTGCTGCATGGCGCGGCTGGTGGCGCCATCGCCCCAGCGGTCACGCCGCCACGGGCCTCCGTGCACCAGCAACACGGTGGGTAGCCGCTGCGCCGCTGCCCCCACGGGCAGCGTGAGGTAGCCGTGGATGGTGAGACCATCGCGCGCGGTGTAGGTGATGGGCGTGGTGGGGGCCAGGTCCTTGGCAATCAGGCTTAGGCGGTTCTCGCCCAGAAAGCGGGGTTCGTGCCCATCACGCAGCAGGTAGTTGCGCGTGCCCCGGTCGGTGGCCACCGCCGCCGTGAGCGCCTTGTCCGTCTGGTCCAGGCTCGTCACCAGCACCTCTGCGGGCTTGTCACCGGCCAGCGCAGACAGCCGGGCATCGAGCGCGGGGTCGAACACCTTGCGCGCCGGGTAGCCGGGCATGAAGTAAGCCAACAAGGGCTCGCGGGTGCGGCGGCTGAGTGTCACGTCGTCCAGGTCCACGTCGGGCGAGGCAAACCACTCCTCCTCGCCACCCGTGGTCAGGTCCAGCCGCACCAGCGCCAGCTTGTCGCGCCCCCGGTTGGACAGCGCCCAGGCCTTGCGCCCCTCGTCGTGCAGGCCAAAGATATTCAGCGTGTCCCACCGGCTGCGCTCTGCCACGGTCACCCAGCTACCCGGCTCTTGACCGGGCCGCTCCAGCAACACCTGCTCGCCCCGGATCTGTGCCCGTGCGCGCAACTGGCCCGTGGTGTCCACACCCCACCAGCCCACGTTGCCGGGGTTGGTGGCCATGAGCACCGGCGCGCCACCCGCCGGGTTCACGCGGTACAGGTCAAACACCTTTTTGTCGCGCTGGTTGGAGGTGACGATGAAGTCGGACGATGCATCCACCGCCTCCGCAAAATGCGCCACGGAACGCGGTGCTGGCATCAGCTCGCGCAAGTCGGTACCGGGGCCCTCGACCGCGCCCGCATAGATGCGGGTGTTTTCATCGCCCGTGGGGTCGGCCGTGATGCCGAGCCAGCGGCTGTCGGCACTGAAGCGGATGGTGCGCGCGCGGATGCGAAACGCCTTGGCGTCGCCCCCATCGATGGACTGCACCCAGATCGCAGGCACCACGCCGTCGGTGCCAAACCAGGCAATGCGCTTTCCATCGGGCGACACGCGGTAGCCGCCGGTAGATTGCCGGCTGGCCACGAAGTCGCGCACCGGCACCAGGTCGGACAGTTGCGCCCCGGCCAGCGATGGGTGGGTGGGCCCCGATGCACAGCCCCCCAAAGCCAGCGCCGCAGCCAGCGCCGCGCTACCCCACCATCGCCGCATTTCCTCCTGCCTTGTCGTCGATGCCATTGCTTTCTCCCCCATGTATTGAGCCATTGGATACGGCCATTGTGCAAAGCCCCGCCTTAAGGCCAGCCAAAGGTGGCCGCTGCGGCACCACGCAACCGGGGCTGCTCCCGCCACAATCGCCCCATGCACATCCTGCTCATCGAAGACGACCTGGACCTGGGCCGCGCTCTGCAGTCCGCGCTGAAGGTGGAGGGCCTGACCAGCGAATGGCTGCGCCGCGCGGTGGATGCGCCCGCCATGGTGGACGCCACCACGGTGGACTGTGTGCTGCTGGACCTGACGCTACCCGATGGCAGTGGCTTCGATCTGCTGGCGCGCTGGCGCAACCAGAGTGGGCAAGGCGGGCAGGTGCCCATCATCGTGATCACCGCGCGCTCGGCGGTGGAAGACCGACTGGCCGGGCTGGATGGCGGGGCGGACGACTTTGTGGTCAAGCCTTTTGCCACGGCCGAGCTGATATCGCGCATCCGCGCCGTGCTGCGCCGCAGCGCGCGCCAGGCCAGCGAGCGCTGGGTGCTGGGCGAGCTGGTGATCGAGCCGCGCCGCCACGCGGTGCATCGCAACGGCACGGTGCTGGATGTGTCGCCGCGCGAGTTCCAGCTGCTGCTGGAGCTGGCGCGCGAGCCCGGCGCCGTGGTGCCCAAGGGTGTGCTGGCGCAGCGGTTGGACCCGTTGGGCGAGCCCCTGGACTTTGGCGCGCTGGAGGTCCATGTGTCCAACCTGCGCCGCAAGATCGGGCCAGAACTGATCCGCACCGTGCGCGGCGTGGGCTACCTGCTGCAGGCATGACCACGATGAAACACGCGTTGCACAGCGCATGGGCCTGGCTGGCCGAGCCCACGCTGATGCGCCGCAGCGTGACATCGGTGCTGGTAGCGTTTGTGGTGGTGTGGGCAGTGCTGCTGGGCTACAACTTCGTCAACTACAAACACACCATCACCCGCGACCCGGGCCTGATGAAATACGGCGACGCGGTACTGGACTCGCTGGCCTCCGTCACCGACCCCGCGTATGCTGCCACGGCCATTGCCGCCACCGACCACTGGACCAATATCCGCCGCCGCCAGGTGGGCCTGCTGCCCGGGGTGCAGATGCACGAGTTGCTGGACGCGGCATCGGGCCAGCGCGTGTTTGCATCGCCGGGGCTGCAGAACGTGGCCTTGCCGCCCGCCACGCCACGCGCTGAGCCTTTCATCCAGGAAGCCGCCCTGCAGGGCCGGTCGTTCCGCATCTACACCGGCGGCGATGCGCGCTGGGTGCTGCGCGTGTTTGAGACCAAGCGCACCGACTCCAACTTCCTGCAGTACAACGGCCGCGCCCTGCTGCCCTACCTGCTGCTGGCGTCACCCTTTGTGCTGCTGGCGGTGTGGCTCTCGGTGCGCCATGGCCTGCGGCCGCTGCAGCAACTGGCAAGCCGCATTGCGCAGCGCGGGCAGGACGACCTGCAATCGGTGGGCTTCAACGCCCGCCACCGTGAACTCAAGCCCCTGGAGCAGTCGCTGGACCACCTCTTCGCCCAGCTGCGGCACAAGGTGGAGCGCGAACGCGCCTTTGTGCAGGATGCTGCGCATGAGATCCGCACGCCATTGGCCGTGATCACTGCCCAGGCCCATGTGATGGCCCGCTCGCCCAGCGAAGAGGAGCGCACGCAAGCCCAGGCGCACCTGGAACAGGCCATCGCCCGCACCTCGCACCTGGCGCAGCAACTGCTGGACCTGGCCGCGCTGGACGACGCACAGCGCCCCGCCCCGCGCGACCTGGACGTGGCGCAGTGGCTGCGCGGTGTGCTGGCGCAGGTCGTGCCTGAAGCGATGGCGCGTCAGATCGAGCTGTCGCTGGACGCACCCGACACCCTGCCCGCCCGACTGGACCAATCCGCATTCGAGTCGATCGCTCACAACCTCATCGACAACGCGCTGCGCTACACGCCCCACGGTGGCAACGTGGCGGTGGCGCTGCGGCGCGAGGGCGCAGCGCTGCACCTGTCGGTGCAGGACGATGGGCCGGGCATTCCCGCCACCGAACACCAGCGGGTGTTCGAGCGCTTCTACCGGGGCCTGGGCCACGCCGCCAACGGCTCGGGCCTGGGGCTGGCCATCGTGCGGCAGGCGGTGCTGCGCATGGGCGGGCAGGTGCAGCTCGGCGCGGGCTTGAATGGCAAAGGCGTTGGCTTTTTCGTTAGCATTGCCCTCCCCCACAG
>NZ_QAIH01000197.1 GCF_003060895.1 Acidovorax sp. HMWF029 | reverse complement strand
GATCGACTGTGTGCATGGCGGCGCCTCGGTCAGCTTCATGGCGCCTTTGCCGCGCGAAAAAGCCCTGGCCTTCTGGCGCAGTGTGGCCGAAGGCGTGGCGCGCCATGAGCGCGTGCTGCTGGTGGCCGAAGACGCCAGCGGAGCCATCGTGGGCACCGTGCAACTCATCACCGCCATGCCCGACAACCAGCCCCACCGTGCCGACGTGGCCAAGATGCTGGTCCACCGCCGCGCCCGCCGCCAGGGCATTGCCCAGCAGCTCATGGCGGCCGTGGACGAGGCTGCGCGGGTCGAGGGCAAAACCGTGCTGGTGCTCGACACCGTGACCGGCGGCGCCGCCGAGCGCCTGTACGAACGCGCAGGCTGGCAGCGTGTGGGCATGGTGCCTGACTACGCACTGATGCCGGATGGTGCGTTGTGCGGGACGACTTATTTTTGCAAGAGGGTGTGAAGCTTCACCGGGGTTCATCGGGGTTCGCCGGGGTTCGCCGTCCATGCTTTCAGGCAAGCATTTGAGCGCGGCGAAGCTGGCGTGTTCTGAGTGAGACGGCGCCCCTCAGTCCCTCAGTCCCTCAGTCCCTCAATTCCTCCTGCATCCCCCCACCCGGCGCGGCCACCAGCTCCCACTCCGCCAGCTGCTCGTTGGTCGCAATCAGTCGCCCCACCAGCAGCTTGATAAACGCCTTGTCAAACCGCGATTGCAGGTCTTCCGATGCTTGTCGCAGCGCAGGGTTGCGCACCTTGAGCACCAGCACCTCTGTTTCGGCCACTGCGGTGGCGGTGCGTGTCCTGTTGTCGGGGCGCAGGTAGGTCATCTCACCCAGGGTGACGCCGGGGCCCAGGGTGCTGAGGTTCCAGCCCTGGCGGCTGATGGCGATCTGGCCTTCGATGAGGATGCAGAACGAGTCACCGGGGGTGTTCTCGCGCATGAGTACAGTGCCCCGCTCCAGGCGGCGCCAACTGCCCAATCGCATCAGCTCCCACAGGGCCACGTCGTGAAAGTCGGCAAAAAACGGCAGTGCGCGCAGGCGGGCAAAACGTTCGGCCTCCGTGTCTTGCGACTTCTGGCGGGGCAGGCCCCGGTGGGCAGCCAGCAGAGCCTGGGCAAAGTCGGGCCAGGTGGCAAAGCGGTCTGCGGGGTCTTTGGCCAGGGCGCGCAGCAGCACATCGTCCACATGCGATGGCAACGCGGCGCGCAGCAGGCTGGGGGGCGTGGGGGCTTCGTGGCTGATCTTGTAGAGAGTGGCGAAGTCGGTGTCGCCATCAAACGGGCGGCGGCCGGTGAGGAGCTCGTACACCACCACAGCGAGCGAGAACATGTCGCTGTGGTGCGTAAGGTCTTGCTCACGCACCTGTTCGGGCGACATGTACGACGGCGAGCCCACCAGGCCCGACAGCTGCGTGGCGTCGCTGCGCAAAGACAGGGCTGCGCCAAAGTCGGTGAGCTTCACATCCCCATCGCGCGCCAGCATGAGGTTGGCGGGCTTGATGTCGCGATGTACCAAGCCTTCGCGGCAGGCGTAGTCCAGTGCGTTGCAGCATTTGAAGGCGATGTCCAGCACCTGGGGCATGGGCAGCAGCGTGTCGGGCGTTGCAAAGTCGGACAGCGGCTGGCCGTCCACGTATTCGAGCACCAGGTAGGGCGGCAGCGCCTCTTCGTCGGCGTCGAGCAGGCGCACGATGTTGGGGTGGCGCAGGCGGCCCGACAACGCGGCCTCGTTGCGCAGCAGCTTGCGGTAACGCTCGGCCAGCTCAGGCGCCTTGAGCAGGTGGGCGTGGGTCTGCTTGATGGCGACCTTGCGACCCCGGAAGCCGTCGAGCCCCAGGTAAACAATGCCACTGGCGCCCCGCCCCAGTTCGCGTTCGATACGGTATTTGCCGATGTTGACGGGCGGTGCGGAGGTGGCTGTGGCCATGGAGAGGCTCCCGGCGAGGGTGGGCGGTAGAGGCGGTGGGTCAGGCTCCGGCGAGCGCCTGCTCGAAGTCGGCCAGCAGGTCTTCCACCTCTTCCAGGCCCACAGACAGCCGGATCATGCTGTCAGCAATGCCCATGGTGGCGCGCACGGCGGGGCCGGCCTCCCAGAAGATGGTGTGAGCCACCGGGATGATGAGCGTGCGGGTGTCTGCCAGGCCCGTGGCCTTGATGGGCAGCTGCAGGCGGTTGCACACGGGCAGGCAT
>NZ_QAIH01000196.1 GCF_003060895.1 Acidovorax sp. HMWF029 | reverse complement strand
GGGCGGGTTCTGGCGTCGCCGCAGACGCCGACTGGCGCGTGGTGCGGGGCTCCCATCGCGGGTGGTAAGTGGCATGCAGGTTGTCGCGCTTGGGCGGCACGCCGGGCACACGGGTCACTTCAAAGCCACATTGCGCCAATGCGTCGCGCACGGCGCGGGCAATGGTCCAGGTGGCCAGGCGGGTGCCGCGTCGGCAACAGCGCGCCACGGCCTTCAAGGTATGCAGGTCCCAGCTCTCCGGGTTGCGCTGGGGGCTGAAACCATCGAGGTAGATGGCATCCACCGTCAGGCTCTGCTGGCGCAGCATGGCCTGGGTGTCGCCCACATACAGTGTGAGCAGCACCCTGCCTTCATCAAAGCGCAGGCGGTGCACGCCCGGCAGCAGGCCCCACCATTGGTCGTGCAGTGCTTGCGCCAAGGGGGCCAGTTCGGGGTGGACCGAGGTAGCGCGCAGCAGGTCGGCCGCGCTCACCGGCCAGGCTTCGGTCGAGACAAAGTGCAGGAGCGTGGGCCGAGCGGGGTCGGCCCGCCAGGCGGCCCAGGTCACCAGGAAGTTCAGGCCAAAGCCAAACCCGGTCTCCAGAATGCGCCATTGCGGTTGCCCTGCCCATGCCTCAGGCAGGCCGCAGCCGTGCAAAAACACCCGGCGAGCCTGGGTGAGGCCGCCGTTTTCGCTGTGGTAGCGGTCGCCGAAGCGGGGGCTGTAGGGGGTGCCGTCCGGCAGCCAGTCAACAGGCTCGGACATGAAAGACTAGAAAAGCGCGCAGGTTTTTTTATGCGCTCGGCGGGACGTAGCCCGCTGCAGCGTCTGCACCGCTGCCGAAAAAGTGGTTCTCCATCTGGCGCGCCAGGTACTGGCGGGCGCGCGCATCGGCCAGGTTCAGGCGGTTTTCATTGACCAGCATGGTCTGGTGCTTGAGCCAGCCCGCCCAGGCTTCCTTGCTCACGCTCTCCCAGATGCGTTTGCCCAGCTCGCCGGGGTAGGGCGGAAAGTCGAGGCCTTCGGCTTCCTTGCCGAGCTTGATGCATTGAACGGTGCGTGCCATGGGTACGAATTCCTTGTAGTAGGGGGAGCGAAAAAAGGCTTCGCTCAGATGATTTGGATATTAAGAACTGAAATCTCAGTAGTTCCAGTTTTGTAGAGGGCCTTTCAGAATGCGTTCCATCGGTGATTTGCACCGCACACATTCTTAAAAAGAGGCCCTCCCATGAACTTTCGCCGCGACTTTATCAAGTTTCCCTTCGCCGCCGCCCTGGTAGGCAGTTTGGCCCTGACGGCATTGCCGTCGTTTGCACAGTCCGTGACGCTGCTCAATGTCTCGTACGACCCCACCCGTGAGCTGTATGTGGAGTTCAACCAGGCGTTTGCCAAGCACTGGAAGGCCAAGACCGGCCAGGACGTGACCATCAAGCAAAGCCACGGAGGCTCGGGCAAGCAGGCGCGCTCCATCATCGACGGGCTGGAGGCCGACGTGGCCACGCTGGCTCTGGCGGGCGACACCGATGCACTGCACACCAACGGCGGCTGGATCCCCAAGGACTGGCAAAAGCGCCTGCCGCACAACAGCTCGCCCTACACCTCCACCATCGTGCTGGTGGTGCGCCAGGGCAACCCCAAGGGCATCAAGGACTGGGACGACCTGGTGCGTGCGGACGTGAAGGTCATCACCCCCAACCCCAAGACCTCAGGCGGCGCGCGCTGGAACTATCTGGCTGCGTGGGAGTTTGCCAAGCGCAAGTACGGTGGTGACGCCAAGGCCAAGGAGTTTGTGGGCAAGCTGTATGCCAACGTGCCGGTGCTGGACACGGGTGCGCGAGGCTCATCGGTGACCTTCGCGCAACGCAACCAAGGCGATGTGTTCATCAGCTGGGAGAACGAGGCCTACCTGCTGGAGAAAGAATTCGGCAGCAAGGTGGATGTGGTCTATCCGTCGCTGTCCATCCTGGCCGAGCCCGCCGTGTCGGTAGTGGACAAGAACGTGGACAAGAAGGGTACGCGCGCCGTTGCCGAGGCGTACCTGCAGTATCTGTACACCGAAGAAGGCCAGGATCTCGCGGGCAAACATTTCTACCGCCCCGCTGTGTCTGACAAGGCGAAGGCCAAGTACGCCAAGCAGTTTCCCCAGCTGAACCTGTTCAACATCAATGACGCGTTTGGCGGCTGGGAGAAAGCGGCCAAGGACCACTTTGCTGACAACGCAAGCTTTGACCAGGTCTACACCCGCAAGTAATTGAGCAGCCCCCCGTCCATCACCAGGAACCCCGTCTTGGCGGGACGGGTGGGCGCCGCTCGTCCTTTTTATAAGAAAAAAAAGCCCTCTGCGCTCATCCATAAAGCGCTGATAGCTATCAAAACAGTAGTAACAAAGGAATTCACACCATGTCCGCCTTGCTCATCGCTGGCAGCCGCCTGGGCCTGCGGCGGGGTGCGTGGTTGCGCGGGTATGCCTACCGTTTCATCGAGAGCTTTGTGCCCACGCTGACGCGGGATGTGGTCGAGCAGGCTGTTTTGCAAGGCGCATGCGCTGAGCCAGAGGGCTCGCTGGGCAGGTGACAGACCCGGCCGGGCCTGCAGGTTGCATGGCAGCCAGATCCGTTCGTGACGGATCTGGGCCTTATGGCGTGTTGCAGCCCCTGCTTGGCGGCATGCCGGGCTGCCGCCAGGTCTTTATGCGGGGTGTTCGCTGCCGCCTTGTCGCCTTGTATCTACAGCCCCGTTGAGGCGACGTTGCTTGGGGTGCGTCGAGTTGCGCCGCCAGGTGCGCAAGAGGTGTCGGGCCGCGCTGGCCAGCGCTTCGTCAAGTGCGCAGCGCCAGTCCTTGGCCACCGAAGACACCACCACGGCACCCGCGCCGTCGGTACGCAGGGCAATCTGGCAACGCTTGTCGGGGCCGCCACGGGGGCCGTTGATGTCATCCAGCTTGATTTCAGCACGTGGCACCAGGGCGTTCAGTCGCCTGAAGGCGAAACGCACGCGACGCTCCACGGCATCGCGCATCAGTGCGGCTTCGGGGTGGCGTGTTCTGAAAAGAATCTGCATTTGCGATCTCCTGAGTTGAGGGTGACACCGTATCCCGCAGCTTGGCGGCCAACCAGCAGGAAATTTCTTCGTTGAATCTCTGAAAACTCTGTGTTTGGTCTGCGATGTTGCTGCTGATGCATCACTTCGAGTTTCTGGATGTATGTGACAGAGAAAACCTGCTTCTTGTCCGCGAGCGGGGGCCACACATTCAAGGCTTCTTCCTGTTTGCAACTTTCCGCTTCAAAGGAGCCATCCGTGAAACCCTGGTCTGGAATCTCTTCGCTCTTCACCTCCTTGCGCCATCGCCTTGCGGACTGGCTGTCCCGTTTCGCCGTGGCTCGGGCACCCGCGCTGCGGCGCATTCCGGTCAAGGTGCCGCTGCGGGTGCAAGCCCAGTACCGCGACGGCTGGCAGCCGCGTTCACGCTATCGCCGCTAGGAGTCTGCGTGGCAGAAGGCATCGAAGCGAAACGCGCGAAAACCGAGGATCGCGTGGTGCTACCGATAAGCCCAGGGTGGCCCCCTGGGCGCAGGAGGTAGTACCGCGCGAAACCGGTTTATCGCACGTTGCAGCCGATGCTCCTTTTGCCGCGCAGACTCCTAGGGCGGAGCGCTGGGTCAACCATTGCCTGCTTGTCCCCTTTGTCATTGCACTTACCCCATTTAAAGGAAATCAGAGATGCGTAGCTATCCCCGCAATAGCCCCGAAGCTGTAGCCCGAATCATCGCCTTGCTGTTGATATCGGATGGCCATGTGAGCCGGTCTGAGCTGGATGCCTTGCATGGGCTTCATATGGAGCAGGACCTGGGCCTGCCGCACGGCGGCTTTGCCAAGGTGCTGCATGGCCTGTGCGAAGACCTGTGGATGGGCATGCATGAACAGCGGGTTTTGGCAGCCAGCATTGATGGCCCCACGCTGAAACTGTTGTTGGCTGAAGTGACTGCCCCTGAGCTGCGGCGCAAGGCCCTGGAGTTCGCGTACACCGCAGCCACTGCAGACAGTCACCTTGCGCCGAGTGAGTGGTGGCTGATGGATGCAGCACGCCAGTTTTGGCAAATGGGCTTCACGCCCACCGGAATCGACCGCTATGACCTGGCGCAGGCTGCCTGATGCGGCTGCAACTACAACTGCAAATCCAACTACAAACAAGGGGGATGTTGGTTGCGTGGCAGGTCCGTTAGGCTGTGCCCAGTCCGGCGGAGGCATCCACCAGTTGCCGCACCAGCGGGTGGTGCTGCCCCCGGCGCGACCAGATGGCGTGGACCTCCTCAAAGAGCTGCGGGCATTCGCCCAGCAGGCGCAGTCCACGCACCAGCCCCACATCTTGCGCTCCCAGCCGACTCACCGGAAACACCCCTAGCCCCCGTGCCGCAAACACGGCCAGCAGAGCGCTGTCTTCAAATTCGCCCACCACCCGAGGTTGCACGCCCAGGTCTTGAAACCAGGCATCCAGGGTGGCGCGCAGTGGCGCATGGTGGGTGGGCAGTAGCACCGGCAAGTCTTGCAGCGACTGGGGAAATCGGTCTCGCACTTGCTTTCTCACCAGTGATGCCGGGCCATACCACTGCAGTGCAGATCGGGCGATGCGCTCGCTGGTCAGGCGCTGGTGGGGGTTGCGCGGCGCGGCTTGACCGGACAGCACCACATCCAGCTGGTGCAGGGCGAGCTCAGACAGCAACTCGTCCGACTCTCCCTCATGGCATACCAGCCGCAGGTGGGGGGTGGCCAGCACGGGCTCCAGCAGCGCGTGCGCTGCCAGTTTCGAGATGCCGTCTGACAGGCCCACCGACAACCGAGCAACGCGGGCAGTCGCGGCCTCACGCACCTCTTCTTCGATGTACTGTCCCAGCTGGAAGATCTCTTCGGCACGGGTGAATGCAACTTGCCCCGCTTCGGTCAGTGCCACGCCGCGCCCAGAGGGCTTGAGCAGCTGGTGGCCCAGCGCTTTTTCCAGATCGCGTACCTGGGCGCTGATGGTCTGCACCGCCATCTCCAGCCTGTCTGCAGCCTTGGCAAAGCCGCCTTCCTTGGCAACCATCCAGAAGTAGTACAGGTGGCGGTAGTTCAGCATAGTCAGGTTCAAGTTCGAAAAAACCGAATGGTAGGTGCGGCTCAGTCTGGTGTCTATGCAACGAGGGTTTGCCCATACTCGCCGCTTGCCAATATCAATATCGAGGAAGCTTTCACATGTTCTACGCAATCAACTGGTTTCTTTCGTTGGCTCTGCTGGCCCTCTGGTCTTTGGCCTGTTGGGGGGCGCATGCGGTGACGGTCTGGGTGGTCTCCAATGCGGGCGCACTGGCAGGCGGCAGCGTGGTCACAGACACCGTCCTGGTGCCGGGCTGGCTCAAGGCCTGGATGCCCCCTGAGTTGATGGGCCAGTGGGAAGCTGTCGTTTCGTCGCTGGGCCCCATGGTGCAAGCGGCACTGGAGGCCGTGCCTGCTCTGGCCGGCGGCGTCACCTTCCTGGCCTGGGCGTTGTGGGGCCTGGGCGCCATCGTGCTGGTGGCGTTGGCGGTGGGCATCCATATTCTCATTGCACTTGCCAAGCGCCATGGTGGTGGCAATGGCGGTGCTGGTGGCCCTGGCGCCTCGAAGGCGGCATTGGCCCGCTGAGCGGCCGGGCGCAGCCCTTGCAAGCGCCTGGGTTGCGCCGTACTCACTCTTCAGGCTGTGTGGGCAGCAGGGTGTGCATGCATGCCGCTTCATGGAAGGGCCACGCATTGCCTTGGGTTGTGGGCAGCCTGTTTGGCTTGCTGAAGGTGTCACTTATGGGGCTACCTTCGTGGCAGCCGGTTTGCCTTAAGGATGTCCTGCACAACTCCCTGCGGTCTGTGATAGCGCGGCCTCGGGCAGTCCGCTGCGTTGCTTTTCTTGCCAATAGCCGGGCTATTGGCTGCAAAAAGACGCCTTGCGGCCTGTCCCGATCCGCACTACCACCGACTCGCGAGGGTTATGCAGGACATCCTTAACGCGGCAAACACCCTGCAAAACCCTTGGGCCCTGTTGCGGATACTTCCGGCAGGGTCACAGTCTCCATCAGGTCATTTTTCCCCGGTATCTTGGTCAGGCGCTGGCCGTTTTGCCAGCGCCATTGCTGGCCGTCAAAGCTATAGATGAACGTGTGGGTGCGGTTGGAGAGCAGGTGCGCGGGCGTGAGGGTGATGGCCTGGGCGGCGGCTTCGGTGGGGGCGTGTGCCTGGGCCTCGTTGTCCTTGATGACGAGCTTGCCGACGTAGGGCGTCACGGGCGATTCGGTGCGGGTGACTTCGGGCTGGACCAGGGCGGGGCTGTAGCCTGTCAGCGTCCATTCGCCGGGGCCGCTGGGGCGCACGTGGGGCTGGCGGGCGGCCAGGAACTGGGTGCAGGCGCTGGCCAGCGCC
>NZ_QAIH01000195.1:15411-20130 GCF_003060895.1 Acidovorax sp. HMWF029 | reverse complement strand
CTGCCACTGCAGCCGCCGCGGCCCCCAAGCCTGCAGCCAGTGCCGCAGGTAGCGGCAAGGACAAGGAACTGGAAGAGAAAAAAGCCCAGGCCGAAGCCGCCGAGGCCGCCAAGAAAAAGGCAGAAGACGAGAAAATCGCCAAGGCCAAGGCTGAGAACTGCTCCCGCGCCCGTGCCGCAAAAGCCGCATTCGATGCGGGCAAACCCATCACCCAGACCAACGCCCAGGGCGAGCGCATTTTCCTCGACGGCCCAGCCCGTGCGGCAGAAGCCAAGCGCATCGATGGCATCGTCGCCTCGGACTGCGCGCGCTGAGCCGCATCACTTAGCGGTAACTGCCTCAATACCCCGGCTTGCCTCCGGGGCGCTGACGAGCGAACAGGCCGGTAGAGCGCGCGCCCTGGCGCGCGAACCGCTCACGGCGCGCCACCTTGGGGTCCACCTTCAAGGGGCGGTAAACCTCCACACGGTCCCCGTGCTGCAGGGCTGCATCCAGCGCCACCGCCCGACCCCACACCCCCACAAGCGGCAAGCCTGTTTCTGCTACCGCCCCCGCCTGGGCTGGTGCAGGTAGCGGCATGGCGCTACAAGCCCGCAGGGCATCGGCGACCAAGGCCCCCTGGGGCAAATCCAGCGTCCACTCCCGTGTCTCACGAGGCGCCACACACACCACCACCGAAACCTGCATCATGGGGTGCGCCGCGCCCGTTTCCACGGCACCCGCTTCAGCCATAAACCTGCTCCGCCCGTTTCACAAAAGCGTCCACCATGCTGCCCGCGATACGGTCAAACACCGGCCCCACCAGCGCCGCCAGCGCCGCACTGTCAAAGCCATAGTTCAGGAGCAGCTCCACCTTGCAGGCGCGCTGCTGGCCATCACCCACAGGGTGGAAATGCCAGTCTCCGTCCAAACGCGAGAACGGGCCCTTGACCAGATGCATCTGCACCCGACGCCCGGCCTCGTGGGTGTTCCGCGTCACAAATGTCTGGCGGATGCCCCCCAGGGCAATCCCCACTTCGGCGGTCATGCCTTCCTCGGTCTGCTCCAGCACGGCAGAGCGATCACACCAGGGCAAAAACTGCGGGTAGTGCTCCACCCCGGTGACCAGGGCAAACATTTCTTCGGGGCTGTACCAGATGAGGACGGACTTTTGAACGGTTTTCATGCAGACGCTGCTTGCGCGAGACCGCGCAAGCGGGGGAGAAATTAGAATCGCGGCTCGCGAGACGACAACATTGTAGGGAGGCCTTTTATCTCCCCGTTTGCGCCGCATCTAAACCCCATGGCCAAGAAACCTGATCCCACGTCCCGCATTGCTGACAACAAGAAAGCGGCCTACAACTATTTTTTTGAAGAGCGCCACGAGGCCGGCATGGTGCTGCACGGCTGGGAGGTGAAGGCGCTGCGCGAAGGCAAGGTGCAACTGACTGACGGCTATGTGCTCATTCGCGATGGTGAACTGTTTCTGCTGGGATGCCTGATCCACCCGCTCAAGACCGCCTCGACGCATGTGAACCCTGAATCAGCGCGCACCAAGAAGCTGCTGCTCAAGAAGGACGATATCAAGCGGCTGATCGGCAAGGTCGAGCAGAAAGGCTTCACCCTGGTGCCGCTGAACCTGCACTGGAAGAACGGCTTCGTGAAGTGCGAAATCGCGCTGGCCAAAGGCAAGGCTGAACACGACAAACGCGACACCATCAAGGACCGCGAAGGCAAGCGCGAGGTTGAGCGCGCGATGAAAAGCCACAACCGGTAACCCACACAGCGCCGCGGGCCTGCACCGGCATGCGGCATGCTTCGGCCTCTCATCGGGGTCGTCCCAAACAGGAGTCGCGCCCTGGTCCCGTTGGGCCCCGCCGAAGCGATGTCAGCAAAGCAGATCCAGCCCGCCCAGCCACAGGCAGCGGCACTGGAGCTTCAGAGACCGCCACCCTTCTGAGCCTCCACGCCCTCAGGCCAGCGCTGCCAGCGGGTGGGAATGTGCTGGCCAGGGGCTGGCAAAAAACGGCGCCACCATCTCGGGTGTCACGTCTTCGATGCGCGCGGGGTTCCACTTCGGCGCGTGGTCCTTGTCCACCGCAAGGGCGCGGATGCCCTCTACTGTCTCGCTCTGGCCGGGGCGCAGATAAAAGCAGTGGCGCACCATGTCCCGCTCCATGCGCAGGTCATCGGCCAAGCCCATGCCGCGCGCGCGGCGGATCTGCTCCAGCACCACGTTCAGCATCAGCGGCGAGCGCTTGCGCAAAGTGGTGGCCGTGGCACGTGCCCAGTCGCTGTCGGCAGACTCCAGGGCCCACACGATCTCGCCCACGGTGGGCAGCGCAAAAAACCGGTCAACTTGGCCCTTTGCGCCTGACTGCATTGGCTCAATAGCTACAAATTTTGTAGCAACATAGTCTTTGATGGCGGCACCGTTGGCAAAGGTCTGTGTGGCCAGGGCTTCCCACACGGCCACCTGCTGGTCGGCAGGCAGGCAGCCATCGGCCAGCTGGTTGTCGATGGCATCACCGGCGCCGATGGTGTCGCCGGTCAGCGCCAGCCATTCGCCCACGCGGCCCGGGCAACGGCTGAGGAAGTAGCCGCCCCCCACGTCGGGGAACAGGCCAATCGCGGTCTCGGGCATGGCCATCTTGGTGCGCTCGGTCACCACACGCAGCGCGGCGCCCTGGCTGATGCCCATGCCGCCGCCCATCACGATGCCGTCCATGAAGGCGATGTAGGGCTTGGCGTAGTTGTGGATCAGGTGGTTGAGCGCGTACTCCTCAGTAAAGAAGTCTTCGAGCTGAGGGTTGCCCTGGCTGCCTGCCTGGTGCAGAAAGCGGATGTCGCCGCCCGCGCAGAAAGCGCCAAACGGGCCTTCCTTGTTGCTGCCCCGGATCGCCACGGCCAGCACGCGCGCATCGTTCTGCCAAGCCAGCAAGATGGCCATCAGGTCACGCACCATGGAGAGCGACAAGGCATTGAGTGCACGCGGGCGGTTCAGGGTAATGAAGCCCACCTGACCACGCACCTCACTCAGCACATCGCTCACAACTTCCGACACAACCGTCTCCGTCATTTTTGTTCCTTCCAACCTAAGAGTTCATTGAACACCAGCGCACCGATCACTAGCGCGCCTCCCGTCAGCACCGCTGCGGCGGGCTTTTCGCCCGCGCCCAGCCATGCCAGCAAAATGCCAAAAATCACTTCCAGCAAACCCAGCAGCGCCATCTCGGGCGCCTTGAGCACCCGGCCGCAGCGCACGGCCAGCACGCAAGGAATCGCCAATTGCACCACGCCCAGCAAGGCCAGCAGGGCCAGGTCATGCCCCGAGGCCCGCAACGGCAGGGCCAGCGGCAGCGTGACCAGGGACGAGATTACGGCCCCCACCAGCACGGCGGGTACCAGGTCCACCGCATGGCCATGGCGCTGTGAATGCTGCACCACCGTCCAGTTGATGGCCGCTGCCACCGGGACGCACAGGGCCACCAGCGTGCCCGCCAGCGGCAAGCCAGCCATCTGCGAACCATACATCCAGCCTATGCCCAGGCCTGCCACCGCAATCGCGCCCCAGGTGCGCGCAGCGATGTGGTGGCCAATGAATATGCGCGCGAACAGCGCGGTCAGCAGCGGCCCCACCGCCATGGTGACCAGCACATTGGCCACCGGCATGAGCACCAGGGCCACCATGAAGGCGGTGAACATCACGCTCCAGCAGATGCCAGAGATCCACAACACGCTGCCACCCTTGCGCATGGCCACGAACACCGCCCGCCCCTGAAGCAACGGCAACAGGACGAGCAGCGACACCAGCGTGAAGAAGCTGCGCCAGAAGGTCACCTCAAAACTCGCGGCGTGCTCCAGGTGGCGCGTGACCACACCGGCAATCGACCACATCAGGGTGACCGCCACCATCAGCAGCACGGCGCGGGAATGCGTGAGTTTCAACATGAAGTAGGGGTTGCAGACGGAAAAAAGGCCACTGCGCAGCAGTGGCCCTTTCGGGGACGCTCAGCCTATCAGGACCGGGAAGCGCGCTTGCGCTCGTTTTCGGTCAGGTGGCGCTTGCGCAGGCGCACAGACTTGGGCGTGATCTCGACCAGTTCGTCATCCTCAATGAACTCCACGCCGTATTCCAGCGTGAGGTCGATCGGGGGCGTGATCTTGATCGCGTCTTCCTTGCCGCTCACGCGGAAGTTGGTCAGCTGCTTGGTCCGCGTGGCGTTCACCACCAGGTCGTTGTCACGGCTGTGGATGCCGACGATCATGCCTTCATACACGGGGTCGTTCGCCTTCACGAACATACGGCCACGGTCGTCCAGCTTGCCCAGGGCGTAGGTGAAGATTTCACCGTCGTCCATGGAGATCAGCACGCCGTTCTTGCGGCCGCCGATGTCACCCTTGTGGGGTTCGTAGCTGTCGAAGATGTTGCTGATCAGGCCCGAGCCACGCGTCAGGTTCAGGAATTCGTTGGTGAAACCGATCAGGCCACGGGCCGGGATGCGGTATTCCAGGCGCACACGGCCACGGCCGTCGGACTCCATGTTCACCAGCTCACCCTTGCGCTCGCCCAAGGCTTGCATCACGCCGCCCTGGTGGCCTTCTTCGATGTCGGCCGTTACCAGCTCGATGGGCTCGTGCTTGACGCCATCGATGTCCTTGAACACCACGCGGGGCTTGGACACGGCCAGCTCGTAGCCTTCGCGGCGCATGTTTTCGAGCAGGATGGTCAGGTGCAGT
>NZ_QAIH01000195.1:0-15401 GCF_003060895.1 Acidovorax sp. HMWF029 | reverse complement strand
GCCCATCACTTCGAAAATGCCTTCTTCGTCGGTCTCGTTCACGCGCAGGGCCACGTTGTGCTGCAGTTCCTTTTGCAGGCGGTCCCAGATCTGGCGGCTGGTCACGAACTTGCCTTCACGGCCTGCCAGGGGCGAGGTGTTCACGCAGAAGTTCATGGTCAGCGTGGGCTCGTCCACCTTCAGCATGGGCAGCGGCGCGGGGTTGGCGGGGTCGGTCACGGTCACACCGATGCCGATGTCTTCGATGCCGTTGATCAGCACGATATCGCCAGGGCCTGCCACAGGCGTCTGCATGCGATCGAGGCCCTGGAACGTCAGCACCTGGTTCACGCGGCCCTTGACGGCCTTGCCATTGGGGCCTTCCATGACGACCACGTCCATCATGGGCTTGAGGGTGCCCTGGCTGATGCGGCCCACGCCGATGCGGCCCACGAAGGTGGAGAAGTCCAGCGCCGAGATCTGCAGCTGCAGCGGGGCATTGGCGTCACCCGTGTTCGGTGGCACGTGCGAGAGGATGGTGTCGAACAGGGCCGACATGTCGGGGCCCCACTGCTCGCCGGGAGCGCCTTCTTCCAGCGACGACCAGCCGTTGATGCCCGAGGCGTACACCACGGGGAAATCGAGCTGTTCGTCGGTAGCACCCAGCTTGTCGAACAGGTCGAACGCTGCGTTCACAACCTTGTCGGGGTTGGCGCCGGGCTTGTCCACCTTGTTCACCACCAGGATGGGGCGCAGGCCCAGGGCCAGGGCCTTCTTGGTCACGAAACGCGTCTGGGGCATGGGGCCTTCTTGCGCGTCGATCAGCAGCACTACGCTGTCGACCATGGACAGGGCACGCTCCACTTCACCGCCGAAGTCCGCGTGGCCGGGGGTGTCCACGATGTTGATGTGCGTGCCCTTCCAGCTCACGGCGCAGTTCTTGGCCAGGATGGTGATGCCACGCTCTTTTTCAATCGCGTTGTTGTCCATCACCGTATCGACGACCTTTTCGTGGTCGGCGAAGGTGCCGGACTGGCGCAGCAGCTGGTCCACCATGGTGGTTTTGCCATGGTCAACGTGGGCGATGATGGCGATGTTGCGGATCTGTTTAGTCATAGTTTTTCCAATGTGCCGCTGGTTTGCAGGTGCGGCTTGCTTTCCAAGATTTGTTGAATTTCCAGCGGACTCAGGAGCCTGCCCGGCACCAGCTCCCCGCCAGCAATGTGGCCCACCCCCAGCAACGCCGGGGGGCGTTCTCCAAACACCGCCACCGCGCCGGCATCGGGCCAGGCCCCGCGTCGGCGCACGCCGGACAGGAAACGAGCGGCATTGTCGCTGTCCAGCGTGACACGTGTGTGCCCGGCCAGCAACGATTCGGGGACTTCCAGGCAGGCGAGGCGGTCGGCCTCGGGCATGGCTTCCAGCTGCTCCAGCGTGACGCAGCGCTCCACACCGATGCCACCGGTGTCGATGCGCCGCAGGAAGCTGAGGTGCGCTCCACAGCCCAGCGCAGCACCGATGTCTTCACCCAAGGTGCGGATATAGGTGCCTTTGCTGCAGGTTACTACCATTTTGATAGCAAACAGTGCTTGATCAGTGCGCGTGAGTGCCAGTTTTAGTGCATGAATGACCACATCGCGCGGCTCACGCTCCACCGTGACCCCTGCACGTGCGTACTCATACAGCGCCTTACCGTCCTTCTTGAGCGCGCTGTGCATAGGCGGCACCTGGCGGATGGGGCCGGTGAACTGCTGCCGCACGGTGGCCAGGCGCTCGGGCGCGAGCTGGGCGGGGTCCACCTCGCGGCGCTCCAGCACCTCGCCCTCGGCGTCACCGGTGGTGGTGGTGGTGCCCAGCACAGCGATCGCCTCGTAGGTCTTGGCGGCTTCGAGTTGCAGTTGGCTGAACTTGGTGGCCGCGCCAAAACACAGCGGCAACACGCCCGTGGCGAGCGGATCGAGCGTGCCGGTGTGGCCCGCTTTTTCGGCGCGCAGCAGCCATTTCACCTTTTGCAAGGCGTCATTGCTGGACAGGCCCAGGGGTTTGTCGAGCAGCAGCACTCCGTGCACCGGGCGCCGCTGCACCCGGATGCGGGGAGCGCGCTCGGTCATGTTTCCTCGTCGTCTTTGGAGCGGGAAGCCACGGCGCGCGCAATCAGCGCATTCATGTCGGCTGCACGCTCGGAAGTGCGGTCAAAAACGAAGTGCAGCGTGGGCACCGTGTGAATGTGCAGGCGCTTGAAAAGGCCGTTGCGCAAGAAGCCCGCAGCCTGATTAAGCGCCACCTGGGTTTCCACAGGGTCACCCGTCAGCAGGCTGAAGAACACCTTGGCATGGGCATAGTCGGGGGTCACCTCCACGCCCTGTAGCGTCACCATGCCCACACGCGGGTCTTTCAACTCGCGCGCGATCAGCTCCGTCAGATCACGCTGGATCTGGTCGGCCACCTTGAAGGCGCGGTTGGGAGTGGCGGATTTCTTCGCAGCCATGTCGTCGTCGTCGCTCTCGTCGTCGCCTCGCCTTACAGCGTGCGAGCGATTTCCTTGATGTCAAAGAATTCGAGTTGATCGCCTTCCTTGATGTCGTTGTAGTTCTTGAGCTTGATACCGCACTCGAAGCCTTCTTTGACTTCCTTGACATCGTCCTTGAGGCGTTTGACCGAATCGACTTCGCCGGTGTAGACCACCACGTTGTCGCGCAGCAAGCGGAACTTGGCGTTGCGATGGACCATGCCGGACGTGATGTACGAACCAGCAATCGTGCCGATCTTCGTTGCCACGAACACAGTGCGGATCTCCGCCGTGCCGATGACTTCCTCGCGCTGCTCGGGAGCCAGCATGCCGGACATGGCCACCTTGAGCTCGTCAACAGCGTCGTAAATGATGCTGTAGTAGTGCAGGTCCACGCCGTTGCTCTCGGCCGTCTTGCGCGCGCCGGCATCGGCACGCACGTTGAAGCCGATCACGATGGCCTTGGAGGCGATCGCCAGGTTGATGTCGGACTCGCTGATACCGCCCACGCCGGCATACACCAGCTGGACCTTGATCTCGTCTGTTGAGAGCTTGAGCAGCGATTGCGACAGCGCTTCCTGCGAACCCTGCACGTCGGCCTTGACGATGATGGGCAGGGTCTTGACCTCGCCCGCCGTCATGTCGGCAAACATGTTCTCCAGCTTCGCAGCCTGCTGCTTGGCCAGCTTGGTGTTGCGGAACTTGCCAGCGCGGTAAGTGGCGATTTCGCGTGCACGGCGCTCGTCGGTGAGCACCATGAACTCGTCACCTGCCTGCGGCACTTCGGTCAAACCCTGGATTTCCACCGGGATCGACGGACCGGCTGTCTTGGCCACCTTGCCGTTTTCGTCCAGCATGGCGCGCACGCGGCCAAAGGTCTGGCCAGCCAGCACGACATCGCCCACCTTGAGCGTGCCGGACTGCACCAGCACCGTGGCTACCGGGCCACGGCCCTTGTCCAGCTGGGCTTCGATCACGAGGCCCTTGGCCAGCGATTCCACCGGCGCCTTCAGCTCCAGCACTTCGGCCTGCAGCAGCACCTGCTCCAGCAGCGTGTCGATGCCCATGCCTGTCTTGGAAGACACGGGCACGAACGGCGAATCGCCACCGTATTCTTCGGGCACCACTTCTTCGACCACCAGCTCCTGCTTGACACGGTCGGGGTTGGCATCAGGCTTGTCGGCCTTGGTAATCGCCACCACGATAGGAACACCCGCTGCCTTGGCGTGCTTGATGGCTTCCTTCGTTTGAGGCATCACGCCGTCGTCGGCAGCAACCACCAGAATCACGATGTCGGTGGCCTGGGCACCACGGGCACGCATGGCCGTGAAGGCCTCGTGACCAGGGGTATCCAGGAACGACACCATGCCGCGTGGGGTTTCCACATGGTAGGCACCGATGTGCTGCGTGATACCGCCGGCTTCTCCGGCAGCCACCTTGGCTCGGCGGATGTAGTCCAGCAGCGAGGTCTTGCCGTGGTCCACGTGGCCCATGACAGTGACCACCGGTGCGCGGGGCAGCAGCTCTGCGTTCTGCTGCTGCGAATCGTCGTCGGTGAAGGCTTCCGGGTCGTCCAGCGCCGCCACCACGGCCTTGTGGCCCAGTTCTTCCACCACGATCATGGCGGTGTCCTGGTCCAGCGGCTGGTTGATGGTGACCATCTGGCCCATCTTCATCAGCGCCTTGATGACTTCAGACGCCTTGATCGACATCTTGTGCGCCAGCTCCGCCACCGTGATGGTTTCGGGCACATGCACCTCAAGAATACGCGCCTCGACCGGAGCGGATTGCTGATGATCGTCGCGCTGGTCGCGGCTGTCGCCACGGCGGCCACGCGGGCCTCCACGCCAGTTGTTGCGGCCAACACCGCCGCTGCTGTCGCCGCGGGTCTTGATTTCTTTCTTCTTGGCCGTGTCGTTGGCCCAGCTGGAGGACAACTTGGCCGACTTGACCTCCTTGCCCGAACCCGGGGCAGCACCAGCACCAGCACCTGCACCAGCCGGGGCTGCGGCACCTGCACGCGGGCCACCCGTGCCGACGGCAGGCTTATGCAGCGTACCCTTCTTGGCATCACCCACCGCCGCTGGCTTGGCCACGGGCTTGGGTTCTTCGGGCTTCTTGGCGACCATGACCGCCTTCTTGGGCGTGGCCATCATGGCGCGGATGGCTTCGGCTTCAGCCAGGGCCTTGCGGCGGCGCTCTTCCAGATCACGGGCGCGGGCAGATTCCTCGTCCGCACGGGCCTTGGCTTCCGCCTGGGCCTTCTCGCGAGCTTCCGCCTGCGCAGCGGCGCGTGCAGCCGCTTCCGCAGCCTGCTCGCGCGTGGCCTCCTGCTTCACAGCCGAGGCCTGGGCCTTCTTTTCGGCTTCCTGGGCTGCATAGGCAGCAGCACGCTCTTCGGCTTCGCGCTCGCGCTTCTCACGGGCTTCGCGCTCGGCACGCTTCTCAGCCAGTTCAGTCTCTTGGCGGCGGATCAACTCGGCCTGGCGGCGGGCCTCCTCTTCACGACGGGCCAGCTCCAGGTCTTCACTCGACACAGCAGCCTCTTCCGCGGCCGCAGTTGCGGCCTCGGCAGCGGCATCAGCGCCTTCATCCCGCTGGATGAACGTGCGCTTTTTGCGCACTTCCACCTGGATGGTACGCGCCTTACCTGTGGCGTCGGCTTGTTTGATCTCGCTGGTGGATTTCTTCACCAGCGTGATCTTCTTGCGGTCGACAGATGCCGTGCCGTGGCTGGCTTGCAGATATGCAAGCAGCTTTTGCTTGTCCGACTCGGTAAGTGCATCGGAGGGGGCAGCCTTGCCCACGCCCGCAGCCTTGAGCTGGTCGAGCAGGGTTTCAGGCGATTTCTTGAGTTCGGTTGCGAACTCGGCGACAGTATTACTGGACATATGTGGTTCGTGCCTCCCTGACCCTTACTCTTGTTGCCCCGCGAACCAATGTTCGCGCGCCTTCATGATCAAGGCTTTGGCGTCATCTGCAGACTGTCCGGTCAGGTCGGTCAGCTCATCAATGGCCAGGTCGGCCAAGTCGTCACGCGTATGCACACCACCGTCTGCCAGCTTGGCAATCAGTTCGGGGGTGAGGCCTTCGAGGTCGCGCAGGTCCTGAGAGACCTCTTCCACGCTTTCCTCGCGGGCGATTTCCATGGTCAAGAGAGCGTCCTTGGCACGGGCACGCAGCTCGTTGACAGTGTCTTCGTCGAAGCTTTCGATCTCCAGCATTTCCTGCAGTGGCACATAGGCCACCTCTTCCAGGCTGTTGAAGCCTTCGGAGATCAGGATGTCGGCGATTTCCTCGTCCACATCCAGCTTTTCCATGAACAGCTTGCGGGCCGTGTCGGTCTCGTTGGCCTGCTTTTGCGCGCTTTCGGCGGCATCCATGATGTTGATCTTCCAGCCAGTGAGGTCGGACGCCAGGCGCACGTTCTGGCCACCACGGCCGATGGCGATGGCAAGGTTTTCCTCGTCCACCACCACATCCATGGCGTGTTTTTCTTCATCGACCACGATGGAGGACACATTGGCCGGAGCCAGAGCACCGATCACGAACTGTGCCGGGTCTTCGGACCACAGCACGATGTCCACGCGCTCGCCAGCGAGTTCGTTGGTCACCGCGTTCACGCGGGTGCCACGCACGCCGACGCAGGTGCCAATGGGGTCCACGCGCTTGTCGTGCGAGAGCACAGCGATCTTGGCGCGCGAGCCGGGGTCACGGGCGCAGGACTTGATCTCCAGCAGGCCTTGCTCGATCTCGGGCACTTCCTGACGGAAGAGTTCGATCATGAACTCGGGGGCAGAGCGCGACAGGATGATCGGGGCGCCACGCAGTGTGAGGTCCACTTCCATGATCATGGCCCGCACGCGGTCACCGCTGCGCAGGTTTTCCTTGGGGATCATCTCGCCACGGCGCAGGCGACCTTCGACGCGGCCGGATTCAACAATGATGTCACCCTTGTCCATGCGCTTGACGGTGCCGGTGAAGATCTTTTCGCCACGGGACATGAAGTCGTTGAGCAGCATTTCGCGCTCGGCATCGCGGATCTTCTGCAGAATGACCTGCTTGGCGGCCATGGCACCAATACGACCAATGGGCACGGACTCAACACCTTCTTCAATGTACTCGCCCACCTCGATGTCGGGGATGCGCTCCTGCGCGTCCATCAGCAACTCTTCGGCTTCGGGGTTCTGCAGGCCGGCGTCGTCGGGCACCACCAACCAGCGGCGGAAAGTCTCGTAGTTGCCGCTGTCGCGATCAATCGACACGCGGATGTCCACCTCGCCCTGGTACAGCTTCTTGGTAGCCTGGGCCAGGGCCGACTCCACGGCGCCCAAGACCACATCCCGCTCCACGTTCTTTTCGCGCGAAATGGCCTCAACCAACATCAACAATTCGCGATTCATGCGACGACTCTCCTGTTTCAATCACCCGAAGATGGAAGGCTGCGCGCAGCGACCACCCACCCCAATCCATTCAGCAACTCAGGCAGCTGCCGACCCGGCCTTGCCCGCACGCCCCTTGAAGTCCACGATGGGCGCCAGGCGCGCATCCCGCAGTTCATTAAGGGTAAAGCCCAGCGCCTGCAAGGGGGCGGGCACACGTTTCTTGCTCACTTTTTGACCTGGCTTGACAGGCGGCTCATCGCTCCAGACGATTTGCCAGCCTCCCGCCTCGGCGCGCTCCAGCGTGCCGCGAAATTTCTTGCGTGTGGCATTGACCTGCCCCCCGCCTGCGGCACCAATGGGCGCCTTCAAGGTGATGTCGATGACCGCGCCTTCAAAACGCACGAAATCCTGCTCGTGACGCAAGGGACGATCGATGCCGGGCGACGAAACCTCCAGGCGCTTGTATTCGACGCCATCCACCTCCAGCGCAAACTGCAGCTGGCGCGTGACCTTCTCGCAATCCTCGACGGTGACGAACTGCTCAACCACAGGAGCGGGCGCATCGGCAGCCGGCTGCACCCAGGGCAAGTCAATGGTGACGCGCAGCAAACCGCCGGCGGAGCGCTCGATCTCCACCAGGTCATAGTCCAGGCCAGTCACAATTTGTTCAACGACTTGCTGTAGTGCCACGTGTTCAGTTCAATCCCGGAAAAACAAAAAACCCGATAACCCCCGGAGACTTCTCCGGCAGCTTCGAGCTCGAAAAGCAATCGACCAAAAAAAACGGGCGGTTGGTACCCGCCCGTTTGGTCGTGAGGCTCTTATTGTAACGCGTAAAGCATTGATTTGCAAAGAAAGCGCGTGTGGTGCCCCCCACATGATGTTGTTAAAGCGCCAGCGCTGTGGCCGGACAGCTTTGGTGCCAAAAAAAACGTTCTCCGCACGCCCAGCATTCCTTTGTTGCTACAACGACGATAGCGGCTGCAGCAGTTCGGCCAGATCGCTTTCGGTAAACAGCGGCTCTTTGCGGGCCGCCGCCTCGCTGTAGAGGCTGCCTGCCAGCTGGGCCTTGCGCTCCTGCAGTGCCAGGATGCGCTCTTCAATTGTGCCCTGCGCCACAAGCTTGACCACCCACACGCTCTGCGTCTGACCGATGCGGTGCGCGCGGTCGGTGGCCTGGTTTTCCACAGCGGGGTTCCACCAGGGGTCGAAATGGATCACGGTGTCAGCCTGTGGCAGGTTGAGCCCTACCCCACCTGCCTTGAGGCTGATGAGAAACAGCGGCACCTGTCCGCTGGTGAACTGCTCAATGATCGCGTCGCGCTTTAGGCTCTGCCCCGTGAGCTTGACCCAGGGCAGGCCGCGCTGCTTAAGCCCCGCCTCAATCAGCGTGAGCATGCTGGTGAACTGCGAGAACAGCAAAATGCGCCGCCCCTCGGCCAGCATCTCGGGCAACATCGCCATCAATTGCTCCAGCTTTGCCGAGGTCTTGACCTTCTTGGCGGCATCCAGCGGCACCAGCGCTGGGTGGCAGCACACCTGCCGCAATTTGAGCAGCGCATCCAGGATGGTGATCTGGGACTTGGCCAGCCCCTTTGTTTGCAGCGCCTCGCGCACGGTTTTCTCCATCCCCAGGCGGATGGTTTCGTACAGGTCGGCCTGCGGGCCGCTCAGCTCCACGGGCATCACAGACTCCACCTTGGGCGGCAGTTCCGCCGCCACCAGCGCCTTGGTGCGCCGCAACATGAACGGGGTGACGCGGGTCCGCAGCTGCGCTAGGCGGGCCGTGTCTCCTTGTTTCTCGATGGGGGTGCGGAACAACTCCTTGAAGCGCTGCTGACTACCCAGAAAACCCGGCATCAAAAAGTGGAACAGGCTCCAGATTTCGCCCAAGTGGTTTTCCATGGGCGTGCCCGAAAGGCAAAGGCGGTGGCGCGCCTTCAGCTCGCCCACCACCTGAGCGGCGTGGGTGCTGGCGTTCTTGATGTTCTGCGCCTCGTCCAGCACCACCAGATGCCAGGGCTGCGCCAGCCAGCGTTCACGGTCGCGCTGCAGCAGCGAATAGGGAGCGATGACGATGTCGTGCTCGGCCACCGCATCGGCCACGGCGTGGCGGCCCGCGCCGTGCAGCACCAGGCAACGCAGGCCGGGGCAAAAGCGCGCAGCCTCGCGCTGCCAGTTTCCCATCAGGCTTACCGGCGCAATGATGAGGGCAGGGTCGCTCAGGCGGACCGCGTCTTTTTCAACCTGGATATGGGCCAGCGTCTGCAGCGTCTTGCCCAGGCCCATGTCATCAGCCAGCACCCCGGCCAGGCCATGGGCGCGCAGAAACTGAAGCCAGTTCAGGCCCTGCTGCTGATATGGCCGCAACGTGGCCTGCACACCTGCAGGCACGGGCACGGCAGGCAATGCGCTCGCGCCCCGCAACTGCGCCACCATGCTGTGCAGTGCGCCCGCGCCCTGCCACACCGCCCCTTCACCCAAGGCGGCGCTGGTGCGCAGCGCGTCCAGACGCGAGAGCTTGAGGCTGTTGCCGCTGAAATCGTGCGCGCGGTCGCCCACCAGATCCAGCAAAGCGGCCATCCAGGGCCGCAGGGTGTCGGTCGGCAGCCGTACAAAGCCCTGGCCGTTGTGCGCCGGCAGGTAGACATGCGACGGCAGCTGGGGCAGCCCTGTCGCGGGGTCCAGCGGCTGGGCAGCAGCGGCAGCAATCAGCTCTGGCAGCCAGGGCAGGATGTTATGGCGCACACCGTTGATTTCCATGCCCAGCGACAGCGCAAACCAGGGCGATGTGGCAGCGTCGTCGCCCTCGCCACTGGGCTGCAAGGCCACGTCCAGGGTTTCGGCATGGGTGATCCAGCCGTTCAGCGCCGCGTCCACGGTCAGCACGAAACCCGCGTCGCGCAGCACCACAAAGCCGTTATCGGCCCAGTGCATCCAGTCGTTCTGCGGTTGCTCACCAGGGATGCCGAACAGGCCGTCGTCGGTGCCCAGCAGCCCCAAGCCCATCAGGCGCTCGATGGCGCCCAGCTCGGCCATTGCATCGCGTTGCAGCAGCACCTGGCCGCCATCGGCACCGGTTGCCAAAACGCTCAGCTCCTGTCCGATCCACCAGCCCACAAGGCCCTGGTAGTCAAAACGCAGTTGGGCGGTAATGAGGCCCAGATCCGGCACATCGGCTTCGGGCACAAGCGCCAGGTGCAGGCGCGCCACGGGCATAACGCCTCGCATGCGCGTCAGTGGACTAAGCCCCGGCGGCAGCGGCACCACCCCGCCCAGGCGGCTGGCCACATCGGCATGGTGTTTTTGCACAGCGGCTGCGGCCAGCGTGGGGGCCTGCAGCAGCATCCCCAGTTGCACTGGGCTCAGGCCCTCGGAAGAAACGGATCCACACTGGCCTTGATCGGTGTCGATGTACAGCGGCGGGTGGTTGGCGCACAGGGTGGCGCTATGGCTGGGCAGGCGCGCCTGCAGGGTCCATGCGCAGTCGCCGCCCTCGGGGGCGGGGGATTCCTTCCAGGTCCAGGCAATGGGCAGCGCGTCACCCCAGCGCAGCGGCACGCCCACGGTGGAGCCTCCCGCATCGGCAAACAAACGGCCCGTGGCGGCTGCCTGCTGCAGGGCCAGCAGGCCCACCGCGCCTTCCAACACCCCCGACGGCGTGCCGCTGTAGGCCGAGTAATAGCCCAGGCTGCGTGGCAGGGCACGCAGAAGTTGCAGAAGTTGACGGTCGGCATCGGTGGCACGGTCATACACCGCCTGGCCGGGGCCGGGCTGGGTGCGGATGGTCTTGGGCTTGGCCCAGCCTCCGGTGACCTTGGGGTAGGACACCACGGCCTCAATCTGCAGCTGCGGAGCGCCCGAACGCGGACGACCCAAGGTAGAGAGCAGGTAGAGATAACACTCGGGCCGGTCTGCGCGCGCGCCGGGCAAGGGCGGTGAAGCGTTGCCTGCGGCCAGGTCCCAGTCGTGCAGCCAGCGCACCAGGCGCGCCTCGGCCTCAGCACGGGCCTGGGCGGCCACGCGGTCCTGCATGGCTTGCAGCGGCTGGACGGCCGGGACCGAAAGGGGCGCTGGCGCCGGGCCAGAGCGCAGGTGCGCAGCCTTCAGCGTCAGCGCCACGGCGTGTTTGCAGTCCAGCCCTACCGGGCAGGTGCATTCACCCGACCAGGAGCGGACCTGGCCGTTGGGCGCAAGAACGAGCTCCACAGACACGTCATACGGCTCGGGCAGGCTGCCCTGCACTTGACCCTCTATCGCGATGCTGCCCTCGCCTTCGGAGGTGATGTCGATGCGGACCACGTCTGCCCGGCGGTACAGGTCTACGCCCCGCGACCAGACGCCCTTGTCGCACTGGGCCTGCAGCGAACGGGTTTGGAACCAGGGGGGGCAAGATATGGGCATAAAAAACTGGCGGTGTACACAGCGAAGTGCGCATTGCAAAGAGGAAGGCCCAGAAAAGTGAGTGAAGATGACTACTGTGACCCAGCAGTCAATCGCAGTTCAGCATGAACTACACCCACCTGAGCCAAAGCGAACGCTACCCAGTCCAACACCTTCGCGACGCGGGCATTTCAATCTCGCGAAGAGCCCATCGCGTAGTGCACCACAGCAGCAACATTGTTCGCGAGATCAGCCGCAAAAACTGTGCACCAACGAGTTCACCGATCACAGGTGGGCGCACAAACGCCTGAAGACGAAGACTTACTTCGCCGATCCGCACAGCCCCTGGCAGCGTGGGTTGAACAAGAACCACAATGGGCAGCCACGCCACTAGTTCCCCAAGGGGCAGTGATCTGGGCATGGGAAGCGAGTTGCAGGTGTAGCAAACAGAGCACGGGTCAACCACCGGCCCCACCGATGCTTGGGCTTGAAAACTCCACATGCGGTGTCCCATGACTACAAAGTGAGGCCACCTTACAGTGGTTACAGGCGCACTTGGTTGTTCATACCGCCACTTCACTTAACAACCCATGCTGGCGCTTTATGGACGTCCGCAAGTAGCTATCACACTCATAGCAAACAAACCCATCAACATTGGTGGCACTTCTTGCGCCCCAAATGCCACGGCCCATAGCGACCATCGCAAAGGACCAGCATCGCACACCGGCGCAGGCGAGCTCCCATCAATAGCGCAGACGCCCGTCACTTCCAATCACGGCGATGTCCACGAAGCGACTGCCGACGTTGCCTTTGGAGAAGTCCACACGAAAGCCGCCAAAATCAACCTCGCCCATGCTGGACAAGGTGCTTGCCAGACTGGCCGCCGTCAGGTTGGTGTCCTTGGAGCGTTTCAGGGCTTCACCCACGGTACGTGCCGACAGGTAGCCTTCCAGGTGGAACGATGTGTACTCCTGCAACTGCGGGAAAGCCTCTTTCATCGCCGCATGGAATTCGCGGTGCAGGGGCAGCGTCTTGCCGTTGGGGTTGGGGAATGTCTGTGCAATGCCCACGCCCCGGGCTCCCTGCTCGCCCGCGAGCTTCACGATGAGCCCGGCAGGCACGTACGACAGTGCAAAAATCGATTGCGAAACACCCGCCTTGCGCAAGGCCGCAATGCCTTCAGCCATGAAACGCGGAGCGCCCACCACCAGCACACCCTGAGCCCCGATCTTGCCCACCTGCTGGGCGGCAGCGGCCAGCGCCGCAGGCTCAGTGGCCGACTTCACCCCCTGGAGCTCCATGCCCGCAGTGGCGCTAGCTGCTTCCTGGGCCATGGCCATGCCCGAAATGCCAATCGGCAGGTCCTGATGCAGCACAGACAGGCGCGACATACCGAGCGTGCGGGAGTGGGCAACGATTCTTTCAATCTGCTGCTTATCCCCGGCACGGATGTGAAACAGCTTGGCGTGGCCGGGCGTGCGCAGGCTTTCTGCGCCGGGCACCGCGTTCATGACAACCACCGAAGCGGAGTCGAGCAACTTGTCATCAAGCATGCGCTTGATGGCGGCAGAACCGATGGGGGAAATCAGCGCAATGGGCTTTTTTTCCATCGCCTTGGGGAACTGTTCCAGAAAACCCTCTGCGCTGTAGCGATCATCGACCTCGAAAAGCGTGATCTTTTGCCCTTTGATGCCCGTCTTGTTGGCCTGTGCCACGTAGGCCTTGATGCCCTCGTTCACCTGCACCGCATCAGGCGCGGGCAGCACTGTAAAGGGGCCGATCTGACCCAGAACGATACCCTGGGAAAAGACCAGCGTACTTGATGAAAAAATCGAAAGCGCCACCAGGGTGCGGCCAAGAAAATGGGTCAAACGCATATAAGGGAATTTGTCTCGAAGGCCCCTCTGACTTGGGGGGTGTCGGCTCGGCAGCCAAGGCGGCCAAGCAGTATAGCAATGCATGCCATACCTGTTATGACACATTGCTGCGCCGCCACAAGCGGCCTTCGCCCCGTCAGCCGCGCCGCGCCGCGCGCACGCGATCAAACACACCCTGAGCGTCTGGACCGGCTCCCGCCGCAGTCTGTGAATGCGCCTGCAGGCTGGTCAGCAGACGCGCCAGCACCGGCGCCTGGGGCAGCAGCGGGCCCAAAAACAGCGCGCGCTGGCCGTCAGCAATCAGCAATGTGGGAAAGGTTTCCACATCCAGATCGCCGGCCAGATCGGACTCGTCCTCGATGTCCACCCATTCAAAACGGACATCCGGATGCGCGCGGGCCAATTCGTCAAAAAGGGGGCGGTAGATGCAGCAAGTACCACACCACGCTGCGCACAGACACACGGCCCACCAGCCGCCGAGCGTGGCAGCCGCGGGGCCTGGCGAGGAGGACGGAGGCAGTGTGGCGGGGCTGGACATCAAACGGGCTCCTGGGGCTGGCGCGGCAGGCCCCTTGCAATGAGGTGCAAAGAGCCCGCTACAAGCCGCGCCGTTCGCGGGCGCGATAAACCTCAATGGTACCCACACCCGGCGCCTGGTTGCCCCAGCTGTTGCGCACAAAGGTGGTTACAGCCGCCACTTCTTCGTCCGACAGAAACTGCTGGAACGGCGGCATGCCATGCGGGTACGGGTTGCCTGCAGTGGCGGGCAGGTAGCCGCCCTGCAGCACCACGCGCACCAGGTTGGTGGGGTCGGCCAACGTGATGGCGCGGTTGCCTGTAAGCGCCGGGAAGGCGCCGGACTCTCCCTGGCCCTGGTCGCCGTGGCACTGCGCGCAGTGTTGTTCGTAGACCTTGCCGCCCCGCGCCATGGCACTGGACGGGGGCGCGACTACGGCGGCAGGTGCCTTGCGGACCTGCTGCGGCAGGGCCTGCAAGTACGCAGCCATGGCGCTTGCATCGGCATCGGTAAGGTACTGCGTGCTGCGGAACACCACCTCGGCCATGGGGCCCAGTACCGAGCCGTGCGGGGCCACACCGGTCTTGAGCAGGGCCACCACGTCTTGGGTTTTCCATTCTTTGACACCTGCCTCGGTCGCCGCATTGAGAGCAGGCGCATACCAGTTCTGCACCGGGATCAACCCGCCAGTGAACGCCTTGGCGTCGGTAGTGGCACCCAGCGCGTTGCGCGGCGTGTGGCAGGCGGTGCAGTGGCCCAGGCCGTTGACCAGGTAAGCGCCCCGGTTGTATTCGGCCGTTTGCGCGGGCTCGGATTGGGGTGCGCCTGGAGTGAAGAAAAGCGCCCGCCAAACGCCCAGCGCCGCCTGCGTGCTGTACGGGAAACGCAGCGCGTGCGCCCGGTTGGACTCGGCCACGGCGGGCAAGCTTTGCAGATAGGCAAAGATCGCATCCGAATCCTCCCGCGTCACCTGCGTGTAGTTGGTGTAAGGAAACGCCGGATACAACAGCCGCCCGTCCTTGCTGCGGCCATGGTGCATGGCGCGCCAGAACTCGGCCGAGGTCCAGCTGCCAATGCCATGCGCCTTGTCGGGGGTGAGGTTAGAGGTGTGCACCACGCCAAACGGCGTGTCGATGCCGCGCCCGCCTGCAAACTGCGCCCCGCCCTGCATGGTGTGGCAGGCCATGCAATTGCCTACGCGCGCCAGGTATTCGCCGCGCTGCACCAGCTCGGGCGTGGAATGCAGGGTTTCGGTGGCGGGCAGCGGCTCTTCGCCACGCAGGTTCAGGGTGACCAGGAGGGCAGCAGCAACGCCCAGTAGCGCCAGTGCCGAGGAGATCGTCCAGAGGATACGTTTCATCAGCGCATCCTTTCTCAACGTGCTACAGCCGCAGTGGCCACGGGGACGTCCGCCACACCACCGCACCGCACAGGCATGGCGGCAGGTAGCGTGCGGGCGGGCTTGCCCCCCGCAACTACGGGCTGGGAGGCCAACCAGGCCGAAACCGCACTTACATCATGGGGCGTGAGCTGGCGGGCAATGTCGGCCATGCAGTCGGGTGCATGTGCGCGGCGCTGGCCGGTTTTCCAGGCGCCAAGCTGGCTATTGAGGTAGTCGCGCGGCAACCCCAGCAGGCCTGGGATGGATGGCGCAACGCCCGTCATGCCCGCGCCGTGGCAGGCCACGCAGGCGGGGATGTTGCGGGCGGCGTCGCCCTGCTGCACCAGTCTGCGGCCCTGCTCCAACGCAG
>NZ_QAIH01000194.1:16231-45738 GCF_003060895.1 Acidovorax sp. HMWF029 | reverse complement strand
CCCCCGAGGCCCCGGCATCGGCGCCTGCCGCTGCAGCCAGCGCTCCGGCAGAAGCATCGGTTCCCGCTGAAGCGGCCGCATCGGCACCTGCTGCTGAAGCATCGGCCCCCTTACCGGCTCCCGCAGCAGCGCCTGCGCCCGTGCCAGCCCCGACACCCGCACCAGTCGAAGAGCCCGGCTTCGTGGCCGGTCTGATGGACGATCCGCTGCTGCCGATTGGCGGTCTGCTGGTCGCAGGGGCGCTGGGGTTTGTCGCTTACCGGGTCGTCCAGCGTCGCCGCCAGAACAACGGTGTAGACAGCTCCTTCCTGGAAAGCCGCATCCAGCCCGACTCCTTCTTTGGCGCCAGCGGCGGCCAGCGGGTAGACACGGCCAACAGCGACATGACCACTGGTTCCTCCATGGCCTACTCACCAAGCCAGCTCGACGCTGGTGGCGATGTGGACCCTGTAGCCGAGGCCGATGTTTACCTGGCCTATGGCCGCGACCTGCAGGCCGAAGAAATTCTTAAAGAAGCCGTCCGCCACAACCCGGGCCGTGTTTCCGTGCACGTAAAGCTGGGGGAAATCTACGCCAAACGCCAGGACCGCAAAGCCCTGGAGGCCGTGGCCGGTGAGGTCTTCAAGTTGACCCAGGGGGAGGGCCCAGACTGGGCACGCATTGTTGAACTCGGTCGTGACTTGGAACCCGACAACCGCCTGTACCAACCAGGTGGCCGCCCAGGCATGGGCGAAGACGAGTCGCCATCACTGCCTCCTGGCGGTTTCCCCAGCACATTCACCGGTGCAGGCAGCCCCGCAGCGGCAGCCCTGCCACCCGACCTAGACCTGGATCTCGACCTGGACTTGCCTGACGACGCATTGACCGATGCGCCTCCCGCAGCGCCCGGCGGGTTTGCTGCTGCGGCTGCCGCTGCCACCAGCGCTCGCAACAGTACGCCGTCGGACGCGGACGAGCCCCCCACACTGCGCCCCGAACTGGATCTGCCCCCACCTTCGGCAGAGCCTCCAGCCGCATGGAACAGCCCTGACACATCCCCCAGCCCCATTTCGCCCCCTCCGGTGGCCGACCTGGACTTCCCCAGTGCAGACGACCTGAGCATGGCACCCTCTGGCCCCATGCCACTGATGGGTGACGCCAAGGACTCCAGCCCTATGGAATTCGACCTGGGCGAGTTGTCACTTGACCTGAATGCCCCCACCAAGCCTATGGCAGCTCCCGCAGCCAAGGCGCCGCCCCCGGTTGCCGACTTCTCCGACGACGGCTCCGCCGCAGCGCAGGATGACCCCTTGGCAACCAAGCTGGCGCTGGCAGAAGAGTTCAACGCCATTGGCGACACCGATGGTGCCCGCACGCTGATTGAAGAGGTCGTCGCCGAATCCAGCGGCGCGCTCAAGACCCGCGCCCAGCGCATGCTGACCGAACTGGGCTGATGCAGCCCTCTCAGGCAAGCTCAACCCCACCCACCACGTCCCCAGGCCACCCCATGACGCGGGTGGCACTGGGTGTCAGCTACAACGGTCAGGCCTACAGCGGCTGGCAAAGCCAGCTGTCGGGCAACACGATTCAGGACAAACTCGAAGCGGCCCTGGGCCGCTTTGCCACGCACCCCGTGAGCACCTTATGTGCTGGCCGCACAGATGCCGGAGTGCATGGATTGATGCAAGTGGTGCACTTTGACACCCCACTTCAGCGGCCGGCATCATCCTGGGTGCGCGGCACCAATACCTTTCTGCCGGCCGACATTGCCGTTCAGTGGGCGCAACCCGTCCCCTCACATTTCCATGCCCGCGCCAGCGCCGTGGCGCGGCGTTATGCCTACGTGCTTTTGCAGTCGCCTGTACGGCCGAGCGTAGATGCCGGGCGCGTGGGCTGGGTGTTCCACCCGCTGGACCACGACGCTATGCGGCAGGCGGCCGACATCCTGCTGGGCGAGCATGACTTCACGTCCTTCCGCGCCTCCGCCTGCCAGGCCAAGTCGCCCATCAAGACGCTGCACCGCATCGACATCACCCACCGGGGCCTGAGCGATCCCCACCAAGAACTGGGCTGGAGCCCCTGCTACTGGCGCTTTGAGTTTGAAGCGAACGCTTTTCTGCACCACATGATCCGCAACATCATGGGCTGCCTGATTGCCGTGGGCCGGGGGGACCAGCCGCCCGAATGGATGGCCCAGGTGCTGGAAGCGCGGTCACGCGACGCTGCAGCACCGACGTTTTCACCCGACGGACTGTATTTTCAGGGCCCGGTATACGAAGCCCACTGGGGCCTGCCCCAGCGCACGGCTGCGTATGATTGGCTGCCATGAAAGTCCAAGACATTTACACCCTTGCACCGGCCCGCACCCGCATCAAAATCTGTGGACTGACCCGTGAGGAGGACGTGGATGCAGCCGTGGCTGCAGGTGCCGACGCGATCGGCTTTGTGCTCTATGCCCCCAGCCCCCGCGCGGTCACTCCGGCGCGCGCAGCCCAGTTGGCCAAACGCTTGCCCCCGTTTGTAACCCCTGTGCTGCTCTGCGTGAACGATTCCGCTACAAATGTGATAGCTGCAAGCGCTTTAGTAGCAGGCGCAACCATCCAATTTCATGGTGATGAATCGCCCGAAGACTGCCTTGCAGCCACCGGCCAGGGCGCCAGGCCCTATCTGCGCGCTGCACGCATTCCCCTGGGTGATGGTGCCGCTCGATTCGACCTCGTAAAATACGCGCACGATTATTCTCACGCCCAAGCCATCCTGCTCGACGCCCATGTCGAAGGTTATGGCGGCGGCGGCAAGGCATTCAATTGGTCACTCCTTCCACCAAGCGTCAGCTCTCACCTCGTTTTGTCTGGTGGACTCACGCCTGCAAACGTGACCGATGGCATTTTGCAAGTCCGCCCGCGTTGCAAAACGCTGGCGGTTGATGTCAGCTCCGGTGTCGAGGCCACGGACCCGAACAGTCCCGATGGCCAGCCCCTGAAGGGCATCAAGGACGCCGGAAAAATCGAGCGCTTCATCGCCGCCGTGCGTGCGGCCGATGCCCAACTTGCAAAGAACCCTCATGAATTCCTATCAGCAACCTGATGCTTCCGGCCATTTCGGCCCCTACGGCGGCAGTTTCGTCAGCGAAACACTGACCCACGCCATCCAGGAACTGCGCGAGGCTTACGCTCGCTACCAAAACGACCCCGAGTTTCTGGCCGAATTCCATTACGAACTCAAGCACTTCGTCGGTCGCCCCTCCCCCATCTACCACGCAGCCCGTACCAGCCGCGAAATGGGTGGCGCGCAGATCTACCTCAAGCGCGAAGACCTCAACCACACCGGCGCCCACAAGATCAACAACGTGATCGGCCAGGCCATGCTCGCCAAACGCATGGGAAAACCCCGCGTGATTGCCGAGACCGGCGCAGGCCAGCACGGCGTGGCTACAGCCACCATTTGCGCCCGCTATGGGCTTGAATGCGTGGTGTACATGGGCGCCGAGGACGTAAAGCGCCAAAGCCCCAACGTGTATCGCATGAAGCTGCTGGGCGCTACTGTGGTGCCGGTGGAGTCGGGCAGCAAGACCCTGAAGGACGCCCTGAACGACGCCATGCGCGACTGGGTGGCGAATGTAGATAACACTTTCTACATCATCGGCACCGTAGCGGGGCCGCACCCCTACCCGATGATGGTGCGCGACTTCCAGAGCGTGATCGGCAAGGAGTGCATTGAGCAGATGCCCGCCATGCTGACCAAGCAAAAAGTGCTGGGCCAGCAACCCGATGCTGTGATCGCCTGCGTGGGCGGCGGCAGCAACGCCATGGGCATCTTCCACCCCTACATTCCGTTTGCAAAGACGCGCCTCATTGGCGTGGAGGCAGCGGGCGAAGGCCTGGAGTCGGGCAAACACTCGGCATCGCTGCAAAAAGGCAGCGCGGGCGTACTGCACGGCAACCGTACCTTCATCCTGCAGGATGACAACGGCCAGATCACCGAAACCCACAGCATCAGCGCCGGCCTGGACTACCCCGGTGTGGGCCCGGAGCACGCATGGCTGCAAGAGATCGGTCGTGCCGAATACGTCGGCATTACCGACAAGGAAGCGCTGGACGCCTTCCACTACCTGTGCCGCACCGAGGGCATCATCCCTGCGCTGGAGTCCAGCCATGCTGTGGCCTACGCCATGAAGCTGGCCAAGACCATGCGCCCTGACCAATCCATCCTGGTCAACCTCTCGGGCCGTGGCGACAAGGACATCGGTACCGTGGCCGACCTCAGTGGCGCCGACTTTTACTGCCGCCCCAGTTGCCAGGGGCAGTCCGTCAAGGGCGGCGAGCAACCCATCAAGGTGGTGAAATAAATGAGCCGTATCGCATCCACCTTCTCTGCCCTGCAAGCCCAGGGCCGCAAAGCGCTGATTCCTTATGTGACCGCCGGGTTCCCGTTCGCCGACATCACCCCCGCACTCATGCACGGCATGGTCGAGGCCGGTGCCGATGTGATCGAGCTGGGCGTGCCCTTTTCCGACCCCATGGCCGATGGCCCGGTGATTCAGAAGGCGGGCGAGAAGGCCCTCAGTCTGGGCATTGGCATGGCGCAAGTGTTCGACCATGTGCGTGAGTTCCGCAAGCGCAACAGCACCACGCCCGTGGTGCTGATGGGCTATGCCAACCCCGTGGAACGCTACGACCAGAAGCACGGCGCAGGCGCTTTTGTGCGCGACGCGGCTGCTGCCGGTGTTGACGGTGTGCTCATCGTGGACTACCCGCCCGAAGAATGTGAAGCCTTTGCAGCCAGTCTGCGTGAGCACGGCATGGACCTGATCTTCCTGCTGGCACCTACCAGCACGGACGCGCGCATGGCCCAAGTAGCACGCGTGGCCAGCGGCTACGTGTACTACGTGTCGCTCAAAGGCGTGACCGGCTCAGGCGCGCTGGACACGGCGGCTGTGGAGCAGATGCTGCCGCGCATCCGCCAGCACGTTCAGATTCCCGTCGGTGTGGGCTTTGGCATCCGCGACGCAGCCACCGCCCAAGCCATTGGCAAGGTGGCCGATGCAGTGGTCATTGGCAGCCGCATCATCCAGCTGATCGAAGACCAGGAACACGCCAAGGTGGTGCCCCTGACCATCGACTTCCTGCGCGGCATCCGCAAGGCCCTGGACGCCTAGTCGCATAATGCAGCCCGGTGCATCCTGCGGGGTGCGCCGACAGATTCACACCCGGCCTGCCCCGCCAATGCCCACGGGCTTTGCAACAGGTCGCGCCAATGAAGAGGAGAACACCATGTCCTGGCTCGAAAAACTTCTGCCCTCCAAGATCCAGCAAACCGACCCCACCGAGCGCCGCCAGGTGCCCGAAGGCCTGTGGATCAAGTGCCCAAGCTGCGAGACGGTGCTCTACAAGGCTGACCTGGAACACAACCAGAACGTCTGCCCCCACTGCAGCCACCACCACCGCATTGGTGCACGTGCGCGCCTGGACTCCTTCCTCGACGCCGAAGGCCGCTACGAGATCGGCCAGGAAGTGCTGCCGGTAGACGCCCTCAAGTTCAAAGACAGCCGCAAGTACCCCGAGCGCCTGAAGGAAGCCCTGGAGAACACCGGCGAGACCGACGCACTCATCGTCATGGGCGGCGCGGTCAAGAGCATCAACGTGGTGGCGGCGTGCTTTGAGTTCGATTTCATGGGCGGCTCGATGGGCTCTGTGGTGGGCGAACGGTTCGTGCGCGGCGTGGAAACCGCCATCGAACAGAAGGTGCCCTTCATCTGCTTCACCGCCACCGGCGGCGCGCGCATGCAAGAAGGCCTGCTCTCACTCATGCAGATGGCCAAGACCAATGCAGCCCTCACCCGCCTGGCCAAGAAGGGCCTGCCCTACATCAGCGTGCTTACTGACCCCACCATGGGCGGCGTGAGCGCCGGCTTCGCCTTCGTGGGCGACATCGTGATCGCCGAGCCCAAGGCCCTGATTGGCTTTGCCGGCCCGCGCGTGATCGAATCGACTGTGCGCGTGACGCTGCCCGAGGGCTTCCAGCGCGCCGAGTTCCTTCAGACCAAAGGCGCGGTGGACTTTATCTGCGACCGCCGCGAACTGCGCAACACCGTGGCCAACAGCCTGGCCATGCTGCAGCGCCTGCCAGCGGATGCGGTGATGTAACTACAATCCCGCAGATGCAGAGTGAGCGGCCGAGCCTATCTGGCACGGTCGCTCTTTTTTTGATAGCTACTCAGGCTTACCCATTGCGCGCAGAGGCCGTTTTCAAGTAGATTTTTCGGCTCAACGCATGACGCTGGCCTGCAAATGGCCCAGCACAATCATGAGCACCTGCAGCACCACCAGCGCGGCCAGGGGCGACAGGTCGATGCCGCCCACCAGCGGGATAATCCGGCGAAACGGTCGCAGGACGGGTTCGCACAGCCGCGCAATCACATCGGACAGCGGTGAACGCGCCTGGACCCAGGACATCACGGCGTAGACGATCAGAAGGCCGATCAGCCCGGACACCGCCACCCGCGCCAGGCCAAACAGGGCCAACCACGGCAACCAAGCCCATGCAGAAGCGGCCCCGAGCAACAAAGTCAGCAGGCAGTACTGAACCAGTTGCAGCAGCGCTGCGGCCACCAGGCTCGACACATCCCAGCGCCCCACCGGAGGGATCACCCGGCGCAGCGGCATGATCAGCCAGTCTGTCAGGGCAAAAACCAGTCCCCCTACCGGGTTGGCGAATGGAACACGTTGCCACTGCATGTACAGCCGCAGCAGACAGGCCCCCGTGAGCAAGCCACCAACAACATCGAGCAGGAAAGAAGCGATCTGAAAGAGCATGGGTGGAAAAAGAGGCGAAGGGAACAAAAAACAAGGGCAGGACTGAAAGCGGGTTATGCCGTGGGATGATAGCGGGCCAAGGCGCCTCACCCCGCTCATGTCCCAAGCCCTCACACTGTCATCCCTGCCCCTTTTCCCCCTGAACTCCGTGCTGTTCCCGGGCGGCGTACTGGCGCTGCGCGTGTTTGAGGTGCGCTACCTGGACATGGTGCGCAAGTGCCACCAGGCAGGTGCGCCATTTGGCGTGGTCTCCCTCACCCACGGCCATGAAGTGCGCCAGGCGGGTGCGCCCGAAGAGCGCTTCAACGACATCGGCACCCTCGCGATCATCGAACAGCTGGATCACCCCCAGCCGGGCCTGATCACCTTGCTGTGCCGCGCCAGCCAACGTTTCCTCATCACCCGGCGCCATCACCTGCCCCACGGCCTGTGGACCGCCGATGTGGATCACGTAGACCCTGACCTCCCGGTACCCGTCCCTGGCGACCTCAAGAAGACCGCCACCGCACTGGCGCAGGTGCTGCACACACTCCGACAACGCGACCCCGAAACCCCCAACGCCATCACGCCCACCGAAACGCAACTGGACGACTGCGGCTGGGTGGCCAACCGCTGGTGCGAGCTGTTGCCCGTACCGCTGGAACTCAAACAGCGTCTGATGGAACTCGACAACCCTCTGGTGCGACTGGAATTGGTGGGGGATGTGCTGGAACGAACACGCATCGCGCAATGACACCCGCGACGCACCCACCCGCGCTGAGCAACATTCTGGAGTGGCCCCGCCCAGTGAAACGGCTGGTGGTAGTGGCGCTTGACATCGCCATGGGGCTGTTCGCCATGTGGCTGGCCTTCAGCTTGAGGCTGGAAGTGCTGCACTGGCCCAAGGGCATGCAGTGGCTGGCCTACGCACTGGCACCATTGCTGGCGCTCCCCATCTTCATGAGCAAAGGACTGTACCGCGCCATCTTCCGCTACACCGGCATCGCCGCTCTAGTCACCACCGGCAAGGCCGTGGCGATCTACGGAGCGCTACTGTTCGCCATCCTGATGGTGGGTCAGTGGATCGGCGTACCGCGCAGCGTTGGGATCTTGCAGCCGGTGATCTTTTTGCTGCTGGTGGGTGCCAGCCGCGCGTTGTGTTGGTTCTGGCTGGCCGGTCGGCGAGAAAATGCCACACATCGATTGCTAATTTATGGTGCTGGAAGCGCAGGCGCACAAACTGCGGCAGCCATGCAAAACATGCAACAGCACCGGCTTATGGGTTTTTTGGATGATGACGAAAAAAAATCTGACAGCACCATTAACGGAGTGCGCGTCTACAGCCCAGACAACCTGCTCGCTCTGATTGAAAGGCTGCGAATCACTGACGTCTTGCTGGCCATACCGAGTACAACCAGCCAGCGCAGACACCAAATCATTCAAAACCTTGGTGACGCTGCAGTGCGGGTACGTACCTTGCCTGGATTATCAGACTTGGCCAGCGGTCGCGTCACCATGACAGATTTTCAGGACTTGGACATTGAGGATTTACTGGGCCGAGAACCAGTAGCCCCTAACCCCCAATTGCTGGGAAGGAACATTCGGGGCAAAGCTGTTTTGGTCACTGGCGCCGGTGGCAGTATTGGCAGCGAGTTATGTCGGCAAATCGCCGCGCAGTCCCCAGCACTCTTGGTACTACTAGACCACAGCGAATATGCGCTGTACACCATCCACCATGAACTGGAAGCATTGAAGACCAAAGGCCTGCATGCGTGCGAACTGGTGCCCATACTCGCCAATGTGCGAGATGAGGCACGAGTCCTCGATATATGCAAACAGTATAGCCCCCACACCATCTACCACGCTGCGGCATACAAGCATGTCCCCATGGTAGAGTCCAATCCCGGCGAAGGTGTCCTAAACAACGTATTTGGCACCTTGAACATGGTGAAAGCCGCCATTGCCAATCAAGTACAGGATTTCGTTCTGATATCCACCGATAAGGCCGTGCGCCCCACCAACATAATGGGTGCAACCAAACGCGTGGCCGAAATGATTTTGCAGGCCGTGGCGGCCTCGACTACCCCCCCGTTCCCATCGAGCAAAGATGCTGCAGAAGCCCCTTGGAAAAGCCCAACAAGGTTTTCAATGGTGCGTTTTGGCAATGTGCTGGGCTCTAGTGGTAGCGTGATTCCCCTTTTTCGTCATCAAATTTCTACTGGTGGGCCTGTCACCGTAACCCACCCCGAGGTGTCCCGTTACTTCATGACCATCCCGGAAGCAGCACAACTGGTACTGCAGGCCGGCGCCATGGCTGAGGGAGGTGATGTATTCGTTCTGGACATGGGAGAGCCCATCAAAATTCTGGAAATTGCTAGGCGAATGGTCACCCTATCAGGACTTAGTGTACGGGATGAGACGCACCCTGATGCGGACATTGAATTGATTTTTACCGGACTACGACCTGGCGAGAAAATTTACGAAGAACTACTGATAGGCGAAAACACGAGTTCAACCGAACATAAGCAAATACTACGTGCGCGCGAGGAATATCTGCACTGGCGGGACCTTCAGAATCAGCTCCAAAGCCTCAAGGATGCAACGCGCAACAATAGCCTGCCAGCAATAAAGACCGTTTTAGACAAGCTATTTTCAGACGGCACGCTGGAATACCGCTAATGCGTAGCCGCGATCACGTTTTTAATATCGGGATAAACGTCACAGGCATGGTATTGCCCATGCTGGTCGGCGTGATGGTGGTACCGGGCCTGCTGCAGCGTTTAGGCCAAGAGCGATTTGGCGTTTTAGCATTGGGCTGGGTACTGGTGGGGTACTTCGGCTCTCTCGATCTGGGTATGGGGCGAGCGCTAACGCAATACTTGTCGTCTGCCGACGAAGCGGGGATCTCGCGGCGTGAGCAAGCCGCAGTTGCCTGTGCAGCGCGGCGCCTGCTGGGCGGGTTCTCTCTTGGCTTAGCGCTCTTGCTATCGCTGTTGCTGCCATGGCTGGTCAACTTCATCGAGATGCCCACGGAGCTAAACGCCCAGACCCAGGCTGCAACACCACTGCTGGCGCTGGCTGTGCCACTGGCTAACTGGTTTGCATGCAGTGCTGGCGCCCTGGAAGCGCGCAGCCGCTTCGGCGCCGTTAACAGCGTGCGTATTCCTGCAGGTGTGGCCAACTTTGTGGCACCCTGGATGACGTCCCTATTCACTACAGATCTCTTTTGGGTCATTGGTAGCCTGTTGGTAGTGCGCCTGGCCGGGGCACTGGGCATGGCGTGGCGGGCAAGACCCGAGTTTGCCCAGCCCGCATTACAGTGGCCCAGCACAGGTATCCGACAACTGCTGCGCTTTGGAGGCTGGATGACAGTCAGCAACCTCATCGGGCCAGTCATGTCGTATTTCGACCGCTTTGCAATTGCGGCCTGGGTTACGGTCGCAGCAGTAACACACTACACGGTACCTTTTGATGTCATCTCGCGTCTGCCTATGGTTCCAATTGCCATCATGGGTGTTCTACTACCGCTGCTCGCGCAGACCCGCCACAGCGCGCCGGGCACGAGCCCGCAGCACTACACCACCATCACACGCACAGTTGACCTGCTGCTGGTGTGCTGGATCCCGGGACTGGTTATGACAGCGTGGCTGGGACCGTGGCTGCTGGCATGGTGGGTGGGCTCCGATCTGGCCGCTGCCAGTACTCCAATATGGCGTTGGCTGGCTGTTGGCGTACTTGTTAACGGACTGGCCCACTTACCATTCACACTGTTGCAAAGCCAAGGGCGCACAGACATCATCGCCAAAATTCATTTAGCAGAATTAATACCATACATATTTTTTTTGTGGTGGGCAATAATCCAATACGGATTAGTAGGTGCAGCGGTGATGTGGTCTGTACGAACCAGCATAGATACAGCACTTATCTTTTCCAGTGCGCTTCGACACTTCCCGAATTGGCGCCAATCTCTTATTAAAACAACATTTATTGGCTTAGTGGGCGCACTACTCACTATTTGGATCGCATTTTTACCTGCCAATTAAAATGCCACCCAAGTCAAGAACCAACAATTTTTGCAAAAATGAAGCGACCACACCAAAAATTGAATCCCGCATCAGAAACCGCTTGGGAACCATCTGAAATCGAAGTACTAGGACAATGTCCTATTTGTCAAAGCAAAGACCGAAATGTACTTCATGAGTCCCTTACTGATACGCTTTTTGGTTGTGCGCCAGGTCGCTGGGCATTACATGCTTGCAGCGCCTGCAACACTGCTTATATCGACCCTCGCCCCACTGAAGATTCGATAGGAAAGGCTTATGCGGAGTATTGCACGCATCCAGAGCGAGAGAGTGACGCATTCGACCAAAATTTATCGACTGTAGGCATTTCACTGCTCAGCAGCGCTCGCGCCATATTGAACGGCTACCGCAATTCACTTTGGCAGATGGGGCTCACACCAAGCAATTCATACGGACGCTATCTGGTCGCACTGATTCCTCCTGTGCGCGCACTCATCGACCAGCAAATGCGGCACATGCCTCGCCAAGCGTCAGACAAACAAGGACGCTTGCTGGACGTCGGGTGTGGGAATGGTAGCTTTCTAAAGTTGGCGCAGAAAGCAGGATGGTCAGTGCACGGCATAGATTTTGACCCTATTGCAGTGGCCGAGGCTCGAAAGGGGGGGATGGATATCTACCTTGGCAGTATCGAACAACTCGAAGCACAGGAGGGCACCTATGACTGGATTACCTGCAGCCACGTTCTTGAGCATGTTCATGATCCGCAAAATTTGCTGCAATCTATGTATCGCCTATTGCGGCCCGGAGGTATTTTGTGGTTACAGACACCCAACATTGAAAGTATCGGCTACCGAGCATACGGTACAAGCTGGATAGGAATAGATCCACCACGCCATCTGACTCTAATGAGCATTGAGACTTTGCATAAAACACTTGAAAATAGTGGCTTCAGGACTATTTTTCGCCGCTTACCTGTAATATCGGCAATGGCCGTTTATGCAGCTAGCAATGCATTGAAAAATGGCGAAAAGAATGCCATCGGATTACCTCATACACGTATTTTTCGGCTGCGCTTTCTTCTCTTGGCTGTCATCCAGAACTTGAGTCTTCGCCATACTGAGTTCCACACGGCAATTGCAACGCGCCCAAAATAAACGACCGTCCACATGACTCACTCCTGTGTTTTTTGCATCGTCGTCACATACCGCCCCAATGCAGCGCACCTGCTGCGTGTGCTTGCCAGCATCACTGGGCACACGCCACGCGTCATCTTGGTGGACAACACGCCTGAGCAGCATTCAGCGATCACTGTTCCAAAAGGAGTGCAGTGCATCACCCTTGGCAAGAACTTGGGGATCGCGGCCGCACAAAACATCGGCATCCGCCAAGCCCTGGACCAAGGGGCAGAGTTCGTCTGGCTCAGTGACCAGGATACCGTTTACCCCGCTCATTTTTTGAACGCCATGCTGCAAGCACTGGGCACGTGCCAAGCGCGCGGTATGGCATTGGCAGCACTGGCACCGTCTTACTTTGACACCCACAAAGGCACAGTTCAGGCGTTTGTCCGCCACGCACCCTTCACACAATTTTTCACCCCCCAGTCAGGGCTACATCCGGTATCCCACGCCATCGCCTCCGGCACACTGATACCGAGCCAGACACTCCGTACCATTGGCCTCATGCAAGAGAGCCTGTTCATTGACTGGGTTGACCTGGAATGGTGCTGGCGTGCCAAAAACCAATACGGTTACCAGACCATGTGCACTGGGGATGTGGTGATTGAACACACCATGGGCGATGCTTCGGTGCAGTTTCTCGGAAAAAAAGTCAGCATCCGGTCACCGTTGCGGCACTATTACATGGTGCGAAACGCCATCCACATTGCTCTTCACTCCCGTTCAGCCACCCGGCCTATCCGTTGTGAGATTTTTGCCAAAGCACTGGCCTGGACGCTCATCTTCCCGCTGATCGCAACCAGTCACAAATCCCAGCATCTGCAGGCCACCCTGACAGGGCTGTGGGATGGTCTGCGTAACCGCATGGGCCCTAAAACCCTGATTTGAGCCACAAGCTTTCCATGCACAGCCTCGACCAGACGCCCCGGGTGCTCGTCCTGTTGGCCGCCTTCAACGGCATGGCTTTTTTGCCCGCGCAGATCACCTCCGTTCTGGACCAACAAGCCGTAGCCGTGCAGGTAGTCATAAGCATCGACCGCTCCTGCGATGGCACAGAAGCATGGGCCGAACAATTGGCGCAGCAAAACCCTCGGGTGTCGGTACTGCAAAGGGGGCAGGTTTTTGGTGGTGCAGCGCCCAATTTTTTTCGCTTGCTGCGCGATGTGGACATGACCCGTTGTGACTACGTTGCCCTGGCCGACCAGGACGACCTATGGCACACCGACAAACTGGCTCATGCCTGCCAACAGCTGCGATTCACAGGTGCGGCGGGTTACTCTGGCAACGTCACAGCCTTCTGGCCGGGCGGCAAAGAGCGGCTGATCGACAAGGCCCAGCCGCAGCAGCCCTGGGATTTTTTGTTTGAAGGCCCGGGACCGGGCTGTACTTTTGTGCTGGCACAGCCTCTAGCGCTGGCGCTGCAAACCTGGGTTCGTCAGCAGGGGCAGGCGCTGCAGCCGGTGGACTTCCATGACTGGCTTATTTACGCGTGGGTGCGCGCACAGGGTTACCAATGGCTGATCGATGCGCAGCCACACCTGCGCTACCGGCAACACGCTCACAACCAACTAGGCGCCAATGCCGGGCTGCGGCCCCTGCTACATCGTGCTTGGCAGATGGGCAACGGCTGGTGGCTGGGCCAGGCCAGCCTGATCGCCCGACTGTTGCAACTGCACGAGCACCCTTTTGTCGCCCCGTGGCTGCAAGGGCAGCGGGGGGGATTGCTACAGTTGGCAATGCGAGCAGGGCAATGTCGACGGCGGCAGCGTGACCAACTGCTGTTCTTTTTGTCGTGCCTGTGGATGGTGATTTTTTTGCCCGGACGCGGGAGGCTTCCTTGCGCACTTGCCTGATAACCGGGGCCTCGGGCTTTATTGCCAGGCACCTGGCCTGTGCGTTGGCACAAGCCCCGCAGCCGTGGCAACTGCGTTTGGTGGGACGTAGCGCCGCACGGCTGCCCGACTGTGCAGGGGCCACGCAACACACCGTTAGAGCACTGGATGGCAGCACCGACTGGTCTGGCATGCTTCAAGATGTGGGCGTGGTGGTGCATGCCGCCGCCCGGGTACATGTATTGCACGACACTGCCATCGATGCACCGGCGCAGTACCGCCGCACCAACACCGAAGGTGCCGTGCGGCTCGCCGAGCAGGCAGCAGCGGCGGGCGTAAAACGCCTCGTTTTTTTGAGCACCATCGGCATCCACGGCGTTGGCCGGGACCGTCCTTACCAGGAAACCGACGCACCGGCTCCAAACAGTCCCTACGCCCAATCCAAGCTAGACGCAGAGCGCGGCCTGCAAGCACTGGCGGCGCGCACAGGACTGGAGGTGGTGGTGATTCGGCCCCCGCTGGTGTACGGCCCGGATGCACCCGGCAACTTCGCTCGGCTGACGGCTATCGTGCGCAGTGGCGTTCCTTTGCCGCTGGGCAACGTGCGCAACCTGCGGAGCATGGTGGACGTGGCCAACCTAGTCAGCCTTATCCAAAACTGCATGACCCACCCCGCCGCTGCCCAGCAGACCTTTTTGGTCAGCGACGGACAAGATCTTTCCACCACCGACCTGATCCAGCGCATGGGGGCGGCTCTACACCAGCCCGTAAGGCTGCTGCCCGTGCCGTTGCCACTGCTGCGCTGGGGCGCGGCCTGCATAGGCAAGCAATCGATGCTGCAGCAACTGACCAGCACACTGCAAGCCGACATCCAAAAGGCGCGCACCTTGCTGGACTGGATGCCACCGGTGACGGTTGATGCCGCCCTGGCCAAAGCACTCACACCACAGCCAAGGCCATGAAACGATTAATCGACCTGTTGCTGGCCCTGTTGGCCAGCCTTTTGCTGGCCCTGCCCTTGGTGCTGATCGCACTCTGGGTCAGAACTACCTCACCCGGACCGGCGCTCTACTGGTCAGACCGCGTGGGACGAAACAACGCTCTTTTCCGTATGCCCAAGTTTCGGACAATGCGCATCGACACGCCCGAGGTCGCCACCCATTTGCTGGAGCGCCCCGAACAATGGCTTACGCCCATAGGCAGCTTTTTGCGCCGCAGCAGTCTGGATGAACTGCCTCAGTTGTGGAGCATTCTGCGTGGCGATATGAGCCTTGTTGGGCCTCGCCCAGCACTGCACAACCAGCATGACCTGATCGCACTCCGAACTCGCGCGGGAGTTCACATGCTGCGCCCAGGCCTGACAGGTTGGGCCCAAATCAATGGCCGGGACGAACTGCCAATCGAACAGAAAGTCGCGCTAGACGCTTGGTACCTGCAGCACTGCTCGCTCACGCAAGACGCAACGATCCTGCTGCGCACTATTTCGGCTGTGCTGTGCCGCGATGGCGTTAGCCACTGAGCATCAACCAAACATGTCTATCAAAGGGCAGATAACCCCATCCAGATAGCGATTAAAAAACAGTCCGCAAGACCCTGCCCAGAAACATGGTGGAGACTTTCGTCTACCTCAAGCACTCTAGGTCGCTGCTGCCCGGCCACCACACATACGTGGCACTAGTCGCCGGAAAAAAGGGGATTTAAATCGGTGGCCCCAGCATGATCGTCAAACCTCGTCCCCCCTCCGCCAAGCGATCACCGATCTAGATGGGGTGAACGTCTCACGCAATCCCTTGTAGTAGAAAGACATCACTGCCGGGCGCCATTTCAATTTCACAGGATCAAAGAAGGGGATGCAGTTCGTCGGTGACGCTTCGGACTTGTCTGCGATCATTGACGACTCGTATGAATTCCTCCTATCCTCCAATTGCCTGGAGCATGTGACCAACCCAATCAAGGCGCTGTCAGAGTGGAAACGAGTCATCAACCGTGGGGGGACACTGATTCTGGTGCTTTCGAACAATGCCAGCAACTTTGACCATCGACGCCCAACAACCCCGTTGGCCCATCTCATTGCAGACTTCGAGAACAATACGTCCGAGCATGATTTGACGCATCTGGATGAAATTCGATCGCTAGACCCACCCGCTGGAACATTCCAACAGTTCAAGGAACACAGGCTGGACAACTTCCACAACAGAACTTTGCACCACCACGTTTTTGATCGACAACTGATGCAGGACCTTTTGTCGTATGCAGGGTTGGATGTCATCGAAACCACCGCGACACAAAGCGATTTTTTCGCATTGGCAAGAAAGCCGACGTAACTCATCGGACTGGAATTCACACCCATCCGCCCTAGCTACACGCGAAAACTTAAAATCGTCTGTTTTGGTTCAAACCATCGCCCCATTACAGGCGGCCTCCCATGTCTGACAACAATACAACCCTCCCCCCCCAGGACGACAACCAGCTCATCGCCGAGCGCCGCGAAAAGCTCCGCGCCTTGCGTGAAGTGCAAGCCAACGGCGGGGGCGTGGCCTTCCCCAACAATTTCAAGCCCGCCCACAAGGCGGCACAGTTGCACCAGGATCACGGCGAAACCGCAACCGAAACGCTGGAGGCCACACCCGTCACCGTCAGCGTAGCCGGCCGCATGATGCTCAAGCGCGTGATGGGCAAGGCCAGCTTTGCCACGGTGCAGGACGGCTCGCTGGGCGAGGTCGGCGGTCGTATCCAGCTCTACGTCACCCGCGACGCCGTGGGCGAAGACCTGTACGCCGCTTTCAAGCACTGGGACCTGGGTGACATCGTGGGCGCCGAAGGCACGCTGATGAAGACCAAGACCGGCGAACTGTCGGTCAAGGTGACCAGCCTGCGTCTGCTGACCAAGAGCCTGCGCCCCCTGCCCGACAAGTTCCACGGCATGGCCGATCAGGAGCAAAAATACCGCCAGCGCTATGTCGACCTGATCACCGACGAGCAGGCCCGCAAGCGCTTCATGGCCCGAAGCAAGGCTGTGAGCGGCCTGCGCGAGTTCATGGTGAGCCACGGCTTCCTGGAGGTCGAAACGCCCATGCTGCACCCGATCCCGGGCGGCGCCAATGCCAAGCCGTTCGTGACGCACCACAACGCGCTGGAACAAGAAATGTTCCTGCGCATTGCGCCAGAGCTGTACTTGAAGCGCCTGATCGTGGGCGGTTTCGAGCGGGTGTTCGAGATCAACCGCAGCTACCGCAACGAAGGCATCTCGGTGCGCCACAACCCCGAGTTCACCATGATGGAGTTCTACGCGGCGTACTGGAACTACCTGGACCTGATGGACTTCACCGAGACGCTGATCCGCGAGGTGGCTTTGAGGGCCACAGGCTCGCTTCAGCTGAGCTACGGTGGGCGCGAGGTGGACCTGAGTCAGCCGTTTGCGCGCCTGACCATTCGCGAAGCGATCTTCCAGTACACCGAAGCGGGCGCCCATGTGGACGATGCTGCATGGCTCATCAGCGCGCTGAAAAAGCTGGGCATGACGGAGGAGAAGGACAAGCTCTCTGCCCGCTCCCTCGCAAGCCTGCAGGTGCTGTACTTTGAAGAAACTGTGGAGGACAAGCTCTGGATGCCCACCTTCATCATGGAGCACCCCACCGAGATCTCGCCCCTGGCCCGCGCCAACGACACCCGCCCCGAGGTGACCGAGCGCTTCGAGCTGTACATCACCGGCCGCGAGTTCGGCAATGGCTTCAGCGAACTGAACGACGCCGAAGACCAGGCCGCACGCTTTCACGCCCAGGTGGCTGCCAAAGACGGCGGTGACGACGAAGCCATGTTCTACGACCACGATTTTGTGCGCGCGCTGGAATACGGCATGCCCCCCACAGGGGGGTGCGGCATCGGTATTGACCGCCTCATGATGCTGCTGACTGACAGCCCCAGCATCCGCGACGTGATCCTGTTCCCAGCGCTGCGCCGGGAGTCCTGAGCCTGAGTGAGGCCCCGGGGCAATGTACTCCGGGCGCCAGAGAATGCGCCTTTAGACGGCGACCAAGGAGACCCCTGTGCCTTTCAGCTCCAGCAACGCCCCCTACCCCGCCCCCCAAACCGCCGTCGAGCCCATGCCCTCGGGCAACGCGTTCTCGGTGCTGGTGGTAGAAGACCAGGGCTCGGTGCGTGCAGCACTGGTCGCCGAGCTGCGGCGTGCAGGCGTGTCCAACATTTTCGAAGCGCCCGAGGGCCAGGCGGCCCTGCACCTCTTCAAGACCCACCGCCCGGACCTCGTTCTGCTCGACATCAAGCTGCCTGGCCAGGACGGCTACTGGGTGGCGCAGCAGATGCGCGAGAGCGAGGCGGGCGACTGGACCCCCATCATCTTCCTGTCCGGCCTGGATAACGAACTGGACGTGTGGCGCGGCATTGAGGTGGGTGGAGACGACTACCTCGTCAAACCCGTCAAGCCCATCGTGCTCATGGCCAAGCTGCGCGCCATGCGGCGCCTGCTGGACATGCGCCGCCGGCTGGTGACGATGTCGGGCGAGTTGCATGCAGCCAACCAGCGGCTCAATGAGATGGTGGAGATCGACGCCCTCACAGGCCTGGTCAACCGCCGAGGGTTTGACCGCATCCTCCACAACGAGATTCTTGCGGCCCGCCGGGACGGCACGCCGCTCACGCTGATGCTGTGCGACCTGGACCACTTCAAACTCTTCAACGACGCCAGCGGCCATGTGCAGGGCGATGCTTGCCTGAGGGAAGTAGGCCGCCTGCTGCGTGAAGTGTGTGTGCGCCCGCGGGACGTGGCCTCTCGCTATGGCGGCGAGGAGTTTGCCCTCATCCTGCCCAGCACACCCCGCTCGGGCGCCATGACCTTCGCGCGGGCACTGGGGCAACTTCTCAAGGTACGCGCCATCGCACATGCCAATTCGCCCTTGGGCAACATCCTCACGCTGTCTGGCGGCATCACCACCTGCGTGCCCGATGACAGCACCAACGCCGAGAGCATGATCATGCGCGCCGACCAGGCCCTCTACGCCGCCAAGGCCCAGGGGCGCAATCGGTTCTTCAGTTTTGAAATGCAGATGGACACCGTGGAGCAACTGCGCAATTGAGTTTCTTTTCCGCCTTCTCGTTTGATGCCACCGAGCGCAGCGCGCGCACCGTGGCATCTCGCATGCAACTGCTGAAAACCCGCCTGCCCGACTGGGTGCAGGACTGGCTGGAGGTCATCATCCCCGGCACGCAGATCCTGCTGATCCTGTTCGCCGCCTGGCTGCTGCAGCGTGTGCTGCGCCGCATCGTGCGACGTGCCAGTAGCCACTACCAGCTGCCTGACGAGTTGGTCGTGCCCATGAATGGGCTGATCCGCTGGATCATCGTGGCAAGCGCACTGCTGCTGGTGCTTGAGCGCATGGGCGTCTCTGCCACCGTGCTGTGGACAGCCTTCACCGGATTTGCCACGGTAGGTGCTGTGGCTTTTTTTGCCGCCTGGAGCGTACTGTCCAACCTGTTCTGCGCACTGCTGATCTTCACGGTGCGACCGTTCCGGATCGGCGACTACATCGAGGTGCTGGACACCGCCGAAAAACCCGGCGCCAAGGGTCGCGTGGTGGACATCAACCTGCTCTACACAACGCTGGAAGACCACAGCGCCACGGCCGAGCAGGTGGCTTGGCTGCAGATCCCGAACTCACTGGTATTCCAGCGGGTGGTGCGGCGCTTTCAGGGCGTGCCCGCGCCGGCAGCGCCGCAGGCGCCTGCTCCAGCAGCGCCGTCAGAGCCTGCAACAGCCCCGGCTGCAATGCCCGGCGCCGTACAACCAGTCTCACCCCAGCCCCCCGCGACAGCGCCGCAGGGCGGTTGAGTGCACCCCTGAGAGCCGGCTTCGACCTCACCAGGGATCTGAATCAGCCCTTCAGGGCAGCAGGTCGAGCGCCTGCAGGTAGGCAGGCTGGTACATCAGTTCGTCCCAGGGCTGGGGCAAGGTTTCGGGCAGCAGCGCAAGGCGGCGCGATTCGCTGTCCACGCTGGGCTGCCAGCGGCCCTGCTTCTGGGCCTTTTCCAGGCCATCGATGAGTTCATCCACCGCCTGTCCGTCGCCCAGGCTCTGGTTGCACAGCAGCACCAGGTCGCAGCCCGCCTGCAATGCGGCAATCCCGGCATCGGTGTAGCTGACCACCTTGCCGTCGAGGCGGCGGGCGCCTTCCATGCTCAGGTCGTCGCTGAAGATGGCGCCGTCAAAACGCATCTGGCGGCGCAGGATGTCCTGCAGCCAGCGCTGCGAGAAGCCTGCGGGGCGGCTATCCACCTTGGGGTAGATCACATGGGCGGGCATCACGCTGGTGAGCGTGCTACTGAGCCAGGGGTACGGCGCGGCGTCGTCGGCCAGGATGGCCTTGAGGCTGCGCTTGTCCACCGGCACTTCGGTGTGCGAATCGGCCTTGACGAAACCGTGGCCGGGAAAGTGCTTGCCGCAGTTGGCCATGCCCGCCTGCAGCAGGCCGTGCATCAGGCTCTTGGCAAGCAGCGCCACCACACGCGGGTCGCGGTGGAAGGCGCGGTCGCCGATCACGCCGCTTTCACCCCAGTCCAGGTCGAGCACGGGCGTGAAGCTGAAATCCACACCACAGGCGCGCAGTTCTGCCCCCAGTACGTAGCCCGCTGCCGTGGCGGCATTGGTGGCGCGCAGCGCGCCGCTGCCGGGCACCGCCTTGGCGCCCTTGCCATCGTCCATCCACATCTCGCCCAAAGCGCGCATGGGTGGCAGGTGGGTGAAACCGTCGGTGCGAAAGCGCTGCACACGGCCGCCTTCGTGGTCCACGCAGATGAGCAGGTCGTCACGCACAGCCTTGATGCTGCTGGTGAGCTGCAGCAGCTGCTCGCGATTTTCCCAGTTGCGGGCAAACAGGATCACGCCGCCGGTCAGCGGGTGGGCGAGGCGGCGGCGGTCCACATCGGTGAGTGTGGTGCCCGCCACGTCGAGGATCAGGGGTGCGTGTTCAGTCATCAGGGTCCATCAGAATTTACTATCAAAACAATAGCTATCAAGGCATGCCAATAGCGCGGAGAAGGCCTTTTTTCTATGTTTTTTCAACCACACAGAAGCTGGCGGCGTAGTCGGTCTCGTCGGTCACGCTCAGGTGCGCCTTCAGCCCCCGGGCCTCGAACCACTCCTTGAGTGCGCCGTGCAGCACGATCACCGGCTGGCCGGTGGGGAGCTTGGCCACCTCGCAGTGGCGCCAGGTCATGGGCATGCGCATACCCAGGCCGATGGCTTTGCTGAACGCCTCCTTGGCAGAGAACCGCGTGGCGAGGTAGCGCAGGCCCCGGTCGGGCCAGCGGCTACTCCTCTCGCGCCAGGTGGCCAGCTCGCCGTCGGCCAGCACCTTCTGGGCAAAACGTTCGCCATGGCGCTCCAGGCTGGCGGCGATGCGGCGCACGTCGCAGATGTCGGTGCCAATGCCGTAGATCATGAGAATTTTTGAATAAAAATGGCTGCTAACGCACGACCATCATTCCTTTGCAGCTATCAAATCAGGAGTCGCTAGCTGGAGGTGCAAACCCCGCCTGGATACACGCCAGGTAGGCCAACACCGTGGCGGTGTAGCCCAGCTCCAGCGCGTCGGCAATGAGGGCATGGCCAATCGACACCTCCAGCACGCCGGGCACCTCGCGCACAAAGGCAGTCAGGTTGTCACGGTTCAGATCATGGCCTGCGTTCACGCCCAGGCCTGCGTCCAGCGCGGCCTGGGCAGCGGCGGCGTAGCGCTTGAGTTCCACCGCGTGCTGCGGCGTGCCCCAGGCGGCGGCGTAGGGCTCGGTGTACAGCTCCACCCGGTCGGCGCCCACGGCCCGGGCGGCGGCCATCTGCTCGGGCACCGGGTCCATGAACAGGCTCACGCGCACGCCCAGCGCCTTGCACTCCGCAATCAGGGGTGCCAGGCGTTCGGCGTCCTGAGGAAAGCTCCAGCCGTGGTCGCTGGTGAACTGGTCTTCGCTGTCGGGCACAAAGGTCGCTTGGTGGGGCCGCACCTGGCGAATAAAGTCCATCAGGTTCTGCGACGGGTTGCCCTCGATGTTGTATTCGCGGCCCGGCCAGGCCTTCATCAGCGTGGCCAGCTCGAACACGTCGTGGCTGCGGATATGGCGCTCATCGGGCCGGGGGTGCACCGTGATGCCCTGGGCACCGGCCTGCAGGCACAGTTCGGCCGCGCGGGTCACGCTGGGAATGCCCAGGTGGCGCGTGTTTCGCAGCAGCGCGACTTTGTTGACGTTGACCGATAGGGCGGTGGTCCGGTGCGAAGCGGGGTGGGATGGCTGGTTCATAGGGCCTGCAAATCGATCATGAGCTGGCGGGTGCGCAGCATGGGGCTGCCGCAATGGTATTGCAGCACGGTGCGCAGCTGGGGCTTGAGTTCCGCTGCGATGGGGGCACAGGCGCGCAGCGTGGCGGTGTAGCTGGCAGAGCCATCGTCCAGCGCGCGTTGCAAGGCAACCCACTGCCGTCCCACCAGCGCCGCGCGGTCGGTGGCAGACGCCACCCGCAAACCGCCTTCGGCCACCAGGGTGTAGCGCGTGTCGGCCTTGAGCGGCTCCAGCGTCATGGTCTGCGCATCCAGGCTGGGCAAGAGGCCGATCTCGCGCAGCAGCAGCAGTTCAAAGCTGCGCAGCACGGGTTCGAGCGCATCGCCATGTTCGCTGGCCAGCACGCGCACCACACCGGCGTAGGCGTCGAACAGCGCGGTGTGTGCATCGGCCCGCGCGAGCAGGCGCAGCAGCAGTTCGTTGAGGTACAGGCCCGAGAGCAACGCATCGCCGGTGGGCATCACATGGCCGCCCACCCACTCGGCGCCCTTGAGGGTGTGGATGTCTGCGCTGCCATCGCCAGTGAGTGTGTAGGTCACCAACAGCGGCTGCAGCGGCAGCAACACGGGGCGGAAGTTGGAGGTGGGTTTCTTGGCCCCCTTGGCCACCAGCGCCACACGCCCCTGGCGGCGGCAGAGGACTTCCAGGATCAGGCTGGACTCGCTCCAGTCGTAGCTGTGCAGCACGAAGGCGGGCTCATCGGCGATGCGCTTGGCGGCAGCCACGGTGCTGGTTGGAAAGTGGTGCGAGAGGGGTCAGAAAAAACCAGCCACCGCGTTGGGTGACCGGAAGATCATCCGGGCAAAGCTCATTCGTAGCCAAAAGAGCGCACGCGCGCTTCGTCGTCCGCCCAGCCGGAGCGCACTTTGACCCAGAGTTCGAGGAACACCTTGGCATCCATGAGCTTTTCCAACTCCTGGCGGGCCTCGGTGCCGATGCGCTTCAAACGCTCGCCCTTGTCGCCAATGACCATCATCTTGTGGTTGTCGCGCTCGACCACGATGGTGGCAGCGATCTTGACCAGGCGCTTGTGCTGCTTGCTTTTTTCTTCGTCGAACTTGTCGATGACCACGGTCGAGGTGTAGGGCAGCTCATCGCCCGTGAAGCGGAACAGCTTCTCGCGCACGGTCTCCGACGCCAGGAACTTCTCGCTGCGGTCGGTCAGCTCGTCCTCGGCGTACCACCAACCCTGCTCGGGCAGGTACTTGGCACAAATGCCAAAGAGGCGCTCAATGTCGCCCTTGTTCTTGGCCGACATGGGCACGAACTCGGCAAACGGGTGACGCTCCTGCATGCTCTTGAGCCAGGGTGCAATCTCGGCGCGGCGGTGCACCATGTCGAGCTTGTTGGCCACCAGTAGTGTGGGGATGCCGGGCTTGAACAGCGACAGCACCTTGGCATCGGCCAGCGTGAAATTGCCCGCCTCAACCACAAAAAGGATCAGATCCACATCGCCAATCGCGCCCATCACGGTCTTGTTCAGCGACTTGTTGAGTGCGGTTGCGTGGCGCGTCTGGAAGCCAGGCGTGTCCACAAAGATGAACTGGGTTTGCTCCAGTGTGCGGATGCCCGTGATGCGGTGGCGCGTGGTCTGTGCCTTGCGCGAGGTGATGCTGATCTTCTGCCCCACCAGGGCATTGAGCAGCGTGGACTTGCCCACATTGGGCTTGCCCACAATGGCAATCACGCCGCAGCGCTGGCCGGGCACCGCAGCAGGCACTGCGGCAGCGGCCAGCATGGCCTCCAGATCGTTTGGCACGGGAACGCTTTCTGCGCCATCGTCACCAGCTACGTTGTTAGTAGCATCATTCATAACTTCTTTGCTTTCAATGTGGCCAGCATGGCGGCGGCTGCCGCCTGCTCGCCCGCCCGGCGCGAGCCCCCGATGCCGCGTTCGGTCAGGCCCAATTCGGGAATATCGCACTCGACGTCAAAGGTCTGGCGGTGGGCCACGCCTACGGTCGCCACCACCCGGTACTGCGGCAGCTTCATTTTGCGGCCCTGGAGCCACTCCTGCAACGCGGTTTTGGCATCCTTGGAAGCCGCCTGCATCTGAGGATTGATCTCCACCCCTTCAAACAGGCGATGCACCAGCGCTTCGGCATGGACGTACCCCGCATCGAGGTACACCGCGCCAATCAGGGCTTCCACGGCATCGGCCAGGATGGAGGGGCGCTGCTGCCCACCCGACTTGGCCTCCCCCTCGCCCAGACGCAGCACCTCGGAGACTTTCAGCCGCAGGGCCAGCTGGTGCAAGGTGTCCTGTTTGACCAGGTTGGCGCGCACGCGGGACAGATCGCCCTCCGGCAGGGCAGACAAGCGCTGGTACAACAGGCTGGCAACCGCCAGATTCAGGACGGAGTCACCCAGAAATTCGAGCCGCTCGTTGTGGTCCGCAGAAAAACTGCGGTGCGTGGTGGCACGCTGGAGCAGCGAGGGATCCGAAAAAACATGCTGCAGGCGGCCCTGCAGCGCGACGAGACCGGCCTGCACCTACTTGGTCTGCGCTTCAAAGCGGTAGACCAGATAGGCCGGCCCCGCCAAAGGGATCTCACGGGCGTATTTGAACGACACAACGACTTTGTCGCCGCGTTTAGTCACCTCCAGGTCCGATCCCTTGATGGAGGAAATGTCATCAATTGCTGCCGCCCGGTCAAAAGCGGCCCGCACGCCCGCTACCGAGCTCTCCACCTTGGCCTTTTCAATAGCCTTTTTGGCCGCGTTGTACTCCAAGAAAATAGGAACAGACTGGCCACCAATGGCAAACACCGCCACCGCAATCACGCCAACAAAAACCAATCCGAAAAAAGACAACCCGCGCTGGCGAGAGCGGCTTGCGATGCGATTCATTGCCATAAATTATCCCCTCACTATATGGTGAACAGCGGTTGTGCGATTCAGTGGAACGCGCCGATGCGCTTGAGATTACCGAAATTCATCCAGACAAAAAAGGCCTTGCCAACAATGTTGCCCTCTGGAACAAACCCCCAGTAGCGGGAGTCCAGCGAGTTGTCGCGGTTGTCGCCCATCATGAAATAGTGGCCTTCTGGAACCTTGCAAGCGACGCCTTCCACACTGTAGCGGCAGTTTTCGCGGTAGGCAAAATTGCTGGCGCCTTGCACAAAAGCGGGCACATCCGGGTTGTTCAGCAAACGGTGGGGCTTGTCGCCCAGCGTTTCCTCGAACTGTTTGAAGTAGCGCATCGCGTCTTCTTCGAAAAAGTCGGGAATCGCTTTCGTATCAACTGCCTTGCCATTGATCGTCAGGCGCTTGTTGATGTAGGCAACTTCGTCTCCAGGTACACCAACCACTCGCTTGATGTAGTCCATGCTGGGCTGCGGCGGATACCGGAACACCAGCACATCGCCACGCACGGGCTTGTTGCCCTCGGTGATCTTCGTGTTGATGACCGGAAGGCGCAGGCCGTAAGTGAACTTGTTCACCAGAATCAGGTCGCCCACCAGCAGCGTCGGGATCATGGATCCAGACGGAATCTTGAAGGGTTCAAACAGAAAAGAGCGCAGGAAAAACACCGCGACAATCACTGGAAAAAGCCCAGCAGTCCAGTCCAGCCACCAAGGCTGCATGAGGATCTGGCCTTTGGCATCCTGCACATCCACATCGATCTTCTGGATGCCCATGCGGTCCAGCTCGGCGCGGCGCGCCACGGCAGCATCTTCTATCGCTTGCGCCGCCCGGCGCCGAGCCGGCAAAAAGTAGAACCGCTCCGCCAACCAATACGCCCCAGTGATCACCGTGGCCAGAAACAGCAGCAGCGCAAAGTTGCCCTCGATAGCGCCAAAGTACCAAGCGCCGACATAACCGGCAAAACCGGCCAGCACCAAAGACGTGAGAATTTGCATGAACTGCATCAATCTTCCACCTGCAAAATGGCCAAAAACGCCTCCTGGGGCACCTCGACGGAACCGATCTGCTTCATCCGCTTCTTGCCCGCCTTCTGCTTTTCGAGCAACTTGCGCTTGCGGGAGATATCCCCGCCGTAGCACTTGGCCAGCACGTTCTTTCGCAGGGCCTTGATGGTCTCGCGCGCAATGATGTTGGCACCGATCGCTGCCTGAATGGCCACGTCATACATCTGGCGGCTGATGATCTCGCGCATCTTGGCAACCACGGCACGACCCCGATACTGGGATTGCGAGCGGTGCACGATGATGGACAGTGCATCGACCTTTTCGCCGTTCAGAAGAATATCGACCTTCACAACATCGGAGGCGCGGTACTCCTTGAACTCATAGTCCATGGAGGCATAGCCGCGCGACACCGACTTGAGCTTGTCGAAGAAGTCGAGCACGATTTCGCCCAGAGGCATTTCGTAGGTAAGCATCACCTGGCGACCGTGGTACGCCATGTTCATCTGCACACCGCGCTTTTGGTTGGCCAGTGTCATCACCGGGCCCACGTAGTCCTGGGGCATGTACAAATGCACGGTGACGATGGGCTCGCGGATTTCCTCCAGCCTCCCCTGGTCCGGCATCTTGGAGGGGTTCTCTACCATGATCACCTCACCATCGGCCTTGACCACCTGGTAGACCACACTGGGCGCAGTCGTGATGAGGTCCTGGTCAAACTCTCGCTCCAGGCGCTCCTGCACGATTTCCATGTGCAACAGCCCCAGGAAGCCACAGCGGAAACCGAAACCCAGCGCCTGGCTAACTTCTGGCTCGTAGTGCAATGAGGCGTCATTGAGCTTGAGCTTTTCGAGCGCATCGCGCAGCGAGTCGTATTCGCTCGCCTCGGTCGGGTACAGACCGGCAAACACCTGAGGCTGGATCTCCTTGAAGCCAGGCAGAGCCTCGGCGGCAGGGCCCGCATTGTTAGGTAACTTCTTTTCGAGCGTGATCGTATCGCCCACCTTGGCAGCCTGCAGCTCCTTGATGCCGGCGATGATGTAGCCCACTTGCCCTGCATCGAGTGAGTTGCGCGGCTCGTTGGCGGGCGTGAACACCCCAAGGTTGTCCGCGTTGTAGACCGCCCCGCTGGCCATCATCTTGATACGCTCACCTTTTAGCAGACGGCCATCGACCACCCGCACCAGCATCACCACACCCACATAGCTGTCGAACCAGCTATCGATGATCATCGCTCGCAGCGGGCCATCTGCATTGCCGCGCGGCGCAGGCACCTTGGCCACGATGGCTTCGAGGATCTCGTCGATACCCATGCCGGTCTTAGCCGAGCAGGGAATTGCATCGGTCGCATCGATGCCGATGACATCCTCAACCTCGGCCTTCGCGTTGTCAGGATCGGCGTTGGGCAAGTCCATCTTGTTGAGCACGGGCACCACTTCAACGCCCAGATCCAGCGCGGTATAGCAGTTGGCCACGGTCTGCGCTTCTACGCCCTGCGACGCATCGACAACCAGCAGCGCACCTTCGCAGGCCGACAGCGAGCGACTCACCTCATACGAGAAGTCCACATGGCCCGGTGTGTCGATCAAATTGAGGTTGTAGATCTGACCATCACGCGCCTTGTACTGCAGCGCAGCGGTCTGCGCCTTGATGGTTATCCCACGCTCTTTTTCGATATCCATCGAGTCCAGGACCTGGGCCTCCATCTCGCGCTCCGCCAGTCCGCCGCACCGCTGGATCAAGCGGTCAGCCAGCGTCGACTTGCCATGGTCGATGTGCGCAATGATGGAAAAATTTCTGATGTGATTCATCAACGGAAAGCGTCAAGTGATTGAATTAAAACAGCGCCCACAAGAAAAAAGGGCGCGTCGAGTGGCGACGCGCCCTGAACCAACAATCATTGGCAACTGCGATAGTTGGAACTTCATTGTAGGCAAAAAGGCTGCTTGGAAAAGCCCGCCCGACTGCACCGAGGGGGAGTTGCCGGTCTGCAACAGGTATTTTATACACAGTTTATTCACAGTCGACACAACAACAACGCTGGACAACTTGTGGGTGAGCTGTGGATCGGTTGTGCATCGCACAGAACTATCCCGCATCGTGAACCCGATGCCAGCCAATATGCAGATAAGCGTTTAACGGAAGCCTCTATTCTATCGAATCTGGTTGATAGGCCTTAACAAAGTTAGCAAAAGCTAACATCTAGACGCCGCTACGGCGTGACGCAAAAAAACAAAAAAGAAATTCATCGCCTAAAGGCCAGGTCAAAAAAGAGGGGGAATCAGCCATGTGAACCGCCCTCTCGCAGTGTCGCGTCAGCGCCCGGACCGGATCAGGGCGTACTGGGCCCACTCACCGCGCCGGTACAGCACGTTGATGGACTTGCTCTTGTCGGCTTTGGCGAGCACAGACTCGAACTCCTTCACGCCCGAAATTTCGGTATTGGCCACCGACAGAATGATGTCCCCTTCGCGCAGTCCCGCACGGGCAGCAGCGTCGGTGGCGGCGGCCACCACTACGCCGCCCTTGAGCTTGAGCTCTTTCTTCTGCGCGTCGGTGATCTCTGTCACCGACAGCCCCAACTGCTGCGCGGCAGCAGAAGCCCTGGGTTTTTCCTCACGCTCGGCCACCTTGATGGCAGGCTTGTCTGGTTCGATTTCTGCAATGGTGATGCCAAGATCGCGCGACACCCCCCGGCGGAACACCGTCACCGTGCTCTTGCTCCCGGGCTTGGTGTTGCCGACCAGGCGCGGCAGGTCCGCCACCTTCTCAATGGGCTTGCCATCAAAACGAGTGATGATGTCACCGGCTTCCACTCCGGCCTTGTCGGCCGGCGATCCGCCCTCTACACCGGTGACCAGCGCACCTTGTGGCTTGCCCAGGCCAATGGACTCGGCGACATCTTTGGTGACCGTACCAATCTGCACACCAATGCGCCCACGCGTCACGCGCCCCGAGGCGCGCAACTGCTCACTGACCCGAATGGCCTCATCCATGGGGATGGCAAACGAGATGCCCATGAAACCACCTGAGCGTGAATAAATTTGGCTATTGATGCCCACCACCTCGCCGCGCATGTTGATAAGCGGGCCACCCGAATTGCCAGGATTGATGGCTACATCGGTCTGGATGAAAGGCAGGTAGTCACCCGTGTCGCGCTGCTTGGCACTCACGATGCCCGCCGTGACGGTGTTCTCCAGCCCAAAAGGAGATCCAATCGCCATCACCCATTCACCGACACGCAGGCGGCTTACATCCCCCACTTTCACCGCAGGCAGGCCCGTCGCCTCGATCTTGACCACAGCCACATCCGTGCGCTTGTCAGCACCAACGATCTTGGCCTTGAACTCGCGCTTGTCCGGAAGCGTCACAATGACTTCGTCGGCACCGTCCACCACATGGGCGTTGGTCATGACAAACCCATCTGCGGTCAGGATGAAACCGGAACCGACCCCCCGTGGCTGCTGCTCCTCTTCCTGCTGCGGCCTCT
>NZ_QAIH01000194.1:3183-16217 GCF_003060895.1 Acidovorax sp. HMWF029 | reverse complement strand
GGTTGGGAATTGGCACACCAAAACGCCGGAAGAACTCCAGCATCTCCTCGTCCATGCCATTGGCACCAGTGCGCGACGACGCTTTTTCAACCGTGCGTATATTGACCACCGATGGTCCCACCTGGTCCACCAGTTCCGTGAAGTCCGGCAAACCCCGGACAACGGCGGCTGGCTGGGCCCACACCGCTTGAGGCAGCGCCACAGCGCCAGCTACCCCGGCAAACATGCACGCGAGCGCCACAGAGCGCAGCTTATTACCATCGAACTTCGGCATCTTCGACCTTTCGTGAATTGTGCAAATGCTGTCCATGAGCTTGGTGTGACTGTGAAGAGTGTGCCGCGAAATGGTTCCCGGCAAAGATCAACGTTCTTTTCAACTGCGCCAACCAAACTGGCCGGGAAAGGACCTTCGACACCGTGCAGGAAACGACGCGCTCAGCGAATGCGTTCCAACTGTCCGGCGAAAAGACGCAGCGTCTGCAAGGGGACTTCACCGACCGCCGTCAACCAGGTATCAGGCGACACCCGCTGCGCAAAGAGCTGCGTCGCACCCATACCCGACACCTGGGATTGCGCCGGGTGATGCTGCGGGTCAAAGGACTCCAGGAACAAGGAAACAGAAGCCAGCCCATCGGAGTAAAGACACTGCAGAACACTTGGCGCATCGTCTGCGCCAGAAACCGCGCGCCTATGGCAGCTGACAGGCACGAACCCCGCCACCGGCTGCCGCAGAACCCACCCCTCAGCCTGGGCTGTTGTCTTCACGACGGCTGGGGCGAGCACTTTGTAGCCCGTTGTCGAATCCATCAAGCGGGAGAGTTGCTCCACCCGCACCGACGCATTCAAATCAAGCTCTGAAAACGCCGCCTGCTCCAACACCCGCCCATCCAGGGTCAGGGTTTGCAGTTTCACCACCAACCCTGAGTCCCGCTCCACCCACAGGCGGTAGCCAAAGCGCAGAGCATCCAGGGGTTTGAACCACACCACATCGGACACCAACCCCGCCACCCGCTCCTGGCCCATCAGCTGAGAGGTATAAAACTGGGCCGTAGAGGTGCCGCTGACCACCGGCACGCGAGGAAAAAGCCCGGCCGCATCGCGCCGGTCTGTGCGCACCACACGCGCTTGTGGCAAGAAAGTGCGCACCTCATCGTTGCGCCTAAAAACAGTGCGCGGCGTGCCGCTCAGCGACTCCACCCGCTCCATCTGCTGGAGCCCATCGCAGGCGTGCCAGATGCGCGAGCTGGACATGGCTCCGTTGGCCGACATCACCACAAACACCCCTGCGTAGGATTTGCGGCAGGGCGCACTGTGCATGCGCTCGATCCACTGCGCCACATCGCGCTCGGCAGGGGCAGATACGGCCTGCGAGGAAGACGCGGCGGCATTGCTCCCGCCAGGGCCTGCGGCCAGGGCTGCCGATGCCACCAGGCCCCATGCAGCTACCGCCCCACACAACATCAGCCACCGATTGCGAAGGATTCCACCAGCGCCCAGTACTCCCAATGTGTTCATCACGCGATCTCACCGCCTGGAGCAGGCATCCCTATTCCAAATTCAACGGCCAGGGGTTTCAAAGGTGGCATTTCGCAGAAAACCCGCCGGCATCTGCAGTGCCGATGTGCTGCCAAACTGCTTGTGGGCCGCAAGCAATTCATCCAGACGGGGATCCCGCAGCATCACCTGCTGCCCGTCAGCGTCGGCCACCGCTACCACGGGCGCCCCTGGGGCCGGGTTGCTGCGTTCGGGCACGGCCGCCATCTGAGCACCTGCCCCTGCAGGGCCCGCCCCTTGCAAACTGGCCAGGGATGTCCAACCTATCGCCGCCACCGCAGCCAGCGAAGCAAAGCCCGCCACCATCTTCCAGCGGAACACAGACGCATTGGCTGCCTCGGGCAGCCCGGCCGCAACCACTGCCACGGGAACCGGAACATGGGGGCGTTCAGGCAGCGCCTCCTGGGCCAGTTGTTCACGCAAACGGGCCATGAATGCCGGATTGGCAGGCTGTGCCAGGTCTGCCGAGCGCAGCACATCACCGACCAGGTGGTACAGCTGCCAGGTCTTGGCCCCTTCCTCGTCTTCCGCCGCGTAGGCGAATGCAGCACTCAGTTCATCGCCCTGAAGCTGGCCATCGGCCAGTGCGGACAGCCGCTCCCGATGGCCCACACCCTGGTCCACGGAGCCACCCGCCAGCCCATTGATACCTGTTTCAGCCTTGTTCATTCCATCACCTCACCACCGTTTGCCCGACTGGTTCTCAAGCAGAGGGCGCACTTTGGCCGAGATGGCCTCACGCGCCCGAAAAATCCGGGACCGCACTGTGCCAATGGGGCATCCCATGGCCGCCGCGATCTCTTCGTAACTCAAGCCCTCGATCTCGCGCAGCGTCACCGCCTGGCGCAAGTCATCGGGCAACGCCTCCATGGCCGCATTCACCACCTGCGCAATCTCTTGGGCGGCCAGTACGGTTTCGGGAGTTTCGTCGCTGGTTAGTTCATGTCCGAGGCGGGAAGTTTCATCCTCGTCCTCAGCACCCCGGAAGGCATTTTCTGAAATGACCGGATTGCGCTTCATGTCCATCAGCGCCTTCTTGGCGGTATTGACGGCAATGCGGTACAGCCATGTGTAGAACTGCGCATCCCCGCGAAACTGATGCAGCGCCCGGTAGGCCCGAATAAAGGTCTCCTGGGCAATGTCCTGGACTAGATCGGTGTCGCGCACCATGCGCCCTATCAGGCGCTCGATGCGGCGCTGGTACTTGATGACCAGTAACTCATAGGCGCGCTGATCGCCCGCTACCGTGCGCTCCACCAAGTGGAGATCGCTGTCTTCGGAGGGGGAAGGCGGAATTACAGTCATGGATACTCAGGATTCACGCCCCTCGGCCGTGGCCGGAGCGGTTGCGTCAGGGTTGTCAGCGCCCGGTATGGCGCGCGAATATACCGCACGGCGCATGTCCAGCCAGCGCTCGGGCTGGCTCGCACGCTCCAGCCAAAGCCAGGTGCGGTTATGCCCCCAGGGAGAGACACACACCCAAAGATGGGCCTGCAGATCAAGAAGGACTTCAGGCGGCGCAGAAAGTGCCCGGAATATTTTTTCAGGACCATCGCCTTCCAGAACCCATCCCTGCCCGTCCCAGCGCAGGGATCCCACAAATTGCTGGCTCCAGAAATGCACAGCGCCCGCAGCAGCCACCAGCCAAAGGCCACCAGCAGTACATACAGACACCCAGGACAGCGCCGCACCTTCCGCCAGCCAGGCCCACAGCACCGCAGCCCCTGCCATCAACAACACGACCAACGCTACGCCCAAGGCCATGCTGCGCCGCACGGGGTAGAGCATTGCAGGCGCACGCCGTGAGGGTCGGATCATGGCACCGGGGTCAAACTGAAACCACGCAGCGGCACACGGCAACCCCCTGCCCTGCAGGACAGGAGTAGGGCATTCGATGTGCTGGGCCGATGGCGTCCACGGGCATACAGGCCACGATGGAAAACGCAGTCCGCAGAATCAGATGCGCTTGAAAACCAGCGTGCCGTTGGTGCCGCCAAAACCGAAGTTGTTCTTGACGGCCACATCGATCTTCATATCACGCGCCGTGTTGGCGCAGTAATCCAGATCGCACTCCGGGTCCTGGTTGAACAGATTGATGGTGGGCGGCACCTTCTGCTCATGCAGGGCCAACACGGTGAAAACACTTTCAATCCCCCCCGCACCACCGAGCAGATGGCCCGTCATGGATTTGGTGGAGCTGACGACGGTCTTGTGGGCATGTGCACCCAAAGCCGCCTTGATCGCGTTGGTTTCGTTGATGTCGCCCAGGGGCGTGGACGTGCCGTGCGCATTCAAGTAATCCACCTGGTCGGCATTGATGCCCGCATTGCGCAGGGCGCTGAGCATGGCACGGCGAGGACCATCCATGTTTGGGGCCGTCATATGGCCCGCATCCGCACTCATGCCAAAACCACTGAGTTCGGCGTAAATCTTGGCGCCACGGGCCTTGGCGTGTTCGTACTCTTCCAGCACCATCACACCAGCGCCTTCGCCCAGCACAAAACCATCGCGGTCCTTATCCCAAGGGCGGGAGGCAGTCTTGGGATCGTCATTTCGGGTGGACAGCGCGCGCATGGCGGCAAACCCACCAATGCCCAGCGGCGACACGGTGGACTCTGTGCCACCAGCCACCACCACATCCGCATCCCCGTATTCGATCATGCGGCCCGCTTCTCCGATGCAGTGCAAACCCGTTGTGCAGGCTGTCACCACGGCCAGATTCGGCCCCTTGAAACCAAAGCGCATGGACACATGGCCGGCCACCATATTGATGATGGACGCGGGCACAAAAAACGGCGTGATACGCCGAGGCCCACGGCTGACCAGTTCCGCATGGGTGTCTTCGATCAGCGGGAGGCCACCAATGCCTGAGCCGATCACACAGGCAATGCGCGTGGCAAACTCTTCACTGAGTGCATCACCCGTGGGCAGACCAGCGTCTTGCACGGCCTGCGCAGCTGCGGCAATGCCGAAGTGGATGAAGGTGTCCATCGCGCGCGCATCCTTGGCGCTGATGTACGACTCCAGGTCAAGACCTTTGACCTCCCCTGCGATCTTGCAGGCGAAGTTCGACGTATCGAACTTGGTAATGAGATCAATGCCGGATTTTCCGGCAAGGAGGTTGGCCCAGGAATCGGCCACCGTGTTACCCACGGGGCTGACGCAACCCAGGCCGGTCACGACAACGCGACGACGGCTCATGCGTAAAAACCTTCTGCTGATCGCTTGAGTCAGGCGCTGGGCGCCACTCAGGCCTTCTGGTGGGTATTGGCGTAGTCGATGGCGTTTTGCACCGTGGTGATCTTCTCGGCGTCTTCGTCCGGGATCTCGATGCCGAATTCGTCTTCCAGAGCCATCACCAGTTCCACCGTGTCGAGCGAGTCGGCACCGAGGTCTGCCACGAAGGCCTTTTCATTGGTGACTTGGGACTCTTCCACACCGAGTTGTTCGGCAATGATTTTTTTGACGCGTGCTTCGATATCGCTCATGGTTTCCCTCTGGGGGTTGTGAATGAATCCGCGATTCTAGCCGCTTAAGGAGAAGCCCCTAAACGACCCGCCGTCCGGATGAACCGGCGTTAACTTGTCTCAATTACATGTACATGCCGCCATTGACGTGCAACTCCTGCCCCGTCACATAGCCAGCCTCGCGCGAGGCGAGGTACGCCACGGCGTGTGCGATGTCCGCTGGCTTGCCCATGTGGCCCAGCGGGATCTGCGAATTGAGTGCTTTTTGCTGGTCTTCGGGCAGCACGGAGGTCATGTCGGTCTCGATGAAACCAGGCGCCACGCAATTCACTGTGATGCTGCGGCTGCCCAGTTCACGGGCCAGCGCACGCGTCATGCCGGCCACGCCCGCCTTAGCGGCAGCATAGTTGGCCTGGCCCGGATTGCCCGATGCACCCACCACGCTGGTGATGCTGATGATGCGGCCAAAACGCTGCTTCATCATCGGGCGGATCGCGGCGCGGCTCGTGCGGAACACCGCCTTGAGATTGGTGTCCAGCACCGCATCCCAGTCGTCATCCTTCATGCGCATGGCGAGGGTGTCGCGTGTGATGCCGGCGTTGTTCACCAACACATGCAGGCCGCCTTGCTGCTTGACGATGGAGTCCATCAAGGCCTCGACCGCTGCCACATCATTCACATTCAGGTTGGCACCCCGGCAACCCGGATAGGCCGCCAGCGCCTGGCTGATGCGCGCAGCGCCCTCGTCGGTGGTGGCCGTGCCCACCACCTGGTAGCCGCGCACAGCCAGCTCCAAGGCAATCGCCGCACCAATGCCGCGCGATGCGCCAGTCACCAGCGCCACTTGCGCAGCCTGCGCTACCGTCTGGGTCGATTCCGTCATGCCAATAACTCCCGGGTTTCGGCCAGGGTGGCCGAGTCAAACAATGCTGCGCCGACCAGTTCGGGATCGATGCGCTTGGTCAGGCCCGCCAGCACCTTGCCGGGGCCACATTCAACAATGTGCGTCACGCCACGGCCTCTCAGCGCCTGCACGCACTCCACCCAGCGCACCGGGCCAAAGGCCTGGCGGTAAAGCGCGTCGCGAATGGCGTCCGCGTCCTGCTGCACCGCCACATCCACGTTGTTGAGCACCGGAATCTGGGGTGCGGCCAGGGCCACGTCAGCCAGGGCCACACGCAGCTTTTCGGCCGCAGGCTTCATCAGGCTGGAGTGGAAAGGCGCCGATACCGGCAACAACAGCGCGCGCTTGGCGCCCGCCGCCTTGAGCACTTCACAGGCCTTGTCCACTCCCGCCTTGGTACCGGCGATCACGGTCTGGATCGGGTCGTTGAAATTGACGGCCTCGACCACCTCGGTGGTGCCGGGCCCGAACGATGCAAGCGCCTCGGCACAACCGGCGATGACTTTGGAGGCTTCCATGCCCAGGATGGCGGCCATGGCGCCGGTACCCACCGGCACGGCCTCTTGCATGGCCGCAGCGCGCAGCCGCACCAGCGGAGCCGCCTGCGCCAGCGTCAGGACACCCGCAGCCACCAGGGCCGAATACTCACCGAGCGAATGCCCGGCCACCGCCACCGGGGCCGCGCCCCCCTCAGCGCGCCAGACGCGCCAGGCCGCCACACCCGCCACCAGCATCACAGGCTGGGTGTTGGTGGTCAGCGCCAGCGCCTCCTTGGGGCCCTCTTTGATCAAGGCACCCACATCTTCGCCCAGGGCATCCGATGCTTCTTGCAGGGTCTGCGTCACCACAGGATGGTCGCCCCACCCATCGAGCATGCCCACGGACTGGGAGCCTTGTCCGGGAAAGACAAATGCAAAAGACGTCATGAAAAAATCCAGAAATTTGAGAGAAATTGGGCGCTACCGCCTACCCACATTAGATTTTCAGCTACAACTTCAGGAGCACAGCACCCCAGGTGAAGCCACCACCCACACCCTCCAGCAGCAGGGTCTCACCCTTTTTAACCTGACCGGAGCGCACGGCATGGTCCAGCGCCAACGGAATGGAAGCCGCAGAGGTGTTGCCATGCTGGTCCACAGTGACCACTACCTTGTCCATAGACAGCTTCAGCTTGCGGGCCGTGCCCTGCATGATCCGGATGTTGGCTTGGTGCGGAATCAGCCAGTCGATGTCCGCTTCGGTCAGCCCGGCCTTGGCCAGTGCGGCGTGGGCGGCCTTTTCCAAAACCCCCACTGCCAGTTTGAAAACCGCCTGCCCGTCCATCTTGAGTAGGGGATCGCCCAGCACTTGGCCACCCGACACATTGCCCGGCACACACAGGATGCCCACGTGCTTGCCATCGGCGTGCAGGTCGCTTGACAGGATGCCGGGCGTCTCGGACGCCTCCAGCACCACCGCACCAGCGCCATCACCAAACAGCACACAGGTGGTTCGGTCATTGAAGTCCAGGATGCGGCTGAAAACCTCGGCGCCGATCACCAGCGCACGGTTGGCAGCCCCCGTCTGGATCATGGCGTCCGCCACAGACAGCGCGTACACAAAACCGCTGCAGACTGCCTGCACATCAAACGCAGGGCAGCCATTGGCCCCGAGCTTGTTCTGCAAGATGCAGGCGGTAGAGGGGAAGACCATGTCGGGCGTGGACGTGGCGACGATGATCAGGTCGATGGCCGTCGGCTGCAGACCAGCCGCCTGCAGTGCATGGCGCGCCGCCTCCACACCCAGATCGCTGCTGGCCACATCGGGAGCCGCAAAGTGACGCGCCCGGATACCAGTGCGCTCCACAATCCATTCGTCTGAGGTTTCGATGCCGCGTTGGCCCAGTTCGGCCACCAGATCGGCGTTGGTCAACCGGCGGGGAGGCAGACAGCTGCCGGTGCCGGTAATGCGGGAATAACGTCTCATTATTGTGCGGTCGCCGCAACGCCAGGCTGGGGCTGGGCATCTGCAGGCACCAGAAGCGGCGCCGCATGCGCAATCCGGGTCCGGACACGGTCGAGCAGGTTGTTGCGGGCTGCATCATACGCCCGGTTCAAAGCCTGCTCGAAGGCCATGGCGTCGGCCGATCCGTGACTCTTGAACACCAGTCCACGCAGGCCCAGCAGCGCCGCGCCGTTGTACCGGCGGTAGTCCATGCGCTTCATAAGCGCTTTTAAGATCGGATAAGCGATGATTGCCGCCATTTTCGTGAAAATATGGCGAGAGAACTCGGTCTTGAGCGCTCCAATGATCATCGAGGCGACACCCTCGCTGGCCTTGAGCGCCACATTGCCCACAAAACCGTCACATACCACGATGTCCACGGTGCCTTTGAAAATGTCATTACCTTCGACATTGCCAAAGAAATTCAAATCACCAGAACTTGCCGCAGATCGCAGCAGTTCACCTGCTTTTTTGATGACTTCGCTGCCTTTAATGACCTCTTCACCAATGTTCAGCAAGCCCACGGTGGGCTCCCCCCCCTCCTGAAGGACCGACACCAGGGCGGACCCCATCACGGCAAACTGCAGAAGGTGCTCGGCAGAGCAGTCCACATTGGCGCCCAAATCCAGCACCGTGGTGGCGCCGCCCGTGGCATTGGGCAACTGGGTCGCAATGGCCGGGCGATCAATACCGTCCAGCGTTTTGAGGAGATAACGAGCAATGGCCATCAGCGCGCCAGTGTTGCCCGCAGATACAGCTGCTGATGCCGCACCGTCCTTGACCTGCTGAATGGCCACGCGCATCGAAGAATCCTTCTTCTTGCGCAAGGCCACCTCCACCGGGTCGTCCATGGCCACCACTTCGGAGGCGGGAACGATGGCGGCACGGTCGTGCGAGAACGCCTCCAGGCTACCAGGCAAGCCCACAAGCAGCAAACGGGCGTCGGGGTGGTGTTCGAGAAACTGGCGGCACGCCGCGAGCGTGACGCGGGGGCCATGGTCGCCCCCCATGCAGTCAACAGCCAGTGTGATCATGGGCGACTTGTCCGGCCAACGAATGGGGCCGGAAGAAAAATACGACGGTCAAAACAAAGGCCCGCACTACGCGAAGTAGTTGCGGGCCTTGATGGGTGCTGAAATCAGGCTTCAGACTTGTTCTTCAGCACCTGGCGGCCACGGTAGAAACCGTTGGGGCTGATGTGGTGACGCAGGTGCGTTTCACCGGTGGTGGGTTCCACAGCAATGCCTGGCACGTTCAGGGCATTGTGCGAGCGGTGCATACCGCGCTTGGAAGGGGACTTTTTGTTTTGCTGAACGGCCATGATGGCTCCTGATCTTGAGTAGGTTGGTAAAAACGCGATCAGCCCAAAAGACACGATGGGATTCGCGTGAAGCCCACGATTATAACCCAAATGATTTTTTGGGCCAGCCAATCACCCCTTGGGATCCTTGCGCAGCCCGGCGAGCGCTGCAAACGGGTTGGGTTTTTCGGCGTTCGCTTCTTCAAAATCGTCGTCGGACGAGGCCAGCGGCACAGCCGTAGGGCATTCGTCGTGTTTGGGCACCACGGGCAAGGCCATCAACAGCTCGTCCTCAATGAGTTCGTGCAGGTCGAACTCTCGACTCAGGGCGAGCAAGTCTTCCTCGCTTTCATCGTCCAGCGCCTCAGCAGTGGCCTCGTCCGCCACAAAACGGAACTCGCGGTCCACCTCCAGCGGCACGTCCACGGGGGTCATGCAGCGCTGACATTCCATTGGGAAACTTGCGCGCACCTTGATGTGCAGCCACACCTGCCCGATGCCACCCAATGCGGTGCGCACCTCGCCGACAGCCTCCCAGTCCACCAGCAAGTCGGGGTGCAGCCCCTTGGCCTCCTGCGCAAGGCGTTCGTACTTCAGCAACGAGTCGTGTCCCGCCAGCCGCCCGCCCGCCTGTGCAAAGGCTTTCACATCGAGGCGCTGCGGGGAGAATTCCTTGGTCATGGCGGCAGTGTAAGAGAATCGGCGCATGCATCAATCCCCCTCCCTGCAGCGCCCTCTGGTATTGGGCTCGACCTCGCGCTACCGGCGCGAATTGCTGGAACGGCTGAACCTGCCTTTCGAAGTGACCGCCCCCCATGTCGATGAGACTCCCCTGCCTGGCGAAGCCCCTCGCGCCCTGGCCCTGCGCCTGGCACTGGCCAAAGCGCATGCGGTGGCACGGCAGCGCCCCGAGGCCGTGGTGATCGGCTCCGACCAAGTGGCCGACCTGGCCGGCGAACCGCTGGGCAAACCGGGCCAGCACGACCGGGCTGTGCAGCAGTTGCGGCAGATGCGCGGCCAGACCGTGGTGTTTCAGACGGCGCTGGCTGTGGTGTGCGCCGCCACCGGCTTTGAGCAGGTGGACCTCGCCCCGGTGGAGGTCCAGTTCCGCGCCCTGAGCGATGAAGAAATCGAGCGCTATCTGCGCGCCGAAAAGCCCTATGACTGCGCGGGCAGCGCCAAAAGTGAAGGCCTGGGCATTGCGCTGCTGGAAGCCATCCACAGCGACGACCCCACGGCCCTCATCGGCCTGCCAATGATCCGCACCTGCCGCATGTTGCGCGCGGCGGGGCTGGTGCTGCCATGAGTGCGAAAACCGGCACCCTGTATCTGGTGCCCGCACCCCTTGACTTTGGCTGCGACACCCAGGCCCCACTGCAGGACGGCCTGCCCTCAGCCACGCTGCAGACGGCCGCACGCCTGACACATTGGGTGTGCGAAAACGCCAAAAGCACACGCGCCTATCTCAAACGCATCGACGCGATACATCCCCTGGCAACCTCTCTGCAGCAGCAGCAGATCACCGAACTGCCGCGCGAAGTCCACAAAAAGGGGGACCACGGCGACAAAGGCTCGACCCCATTCGACGCCCGCCCGTTACTGGCTGCGGCACTGAATGGGCAGGACATAGGCCTGGTCAGCGAAGCTGGCATGCCCGCTGTGGCCGACCCAGGCTCGTCGGTAGTACGCGCTGCGCACGACCTGGGCCTGCGCGTGGTGCCGCTGGTGGGGCCGGTATCGCTGCTGCTGGCCCTGGCGGCCAGCGGGCTCAACGGGCAAAACTTCGCATTCGTCGGCTATCTGCCACAAGACGGGCAAGAGCGCACACAGCGCATCAAGGAGCTGGAGGGTATTGCGCTGCGCACGGGCCAGACCCAGCTGTTCATCGAAACCCCGTACCGCAACCCAGCACTGTGGCAAGCGCTGGTACAGACCCTGCAGCCCCACACCCGCCTAGCGCTAGCGGGTGGATTGACGCTACCGCAAGCCCACATCCAGAGCCAGCTGGTGCGCCAGTGGCGCCAGCAGCCCACGCCGCCCGACAACCGCACGCCCTTCGTTTTTGCACTGGGGCGCTGAAACACAAAAGACACGGCACGTCAGTCGCGCATGAAATGCTACACATTTGGAAGCACTCAAAGCACATGACACTGACGCAGTCGCTCAGAAGCGCCTTAAGCCGCGCCGCCATTGCCTCACCAGGACCGAGGCACTGCTCGGCAGTACACCCACAAAAATGCCCCGGGAGATACCTCTACCGGGGCTATGAATAGGAATCTGCGGCCGGGGGCTCGCGTCGATCACGCTGCTTACCAACCCCGCAGCTGATGTCAGCGCAACTGCGGTCCCGATACGGGCAGTGACTTGACTGCACCCATACCCACGGCAGCACCAAAACGCTTGACCAGCCGTTCAGCCACGTTGTCGCGACGGGTGTAATCGATGATGTCTTCGGCCTTCACCACTTCGCGTGCCACGTAGTCCAGGTTGCCCAGCTTGTCGGCCAGGCCCATTTCCACGGCCTGCTGGCCAGTCCAGAACAGGCCGCTGAAAGTGTCGGGAGTGGTCTTAAGGCGGTCGCCTCTGCCCGCTTTCACCACAGTAATGAACTGCTGGTGGATCTGGTCGAGCATGGTCTGCGCGTAGGCACGCTGCTTTTCGGTCTGCGGGCTGAAGGGGTCGAGGAAGCCTTTGTTCTCGCCAGCAGTGAGCAGCCGGCGCTCCACGCCCAGCTTTTCCATGGTGCCGGTGAAGCCAAAGCCATCCATCAGCACACCAATGCTGCCCACGATGCTGGCCTTGTCCACATAGATGTCGTCGGCGGCAGCAGCGATGTAATAGGCCGCCGACGCACAGGTTTCTTCGACCACGGCGTAGATCGGCTTTTTGTGTTTGACCTTGAGTCGGATGATCTCATCGTTGATGATGCCCGCCTGCACCGGGCTGCCACCGGGCGAGTTGATGAGCAGCACCAGTGCCTGCGAGCCTTCGTCCTCCAGCGCGCTGCGCATGGCAGCCACGACAAACTCGGCACTGGCCTCGGCACCGCTGGCGATCTCGCCCTTGATATCTACCACGGCTGTGTGGGGCGTGCTCTTGCTGGCACTGGGCGATGCCTGGCGCAGAGCGGTGAAAGCGATGGCTGCAATCAGCACCAGCCAAACCAGACGGAAGAAGATTTTCCAGCGGCGGGCGCTGCGCTGCTCTTGGAGGGCGGAGAAGGCCAGCTTTTCCAGCGTGGCACGCTCCCAGCCAGGTTCACGCGATGGGTCGCTCACAGATGCTCCTGAATTTGTAGCTGCTTGCGCCCACAGGTCGGGCGCAGGGTTGCTTTTTGGATCGAAACCCGAGGTTCCGGGCAATTGGGGATCAGTCATGTATCACGTCCTGAGCACTGCGCCACGGCTGCCGGTGCGCCCCTACGCAAGCGATGGGTAGCAGGCGACATTTGTGCAGGCTTTGCGTCTGGATTGTCTAGAACTCTAGGGGCTGCAGGTTGTAGGCAGTATGCCAGTGCACCACACCCTCGCTTTCTGACAGAGCAATTTTCACCAGCCCGCCCCGACAGGGCCCTCCGGCACACTGGCCTGTATGGGGCAAGTAGGCCGCTCCGTGGGTGGAGCACAGAAGCCACTGGCCGGTGTCATCAAAAAAACGGCCTTCCTGGTAGTCCATCTCCATCGCCACGTGGGTGCAGCGATTGAGATAGGCATGGGGAACGCCCCGGTAGCGGATGGCAAAGGCGCGGCAAGTCTGCCCCGCATAACGCACATCAAACGCCACCGCCAGGCCACCATCGACCAGGTCGGTGCTGTTGCACAAGGGA
>NZ_QAIH01000194.1:2018-3172 GCF_003060895.1 Acidovorax sp. HMWF029 | reverse complement strand
TAGCTCACTCCCACGCTCGCACAGCCCGCATTGACGGCCATCTGCAAGTCGTGGGTAGTGTCGCCAATCATCAAGAGGCGCTCGGGCGCCACGTCAAACTCGGCCATCAGCTCCTGCAGCATCAGCGGATGGGGCTTGCCAGCGGTCTGGTCGGCAGTGCGGGAGCCGTCGAACACTCCGCGCAAGTCCACCGAATGCAGCGCCTCGTCCAACCCGCGCCGGCTTTTGCCCGTGGCCACGGCCAGCAGGTGGCCGCGCTCGCGCAGGTCGTTCAGCAGGGGCAGCACGCCCTCAAACAAGCTCAGGTCGCCCTGGTGCTGGATGTAGTGAAAGCGGTAGCGGTTGCCCAGCTCGGCGTACTTTTCGGGCGACACATCCGGCGCGGCATGGGCCAGCGCCTGCATCAGGCCCATGCCGATCACATAGGCGGCCTCTTTGTCGGTGGGCACGGTGCCACCCACATCACGCACTGCCGCCTGAATGCAGCGCACGATGATGGCGGTGGAATCGAACAGCGTGCCATCCCAGTCAAAGGCGATGAGATCGAAGCGGCGCGGACGGAGGTTTTTAGCGGACATGGAGAGAGGTTCTTCGCGCAGGATCGTCAGGCGGTGGGCACAAAATCGGCCAGCTCGGGGGGCAGCTCGGCGATCAGCTGCACACGCTCGCCCGAAGCGGGGTGGTTGAACTGTAACCGCCACGCATGCAGAAACATCCGCTTCATCCCCTGCTTCTGCAGGCGTTTGTTGAGGTCAAAGTCGCCATATTTGTCGTCGCCCACGATGGCGTGGCCCTGGCTGGCCAGATGCACACGGATCTGGTGGGTGCGACCGGTCTTGATGGTCACCTCCAGCAGCGACATCGCGGGCAGCCCCTGCTCGGGCCGTGCCGCAGCCGTGCTGCGCACCTTGACCAAGGTAATGGAGCGCATGCCGTCCGGGTCGTCGGCCGTGGTCACGCGCACGCGGCGCTCGCCATCGGCCTGCAGGTACTTGTGCAGTGGCAGGTCAATGACCTTTTTGTTGGCAGGCCAGGCGCCGGTGACCAGCGCCAGGTAGGTCTTGCCCGTCTCGCGCTCGCGGAACTGGTCCTGCAAGTGAGTGAGCGCTGACCGCTTCTTGGCCACCAGCAGGATGCCCGAGGTCTCGCGGTCC
>NZ_QAIH01000194.1:0-2008 GCF_003060895.1 Acidovorax sp. HMWF029 | reverse complement strand
ACCGCCACACCGGCGGGCTTGTCGATGGCGATCAGGTGCTCGTCTTCAAGCAAGACGGGAAATTCGCGCGCGGGCGCTGGTCGCTCAGCCTTTTCAGCCACCTTGTCTGAAATTCGAACCGGAGGCAGGCGCACCAGATCGCCCGCTTCCACGCGGGTGTCGGCACTCGCACGACCCTTGTTGATTCGCACCTCACCGCTGCGGATGATGCGGTAGACATGCGTTTTGGGCACGCCCTTCAGGTGGCGTATCAAGAAGTTATCGAGCCGCTGGCCGGCAGAGTCTTCATCGACCTCCACCATGCGGGCAGCGGGAAGGCCCGCAGGAGCGGCGGGTGGTTTGGCCCCTATAATGTGTTTCACCTGCGCGTTGTCATGTAAGTGGTTGATTTGTCTGGAGTTTAGTCCACACAGCCCTTTGCTTCACGCAGGCAGGTCGATGCCAGCGGGCGTCGTGCGCGCAGATTGCAGGCCAGATGCCTGTGGTGGCCAGCACGCCGTGCGGCGGGCTGACAGATTGAAACACTGATACGGAATCCCCCAAGCTGGCAGATGTTCCCTACCCGGGCGCAGCCTGTCAGCGGATCAAAGCGAGCATGTGGTTGTTGATGGCATGGATGGTGACCCTGTGGCGGAGGCTGCGGCCTTTGGCTGCATGCTCAAAATCGCCATTAGCGCGCAGCCAGCAAGCGCAATCAGCTACTTTTTTGATAGCAAATCTGCGTTCCTACCACTCGCCCCCATCCACGCGCCCCTGCCTCACGATGCTGCGCTAGAGCGCGGCAGATCATTGGCATTCCCGGCAATTCCCTTCGTTTCGATGCGTCAGTCCAGGCATTCACAGCTCCTGTAGAGCTTGTTGTATTGGTTTGGAAACTGTGGGCGGCAGCCCGCACAGCCCTCCCTGTGGGTCAGGCTGGCTGTACCGCTGCTGTCCACAAAACACTGAAGGAATCGCATCATGAAGCGGATGCTCATCAACGCCACGCAGCCCGAAGAACGGCGCCTGGCCATCGTCGACGGACAAAAGCTCCTCGACTACGAAATCGAAATCGAGGGGCGCGAACAGCGCAAGGGCAACATCTACAAGGCCGTCGTCACACGCGTCGAGCCTTCTCTGGAAGCCTGCTTCGTGGACTACGGCGAAGACCGCCACGGCTTCCTGCCCTTCAAGGAAATCTCGCGCCAGTACTTTGCACCCGGCGTTTCGCCCAGCCAGGCGCGCATCAACGAAGTCATCAAGGAAGGCCAGGAGCTGCTGGTCCAGGTCGAAAAGGAAGAACGCGGCAACAAGGGCGCAGCCCTGACCACCTTCATCAGCCTGGCGGGCCGCTATGTGGTGCTGATGCCCAACAACCCCCGGGGTGGTGGCGTCTCGCGCCGCATTGAGGGCGAGGACCGCGCCGAACTCAAGGAGGCGATGGACCAGCTGGAGTACCCGAACGGCATGTCCATCATCGCGCGCACCGCCGGCATTGGCCGCACCGCGCCCGAGCTGCAGTGGGATCTGAACTACCTGCTGAAATTGTGGAATGCCATCGATGGCGCTGCCAAGGGTGGCCGGGGCGCATTCCTGATCTACCAGGAATCGAGCCTGGTGATCCGCGCGATCCGCGACTACTTCAACAACGACATCGGTGACATCCTCATCGATACCGACGACATCTACGAACAGGCGCAGCAGTTCATGGCGCACGTCATGCCCGAGCATGCCGCCCGCGTGAAGCGCTACCGCGACGACGCCGCCCTGTTCAGCCGCTTCCAGATCGAGCACCAGATCGAATCGGCCTACGCCCGCACCGTGAGCCTGCCCTCGGGCGGCGCCATCGTGATCGACCACACCGAAGCACTGGTGTCCGTTGACGTGAACTCGGCCCGTGCCATCAAGGGCGGCGACATCGAGGAAACCGCTACCCGCACCAACCTGGAAGCTGCCGACGAAGTCGCCCGCCAGATGCGCCTGCGCGACCTGGGTGGCCTGATCGTGATCGACTTCATCGACATGGAAG
>NZ_QAIH01000193.1:4184-6486 GCF_003060895.1 Acidovorax sp. HMWF029 | reverse complement strand
GCCATCGACAGCGCCTGGCCCGGCGCCACGATCACATGGTCGAGCACGCGCACGTCCACCAGGGCCAGCGTGGTCTTCAGGGTCTGGGTCAGCGCCTCGTCGGCGCGGCTGGGTTGCACGCTGCCGCTCGGGTGGTTGTGGGCCAGCACGACGGCGGCGGCCTGGTGGTGCAGGGCGCGCAGCACCACCTCGCGCGGGTACACACTGGTCTGCGTGAGCGTGCCGCGAAACAGCTCTTCCATGGCCAGCAGACGGTTTTGCGCATCGAGGAACAGCACGGCAAACACCTCGTGCCCCTTGGCAGCCAGGTGCAGTTGCAGGTAGTGCTTGACGGCGTCGGGCGAGTCGAACACCTCGCGTTCGCGCAGTTGCTGGGCGAGGGCGCGGCGGGCAAGTTCGAGCACCGCCACCAGTTCGGCCCGCTTGGCAGGGCCCAGGCCCTTGATGCGCTCCAGGTCTGCCGCGCTGGTGTGCAGCAGTCCGGCAATGCCGCCAAAACCGCCGGTGATGGTGCCGGTCTCCGGGTCGATGCCGGGTGGGTCGAGCAGCTCTTGCGCCATCTGCAGCACGCCCTTGCCCACGATGCCGGTGCGCAGCAGGATGGCCAGCAGCTCGGCATCGGCCAGGGCGGCGGGGCCGCGTGCCAGCAGCTTTTCGCGGGGCTGGGCGTCGGCGGGCAGGTCTTTGAGGGGCATGACGCAGGGGCTTTGACGTCCGTCGGGGGCCGACGGGCGTAGGGCTTTGCCCGGTTTTCTACAATTGCAGGAGTTTATCGAGACTGCCATGACCTCTACCGCTGCTGCTTTGCCCACCGTCCAGCCGGGCTCCTTTCTTACCTTGCACTACCGTCTGGCGGGCCCTGCAGGCGACGTGATCAACACCTTTACTGACAAGCCCGCCACCCTGTCACTGGGCACGGGCGAGTTGTCGCCCGCCATGGAGCAGCGCCTGCTGGGCCTGGCCGAAGGCACCCGCATCACGTTCGAGCTGCCTGCGGGCGAGGCTTTTGGCGAGCGCAACCCTGACATGCAGCAGTGGGTGGCCCGCAAGCTGATGAACGAGTTGGGCGACCCCGACGAAAAGTACAACGTGGGCGATGTCGTGCAGTTCCCCACGCCGGATGGCCAGGGCAGCTACGCGGGGGCGGTGATGCAGGTGCGCGACGACGGCGCGGTGCTGTTCGACTTCAACCACCCGCTGGCGGGCCAGCCGGTCACGTTTGAAGTGCAACTGATCGGAATCCTGTGATGCAGGCACCGCAAGAGATCCTTCTGGCCGAGCCGCGCGGTTTTTGCGCGGGCGTGGACCGCGCCATCGAGATCGTGGAGCGCGCCATCCAGAAGTTTGGCGCACCCATTTATGTGCGCCACGAGATCGTGCACAACACCTACGTGGTGAACGACCTCAAGGCCAAGGGCGCGATCTTCATTGAAGAGCTGTCGGATGTGCCGCCCGGCGCCACCCTGGTCTTCAGCGCCCACGGCGTGAGCAAGGCCGTGCAGCAAGAGGCCGTGGCGCGTGGCTTCAGCATTTTTGACGCCACTTGCCCGCTGGTGACCAAGGTGCACGTCGAGGTGGCCAAGCTCGCCAGAGAGGGCTATGAATTCATCATGATTGGCCACAAGGGCCACCCCGAGGTGGAAGGCACCATGGGCCAGCTTGACCATGGCATCCATCTGGTGGAAGACGTGGAAGACGTGGCGCGTGTGCAGCCCCGGCAGACAGAGAAGCTGGCCGTGGTCACGCAGACCACGCTGAGCGTGGACGACGCGGCTGAAATCTCGGCCGCCGTGCGTGCGCGCTTTCCCACTGTGCGCGAGCCCAAGCAGCAGGACATCTGCTACGCCACCCAGAATCGCCAGGACGCGGTGAAGGTGCTGAGCCCGCAGGTGGACGTGGTGATTGTGGTGGGAAGCCCTACCAGCTCCAACAGCAACCGCCTGCGCGAGCTGGCGGCCAAGCTGGGCACCACAGCCTACATGGTGGACAGTGCCGACGAGCTGCAGGCCGAGTGGTTTGACGGGCTGGCCCGCGTGGGGCTGACCGCCGGGGCCTCAGCCCCGGAAATCCTGGTGCAACAGGTCATCGACCGCATCAAGGCGCTGGGTGCGGTGTCGGTGCGCAGCATGTCTGGCATCGAGGAGACCATCAAGTTCCCGCTGCCCAAGGGGCTCAAGATCGACGCGGCCACGGGGCTGGAGATCAGCCAGCGCACGCCCGAAACGGGGCCTTCCGCCCACTGACGGCCTCTTGCTGGGCAACGGGTAAAAGTGCAAGGGCGCCAACATGCGCCCTTTGTTTC
>NZ_QAIH01000193.1:0-4174 GCF_003060895.1 Acidovorax sp. HMWF029 | reverse complement strand
CCTTAATTGATAGCTGTTATCGCATGACCATCGCGCGGTAACGGCTATTTTTGTTCAAAATTTTCGTCACAGCGGCACGGCGGGTCCGCTCCACAGGTCCAGCGGCGGGTCGGCTGCCACGGCCCGCAGGATGTCCGTGCGCGAAATGAAGCCCGACAGCACGCCTGCTTCATCGGTCACCGGCAGCCCGGGCAGGCCGGTGTCGAGCAGCACGGCGGCCACGCGGCGCAGCTCAGTGTCGGCCGAGACGGTGGGCACGGGGCTTACCATCACCTGCGCCACCGGGCGGCGGGCCAGATCGATGGCTTGCTTCACGGCGCCGGGCTCGGGCAGCAGGTCCAGCGGTGCCATATCGGCCCGTAGCAACAGCCCGATCACGCGGCCCAGCGCATCCACCACGGGCGCCTGCGCCACCTTGTGCTCGGCCAGGGTTTGCCAGGCATCGTTCACGCGCACATCGGGCGCCACACCCACGCCGCCGGTGGTCATCACATCGCTGACCTTGGTCAGCGGCTGGCGGGTGGTCGGTGGACCCTGTTCGGTTTGTGCGTAGGCGCTGGCGGCGTCGTGCATGCGCAGGTTGACGATGGTGTGCGCTGTGGCCGCGCTGGTGCCTGACGCCGTGGGGCGCGGCGGGGGGGTGAAGACAGGCACCGGCTGGCCACTTTCCGTATCCATGGCGCGTGTGCGCAGAGCCTGGGGGCGCTGCACACTGCGCACCGCAGCAATGCGCGTCAGGTTTTCGGGGCCACCCCGGTACATCTGGCCCGACGGGCCGAATACAAAGAACATGGTTTTCTCCCGCATGGAGGTCCGCCAGCGCGTGTGCGCAGGGCATTGCCTTGCCCATGTTATCGGCAGCAGTGCAGTGCGTATGCAGGCTGCGTTGTGTCCGCATGTTGCGGGCAGCCCCGCACAAGCCCCTACACTGCCTCCTCTTTGGATACCACCAGCCTCACTGGAGCCCCGCATGATCGACCGCGCCGCCATTGCCGCCGCCCGCCGCCAACTGGCCACCCAGCCCGACTTTCTGCGCACAACGCCGCTGATGCGCGTGTCCGGCCGATCTCTGGGGGTGGACTGCGCCGAGGTCTGGCTCAAGCTGGAACACCTGCAAGTGGGCGGGAGCTTCAAGGCGCGCGGCATGTTGTACCGCCTGCTGGCCAACCCGGTGCCCGAGAGTGGCGTCATCATTGCGTCAGGCGGCAATGCCGGTATTGCTGTGGCGGCGGCGGCCCAGGCTTTGGGCGTGCGCTGCGAAGTCTTTGTGCCAGAGGTCTCGCCCGAGGCCAAACGCGCCCGATTGCGTGCGCTGGGGGCCGAGGTGGTTGTCACCGGTGCGGCGTATTCCCAGGCTTTTGAAGCTTGCGTGGCCCGCCAGAAGACCACCGGCGCACTGCAAGCCCATGCCTACGACCAGCCTGAGGTGGTGGCGGGCGCAGGCACCTTGGCGCTGGAGCTGGAAGAACAAGCGGGCCGCTTGCCCGACACGGTGCTGGTCAGTGTGGGTGGAGGGGGTCTCATCGGCGGCGTGGCCGCGTGGGTGGAAAGCCGCGCCCATGTGGTCGCGCTGGAGCCCGAACGCGCGCCCACCCTGCACGCGGCGCGCGCCGCAGGGCAGCCGGTGGATGTAGAAGTGGGTGGCGTGGCCGCTGACTCGCTGGGCGCCAAGCGCATCGGCGCCATTGGCTGGGAGGTGAGCCAGCGCCACGTGCACGATGCGCTGCTGCTGCCCGACGACGCCATCCGCGCTGCCCAGCTGTGGCTCTGGAAGGAGCTGAAACTGGCTGTGGAGCCCGCCGCCGCGCTGGGCCTGGCCGCGCTGCAAACCGGCGCCTACAAACCCCAGCCGCAAGAGACCGTGGCCCTCATTCTCTGCGGCGCCAACTTCGACCCCTGTACCCTCAACTGAGTCAGCTCACCGCGTCTGCAACTGGCGCTGCCTCACGCCAGCGCCCCCGCGCAAGGGCCGCCCCGCCGCAGATGCGGCGCTTCACTTGCGTGCGCTGGGGGCGTCCCCCCTCGGGGGGGAAGGCGCGAAGCATCTCAGGGGGGAACTAAAATCCACCCATGCTTGACATTCTTCTCCTCCGCAAAGACCTCGACACCGCCATCGCGCGGCTGGAAACCCGCAAAAAGCCCCAGGCCTTCCTGGATGTCTCCGCTTTCCAGGCCCTGGAGTCCGAGCGCAAGACACTGCAGACCCGCACCGAAGAATTGCAGGCCCAGCGCAACCAGCTGTCCAAGCAAGTCGGCATGCTGATGAGCCGGGGCGACAAGGACGGCGCCGAGGCCATCAAGGCCCAGGTGGCCGCAGGCAAGGTGGAGCTGGAGCAGTCCGCCGCCCGCCTGGAGCAAATCCAGTCCGAACTTCTGGCCATGCTGGTGGCCGTGCCCAACCTGCCGCACGAATCCGTGCCTGTGGGCGGCGACGAGGCCGGCAACGTGGAAGTGCGCCGCTGGGGCGCGCCTGGCAAGTTCGATTTCGAAGTGAAAGACCATGTCGATGTGGGCACCCCGCTGGGCCTCGACTTCGACATGGGCGTCAAGCTCTCGGGCTCGCGCTTCACCGTGATGAAGGGGCCCATTGCCCGCCTGCACCGTGCCCTCAGCCAGTTCATGCTGGACGTGCAGACGCAGGAGCACGGCTACACCGAGTGCTACGTGCCCTATGCCGTGAACGCTGATTCCCTCAAGGGCACCGGCCAGCTGCCCAAGTTCGAAGGCGACCTGTTCGCCGCCAAGAAGGGCGGCCAGGACGGCGAGCCCGTGCCCGACAACGCAGCGCTCTACCTCATCCCCACCAGCGAAGTGCCGCTGACCAACTTTGTCCGCGATGTGGTGGTGGCCGAGTCCGAGCTGCCTATCAAGCTCACGGCCCACACGCCGTGCTTCCGCTCCGAGGCCGGCAGCTACGGCCGCGACACGCGCGGCATGATCCGCCAGCACCAGTTCGACAAGGTCGAAATGGTGCAGATCGTGCACCCTGAAAAGAGCTACGAAGCGCTGGAAGAAATGACGCGCCACGCCGAGGCCGTGCTGCAGAAGCTGGGCCTGCCCTACCGCGTGATGAGCCTGTGTACGGGCGACATGGGTTTTGGCGCTGCCAAGACCTATGACCTGGAAGTGTGGCTGCCCGCACAGAACACCTACCGCGAGATTAGCTCGGTGAGCAACTGCGAAGCCTTCCAGGCCCGCCGCCTGCAAGCCCGCTTCAAGAATGCGCAGGGTAAAAACGAATTGCTGCACACCCTGAACGGCTCGGGTCTGGCCGTGGGCCGCACGCTGGTGGCGGTGCTGGAAAACTACCAGCAGGCCGACGGCAGTGTGGTGGTGCCGGAGGCGCTGCGGCCGTACCTGGGCGGCACAGCCGTGCTCAAGCCCTGAAAATCTGGCTATAATCGCAGGCTTCGACACACAGGAGAGGTGGCAGAGTGGTCGAATGTACCTGACTCGAAATCAGGCGTGGTAGCAATATCACCGTGGGTTCGAATCCCACCCTCTCCGCCAGTATTGAGGCCCTGCAGCTATCTAATCCATAGCGCAGGGCCTTTTTCTTTTTGGCGGGGGATCGGGCAGCCAGCCTACCACTTGTAGATGGCGAGGTTGAGATGCATGAACCACGCGCTCTGCAGCGTCAGAATACGGTTCGCGCAGCTTGCGCAAGACGTCTCGAAGGAACTCCGCATGCCCCCCGATTGCCCAGCGACATCCTCCATCCGCCTGACCCAGTACAGCCACGGGGCAGGCTGCGGCTGCAAGATCAGCCCCCAGGTGCTTGACGTTATCCTGGCGGGCAGTGGGGCGCAGAACCTGGACCCTCGGCTGTGGGTGGGCAACACCTCCCGCGACGATGCGGCCGTGTACGCGCTGGATGGTGAGCGTGGGGTGGTGTCCACCACCGACTTCTTCATGCCCATCGTGGATGACCCCTTTGATTTCGGTCGCATTGCGGCCACCAATGCCATAAGCGATATCTACGCCATGGGGGCCGATCCTCTGATGGCTATTGCCATACTGGGCTGGCCGGTGAACGTCCTGCCCCCCGAGGTTGCGCGCGATGTGGTGCGGGGTGGGCGGGCCGTTTGCGACACGGCGGGTATTCCCCTGGCCGGCGGGCATTCCATCGATGCGCCGGAGCCTATCTTTGGCCTCGCGGTGACCGGGGTGGTGG
>NZ_QAIH01000018.1 GCF_003060895.1 Acidovorax sp. HMWF029 | reverse complement strand
GTGCCGTAAGGCGTGGTGGAGTGGGGGCTTGTCGTGGTCATTTGCTAAATGTCGGTCGCCAGACGCGAGTAGATGAGAAGACTCTGTGGCTGGCCGTCTTTCCATTCGCATTCACGCTTGATACCTTCGCAGCGAAATCCCGTGGCTTCCAAGACTCTTACGCTGGCTACATTCGCGGGTTCCACAACGGCTTCGACTCTGTGCACAGCCAATGCTTCGAACGCATACTTGAGGGCCATTGGCAAACACTCGCTCATAACGCCCTTTTTCCAGTGCTCGGGCAGTAGCCAGTAGCCCACTTCGATCGTTTTATGTTCGGGGTTCTTCCCATTGAATCCGCATGCGCCCATCAATGTTGATGGTGATTCGGGATCGCAAATTGCCCACCAAATTCCACTGCCTTCTCTTTCAATCGTTGCATACCAGTCCATTTGAACTCGTGTTGCATCCAAAGAGGCGTATGAAATGCCGTAGTGCGAAATCACCTGAGGGTTGGAAAGACCTGCGAATACCGCATGGATATCGTGGTCGTTCATCTTTCTCAGAAAAAAACGCGGCCCTCTTAGGTCCGTGAACATCCGAGTACTTTCGTTCATGTTTCAACAATCCGTGTTTGCCGCCACTGCATTGTGTAAACGATGCTCGTTGAGCGGCGAGTGCAGTCGGTGAGACTTTTGCCGAGAGGTGGTTCGCAGAAAAAATTGCCGCGAGTCTATGCGACCAATAATGGGTGTACTTATTGGTTTCCAGCCTGTGTGGAAGTGGCCTGCGCCACCGCTGTGGCCTTTGCGTTCCCGGTATGCTCGCGGCCCATGACAGCAGCGTTACCCCCCGCAAACACTCCCATGAGCGATACCGAAGTGATGGCCCTTGCCCAGGCCGATGTGGCCCGTGCCCTGGCCGAAGACGTAGGCGCTGGCGACCTCACGGCCGGCCTGATTGACCCCACCCGTCGCGCCCGCGCCCGCATCCTGGCGCGCGAGTCCGCCATCATCTGTGGTGCCCCCTGGGCCGAAGCCGCCCTGCGCGGACTCGACCCCACAGTTCAGATCTCCTGGCATGTGGCCGAAGGCCAGCGCTGCGCTGCCGACCAGGTGGTGCTGGAGATCGAAGGCCAGGCCCGCGCGCTGCTCAGCGCCGAGCGCACCGCGCTCAACTTTCTGCAGCTGCTGTCGGCCGTGGCCACCAAGACCCGGACCTATGTGGACGTGGTGGCTGGGACGCGCGCCCAGATCGTGGACACGCGCAAGACCATTCCCGGCCTGCGCCTGGCGCAAAAGTACGCCGTGCGCGTGGGGGGCGGCACCAACCACCGCATCGGCTTGCATGACGCCGTGCTCATCAAGGAAAACCACATCGCCGCTGCAGGTGGCGTAACGGCCGTGCTGAAAGCCGCGCAGGCCGTGGCGGCGCAAGCGACCTTCATCGAGATCGAAGTGGAAACCCTGGCGCAGCTGACCGAGGCGCTGGAAGTGGGCGCCAAGATGGTGCTGCTGGACAACATGCCGCTGCCCATGCTGCGCGAGGCCGTGCGCATCAACGCGGGCCGCGCGATTCTGGAAATCTCGGGCGGCGTCACGCTCGACGGCTTGCGCGAACTGGCCGAGACCGGCGTAGACCGTATCTCCATCGGCACACTGACCAAGGACGTGAAGGCCACCGACTTTTCGATGCGCCTGCAGGAGCTGGGATGAGCACCGCAACCCTGAACCGCATCGACGTCGAATACGAGCAGCCTGACGAAGCGACACCGGGCGCTGTTTGCTCCACCAAGCACGCCTGGGCGCGCGTGCCGCCCGAGCCTTCGCAGGCCGAGCGTGCGGCGCTCAAGGACAAGATTCGTCGCCTTCTGAAGGAAAAGAACGCGGTGATGGTCTCGCACTACTACGTGCACCCCGACCTGCAAGACCTGGCCGAGGAAACCGGCGGCTTGGTGAGTGATTCGCTGGAGATGGCCCGCTTTGGCCGCGACCATGCGGCGCAAACCCTGGTGGTGAGCGGTGTGCGCTTCATGGGCGAGACAGCCAAAATTTTGAGCCCGGAAAAGACCGTGCTCATGCCCGATCTGGATGCCACTTGCTCGCTCGACCTGGGCTGCCCCATCGACGAGTTCAGCGCCTTCTGCGATCAGCACCCCGACCGCACCGTGGTGGTCTATGCCAACACCAGCGCGGCCGTGAAGGCGCGGGCCGATTGGCTGGTCACCTCCAGTTGCGCGCTGGAGATCGTGAGTGCGCTCAAAGCCGCAGGCCAAAAGATTTTGTGGGCTCCGGACCGCCACCTGGGCGCCTACATCCAGCGCGAGACCGGCGCCGACATGTTGTTCTGGAATGGTGCCTGCATCGTGCACGATGAATTCAAGGCGCTGGAGCTGGAACTGCTCAAGAAGCAGCATCCTCACGCCAAGGTGCTGGTGCACCCCGAAAGCCCTGCCGACGTCGTGGCCCTGGCCGACGCCGTGGGCTCCACCAGCGCCATCCTCAAGGCCGCGCGCGAGCTGGATGCCACCGAATTCATCGTGGCCACCGACAACGGCATGATGCACAAGCTGCGCACGCTCAACCCCGGCAAGACGTTTTACGAAGCGCCTACGGCGGGCAACAGCGCCACCTGCAAAAGCTGCGCCCACTGCCCCTGGATGGCCATGAACGGCCTGGCCGATGTGGCGCGGGTGCTGGAGACTGGTGCGAACGCGGTGCATGTGGACCCCGCACTCATCCCGCACGCACGCCAGCCCATTGACCGCATGCTGGCCTTCACGGCGGCGCTCAAGAACGGGCATCCCACGGCAGCCTTGGTGCCGCATCTAGGGGCCGCCTGAGGTTTCTATAAAAGCCAATTGCTCTGTTATTGATAGCTAACCATGCTCGCTGGTCAGGCGCCAGGGGCCTTTTTTGTTTGTGATTTCCCACATTGACTTCACCCAGCCGCTAGACCCTGGCGCTCCGCGCCTGCGCCACGCCTTTGGCAGGCCGCGCGAGGTGCTGGTGGCCCACGCGTTGCACGAGGTGCGCGGCGTGCTCGACGCCGTGCATGCGGCCGCGCAACAAGGCCACTGGTGCGTGGGTTTTGTGCGCTATGAGGCCGCTGCCGCGTTTGATGCTGCGCTGCTCACCCATGCGGCTGACGGCCCGCTGGCCTGGTTTGCGGTGTACGACGCGCCACTGCCCTGGCCCGCATGCGATGACGGCCAGGGTGCAGAACCGCCCGCGCAGGTGGTATGGACCGACAGCCCCGACCGCGCCCCTTTCGATGCCGCACTGGCGCAGATCCAGCAGGCGATTGCGGCGGGCGAGCTGTACCAGGTCAACCACACCGCGCCCCTTCACGGCACGCTGCAAGGCTCGGCCCAGGCCCTGTTTGCGGCACTGCTGCGCGCCCAGCCCGGCGGGTATGCGGCGCACATCGACACCGGACTCGAACAGGTGTTGTCGGTATCTCCCGAGCTGTTCTTTGACTGGAGGGATGCGCCCGAGGGCGGCACCCTCCTGGCCCGCCCCATGAAAGGCACCGCCTCACGCGGGGCCACACCCCAAGAAGACGCACAGCAGGCCGAGCACCTGCGCACGGCGCCCAAGGAGCGGGCCGAGAACGTGATGATCGTGGACCTGCTGCGCAACGACGTTTCGCGCATTGCGCAGCCCCACAGCGTGCGCGTGCCCGTGCTGTTTGCCACCCAGGCCCTGCCCACCGTGTGGCAGATGACCTCGGACGTGACCGCACGCACGCGGCCTGGCACCACGCTGACCGATGTGTTTGCGGCGCTGTTCCCCTGCGGCTCCGTCACCGGCGCGCCCAAGGTGCGCGCCATGCAGATGATCCACGCGCTGGAAGGCGCGCCGCGTGGCGTCTACTGCGGCGCCGTGGGCGTGGTGCGCCCGGCCGGGCCGCCCGATGCGCAGGGCCCGCATGCCGTGGCCGCGACGTTCAATGTGCCCATCCGCACCGTGGTGCTGCGCAATGAAGGGGATCAGACCCGCGCAATCTGCGGCATCGGCAGTGGTATCACTTCGGGTGCGCTGGCCGATGCCGAATGGAGAGAGTGGCAGCACAAGCGTGCGTTTGTCGAGCGCGCTAGCCAGCCGTTTGATTTGCTTGAAACCCTGGCGTTGCAGGGAGGTGTTTTTCGGCACCGGGACGAGCACCTGGCGCGCCTGCAGTCTGCGGCTGCGCACTTTGGCGTGCCATGGGACGAGGCGGCCGTGTTGCAATGCCTGCAGGCCCTCGTAGCGGGCCATTCCCAGGGCGCTTGGCGTGTGCGCCTGTTGTTGGGTGCCACGGGCGTGCCCCGCGCCGAAGCCTTTGACCTGCTGCCCACGGCCGAGCCCGTGCGCCTGCAACTGGCCACGCGCCCGCTGGCCCAGGCCCACAGTGAATTTGTGCGTTTCAAGACCACGCGCCGCTCGCACTATGCGGCGTTTGCGCCCACCACGCCCGGTGTGTTCGACACGGTGCTGTGGAACGATGCAGGCGAAATCACCGAGGGCACCTTTGGCAACATCGCCGCGTTCATTGACGGGCGGTGGGTGACGCCACCCCTGTCCTGCGGCCTGCTGCCCGGCGTGGGCCGGGCCGTGGCGCTGCGCGAGGGCCGGGTGCAGGAGGCCGTGCTGCGCGTGGCCGATGTGCCCCGGGTGCAGGGCTGGGCCTTCATCAACAGCCTGCGGGGCTGGCTGGCCGCTACGCTGACTGGGTAGAAATCTGAGTCAGATTGGCCTCCAGCGCGCGTGGATCAGGCGCTGGCAGCTATCAAATTTTCAGAGCCGTTCCTTCACATAGCTCGGCCGGTCCATGTCCACGATCTCCACGCTCAGCTGCACCATCACGCCCTGTGGCCGCGGTGTGCGTTCGCGCAGCACGGCGGCAATGCGGCCCGCCAGCTCTGTCTTGGCCTCGGGTGTGCGGCCCGCCAGCAGGCGCAGCTGCGCATGCACAAAAGCACGGTGGGCCGGGGCCGTGCCAATCTCGAAGCTGTCGGCCACGATGAAGCGCGTCTTCAGGTCGGCCTCGTCCTGCACCTGGGGATGGGCGCACAGCGTGGCGTTCAGGGCGGTCAGCGTTTCTGCCTCGGGGTAGTGGGGCAGGTTGGCCGAGTATTCGATGGTCAGGTGGGGCATGGAATCGTCTCGCTGGAAGGATGGAAGAGGGCCCGCGTTGGCAGATGGCCTGGGCTGTGCATGGTACTGCGGCTCATCAACGGTTGATCAACGGCTCACCAAAGGCACTGACAACTGCGCTGCAAGCGCATGCAGCGCTGCCAGCAATTGCGCTACGTCTTCGGTGGTGTGGGCTGCCGACAGCGCAATGCGCAGCCGTGCTGTGCCCGCAGGCACCGTGGGTGGACGGATGGCGGGCACCCACAGGCCTTGGGCGCGCAGGCCTTCCATCACGGCCAGGGCGGCATCGTTGCTGCCAATCACCAGCGCCTGCACGGGCGTGTGCGACGGCAGCAGGTGCCAGCCCAGGGCCTCTGGCAGGTCGGTCAGCCCGGTTCGCAGTTGGGTGATCAGACTTGCAAGATGGGCGCGCCGCACGTCGGCTGCCGCCATGAGCTGCAGGCTTTGCCGCAGCGCGCTGGCCAGCAGCGGCGGAGCGGCAGTCGCAAAGATGTAGGTGCGCGTTTTTTGCAGCAGCCATTCGATGAGGGCGGTATCCCCGGCGACAAATGCACCTGCCACACCCGCCGCCTTGCCCAGCGTGGCCATGTAGAGCACGCGGCGAGAGGCGTTGGGCCCCGTCAGGCCCGCATGTGCCAGGCTGCCCCGTCCTTGCGGGCCCAGCACGCCAAAACCGTGGGCGTCGTCCAGCAGCAGCAGGGCGTCGTAGCGTTCGCACAGCGCGAGCAGGGCAGGGATGTTGATCAGGTCGCCATCCATGCTGAACACCGCGTCGCTGATGACCAGCTTGCGCCGCGCAGGGCTGGCCGCGAGCTGCGCTTCCAGCGACGCCAGGTCGGCATGGGGGTAGCGGTGGATGGTGGCGCGCGACAGGCGGGCACCGTCGATCAGGCAGGCGTGGTTGAGTGCGTCAGAGAACAGCGCATCGCCATCACCGACCAGCGCGGGGATGATGCCGGTGTTGGTGGCATAACCCGCATAGAAGTACAGGGCGCGGGGCAGTTGCACATAGGCCGCCAGTTCGTGCTCCAGTGCCTCGTTGGCGGCGCTGTGGCCGCTGACCAGCGGGGAGCCGCCCGAGCCTAAACCGAAGTGGTGGGTGGCCTCACGGGCTGCTTCGGCCAGCGCGGGATGGCTGGCCAGGCCCAGGTAGTCGTTGCTGCAGAACGCGAGCATGGGCTGGCCGTCCACCCGCAGGTGTGCTCCACCTGCGGGTTCGACCACGCGGCGGCGGCGCAGCAGGTGGGCTCGATCTAGGTCTGCAAGGCGCGCGGGGATCTCGTCCAGCCAGGAGGGCTGGGGTGCCGTGGAGCTTGTCATTGCCAGTCTTTTGGCAGGTCAAAGACCAGGCTGCCTGGCTCTGGCAGCTCCTGGTAAGGCACCTCGGCCAGCAGTGGTGCTCCCAGTCGAGCGCGCAGGTAGGCGATGTTTTCGTCGGCGGCGCCCATCTCTGGGTCGATGCGGTTGGCTACCCAGCCAGCCAGCGTGAGGCCCTGAGCGCGGATTGCCGCAGCGGTGAGCAATGCATGGTTCAGGCAGCCCAGGCGAAGGCCCACTACCAGCACCACGGGCAAGGCCAGCGCCTGGGCGAGGTCGGCGCCCGTGAGTGTGTCGGTGAGCGGCACAAAAAAGCCCCCCGCGCCCTCCACCACCACGGCGTCGGCCTGGGCCGCCAGCGCCTGGTAGCTGGCAACGATGGCGGCGATGTCGATCTCCACACCCGCCCGTGCCGCTGCGATGTGGGGCGAGAGTGGGTCGGGCAGCAGAACGGGGTTGTCCAGCGCGGGTGGCACAGCCAGGGTGGAGGCCGAGCGCAGCGCGATCGCGTCCTCGCTGGCCCAGTCCTCGCCCCAGGGCACCAGGCCCGCCGCCACGGGCTTCATGCCCACCACGCGGTGGTGGTGGCGTGCCAGCGCATGCAGCAGCCCCGCGGACACCAGCGTCTTGCCGACACCGGTATCGGTGCCGGTCACAAAACATCCGATCATCAACTTTCCTCCTGCAGGGTGGTGTTCAGCGCATCGAGCGCGCTGCTGGCAAGGCACTGCACGGCCTCATCGTCGAGCACGTAGGGCGGCATGGCATACAGCGTTTTGCCAATGGGCCGCAGCACCAGCGACCGCCCCATGGCGTGCTGGTGGTAACGGCGTGCAAAGTCAGGCAGGGGGGTGTCCACATCCCAGGCCCAGATCATCCCCAGTCGCCGCGCATGCCGCACACGTGGGTGCTGCGTGAGAGGCGCGCAGGCTGCATCGATGCGCTGCGCCAGCGCGATATTGGCCTTCAGGGCATCCCGTTGTTCAAACAGTTCCAGCGTGGCCAATGCTGCGCGGCAGGCCAGTGGGTTGCCTGTGTACGAGTGCGAGTGCAAAAAGCCGCGTGCCACGTCGTCGTCGTAGAACGCGGCATACACCGCGTCGGTGGTCAACACGGCAGACAGCGGCAGTGTGCCGCCCGTGAGGCCCTTGGACAGGCAAATGAAATCCGGCCGGATGCCCGCCTGCTGGTGCGCGAACATCGTACCCGTGCGGCCAAAGCCCACCGCGATTTCATCCACCACCAGATGCACCTCATAGCGGCTGCACAGCGCGCGCGCCAGGCGCAGGTATTCCGGGTCATACATGGCCATGCCCGCCGCGCATTGCACCAGCGGTTCGACGATGAATGCGGCCGTGGTGGCGTGGTGCTCCTGCAGCCAGTGTTCCAGTGCTGCAGCGGCACGGTGCGCCACGTCTTGCGCTGTCTCGCCAGGCTGGGCGCCGCGCGCATCGGGGCTGGGCACGGTATCAGCCAGGCGCACCAGCGGGGCATAGGCCTCGCGGAAGATGGCGATGTCGGTCACTGCCAGTGCTCCCACGGTTTCGCCGTGGTAACCCCCGGCCAGGCCCACAAAGCGGCTTTTGGCGGGGCGGCCGCTGTTGCGCCAGTAGTGCGCGCTCATCTTGAGCGCGATCTCGGTGGCCGCAGCCCCATCGCTGCCATAGAACGCATGGCCCAAGCCAGTGAGCCTGGCAAGGCGCTCCGACAACTCCACCACAGGTGCGTGGGTAAAACCGGCCAGCATCACATGGTCGAGCTTGCCCAACTGGTCCACCAGTGCCGCCTGGATGTGCGGGTGGCTGTGGCCAAACAGGTTGACCCACCAGGAGCTGATGCCGTCCAGGTAGCGCTGGCCGTCGGTGCCGTAAAGCCAGGGACCCTGTGCGCGCGCAATGGCCACGGGCGGCTGGGCTTCGTGCCGCTTCATCTGTGTGCAGGGGTGCCACACATGGGTCAGGCTGCGGGCTGCGAGGTCGTCGGGGGGCTTTAACTGCAATGCAAAGTCTCCTTGTCAGTGGGGCGATGGCGATGGGCCTCCCTGTGGGGCCCGGTCGGAGCTCAGCGATCGGAAAAGTCCAGAACGCAGCTGTCCCCCAGCGCCTCTCGCCACACGCGCACACGGCTCACGCTGGTGCGCAGGTCGGCAGGCAGCGCCTGGGCGATGAAAACGCACAGGTTCTCCAGCGTGGGAACGCCCAGGCCGGGCACTTCGTCCAGCATGTGGTGGTCCAGCTGTTCGCGCACCACCTCCAGGCCCCGGCGCAGCAGGCCCAGGTCCTGCACCATGCCGGTGGCGGGGTCGCGCGGGCCGGTCAGGAAGACTTCGGCGTGGTAGGTGTGGCCGTGGACACGGCGGCTGCCTTCGGCCTCGATCTCGCGGCGCAAGGTGTGGGCGGCGTCGAAGAAGAAGCGCTGGGAGATGGTGAACAACATAGGCAGAGGGACGGATTCGAATCACCGAATGCCGGTGAGCTTGTGGGTTTGCAGGCTCAATCGCCATGCGGGGTGGGCCAGGCAGGCGTCAATGCAGGCGGCAGTGTTCTGGCGCTGCAGCAGGCCATCCATGGGCTGCAGAAAGCGGTGGGTGAACTGCGTGTCCTGCTCCAGCGCCTTGAGGTCAAAACCCGGCTGGGGCCAGACGAGTTTCAGCTCCTGCCCGCTGCGCTGCACCCAGGGGGCGCCCGCCTTGGGGCTGATGCAGAGCCAGTCGATACCTTCGGGTGCGGCCACAGTGCCGTTGCTTTCCACCGCAATGCGGAACTGCAGGGCGTGCAGGGCGTCGATGAGCGCTGTATCGACCTGCAGCAGGGGCTCGCCACCCGTCAGCACCACCAGGCGGTGGCCCGCGCCTGTAGGCCATTGCGCGGCGATCCGTTCGGCCAGCGCGGTGGCCGTCTCGAACTTGCCGCCCAGCGTGCCGTCGGTGCCCACAAAGTCGGTGTCGCAGAACTGGCAGATGGCCTGTGCGCGGTCTTGCTCGCGGCCCGTCCAGAGGTTGCAGCCCGCAAAGCGGCAGAACACGGCGGGCGTGCCCGCCTGGCCGCCTTCGCCTTGCAGGGTGTAGAAAATTTCTTTGACGCTGTAGGTCATCGGGTTACCGGTGGTACGAGAAGGGTGGGCGCCGCAGGTGCGGCCACCTCGGGGTAGTCGCGGCTGAAATGCAGGCCCCGGCTTTCGCGGCGCAGCTGGGCGCTTTTCACGATCAGGTCGGCCACCTGCACCAGGTTGCGCAGCTCCAGCAGGTCGCGCGAGACGTGGAAGTGGGCGTAGAACTCCTGGATCTCGCCCTGCAGCATCGCAATGCGGTGCGCGGCGCGCTCCAGCCGCTTGTTGGTGCGCACGATGCCCACGTAGTCCCACATGAAGCGGCGCAGTTCGTCCCAGTTGTGGGAGATGACGACGGACTCGTCCGCGTCGGTCACGCGGCTGTCGTCCCAGGCGGGCACGGTGGGCAGTTCTGTGGTGGGGGCCGCTGCGATAGCCTGCGCAGCTGCGCGCGCAAACACCATGCATTCGAGCAGCGAGTTGCTGGCCAGCCGGTTGGCGCCGTGCAGGCCGGTGCAGGCGACTTCGCCCACGGCAAACAGGCCGGGCAGGTCGGTGCGGCCCGCCAGGTCGGTCAGAACGCCGCCGCAGGTGAAGTGGGCGGTGGGCACCACGGGGATGGGCTCTTTGGTGATGTCGATGCCCAGCGATGCGCAGTGCGCCAGGATGTTGGGGAAGTGTTCTTGCAAGAACGCAGGGCTTTGGTGCGAGATATCGAGGTGCACGCAATCGAGGCCGTGCTTTTTCATCTCAAAGTCGATGGCGCGGGCCACCACATCGCGCGGGGCCAGTTCGGCGCGCGGGTCGTGGTCGAGCATGAAGCGGGTGCCGCCCGCCGATGGCGGCAACAGGAGCCTGCCACCCTCGCCACGCACCGCTTCGCTGATAAGGAAGGACTTTTCGTGCGGGTGGTACAGCCCAGTGGGGTGGAACTGGATGAACTCCATGTTCGCCACGCGGCAGCCCGCGCGCCAGGCGGCGGCAATGCCGTCGCCCGTGGCTGTGTCGGGGTTGGTGGTGTACAGGTACACCTTGCCTGCGCCGCCCGTGGCCAGAATGGTTTGTGGTGCGCGGAAGGTGACGACCTCGTCCGTGTCGCTGTCCAGCGCATACAGGCCCAGACACCGGTTGCCGGGCAAGCCCAGCTTGCGTGTGGTGATCAGGTCCACCAGCGTGTGCTGCTCAAACAAGGTGATGCCGGGTGTGCCGCGCACCACGTCGATCAGCGTGCGCTGCACGGCGGCGCCGGTGGCGTCGGTCACATGGGCGATGCGCCGCGCGCTGTGGCCGCCCTCGCGCGTCAGGTGCAGCTGGTCGCCTTCGAGCGTGAAGGGCACGCCCAGCTCGCGCAGCCAGGCAATCGATGCGGGGGCGTTCTCCACCACAAAGCGTGTGGTGGCCAGGTCGCACAGGCCTGCACCGGCCACCAGCGTGTCTTCGATGTGCGCGGCAAAGCTGTCGTCATCGGCCAGCACGGCGGCAATGCCGCCCTGGGCCCAGCCGCTGGAGCCATCTTGTAGCGTGCGCTTGGTGATGACGGCCACGCGGTGCGTGGGCGCCAGGTGCAGCGCGGCCGAGAGGCCTGCGAGGCCGCTGCCTACGATGAGAACGTCGAAGTCGTGGGATGCCATTGGGGGTCCGTAGTTGCCGTTGGAACCGGCGCTGCCTCAGGCCAGCGTCACCGTGGAGCTGGCTTGGCCAGGCCACCGGTGGCGTCCCCCTCCCGCGCAGCGAGAGAGGGGGAAGCGGCGCAGCCGCTCAGGGGGTGTCATGCCGGTACATAGGCGAGGCGCACGTAGATGGGTGCGAAGGCCTCGGCCTGGGTGATCTCGATCAGCGTTTCTTTGGCCAGCTCCAGCAGCGCGATAAAGGTGACCACCAGCACGGTGCTGCCATTTTCGGGGTCAAAGAGTTCTTCAAACTCCACAAAGCGGCGGCCCTGGAGCGTCTTGAGCACCATGCTCATGTACTCGCGCACCGAGAGCTCTTCGCGGGTGATCTTGTGGTGCTGCACAAGCTTGGCGCGCTTCAAAATGTCGCGCCAGGCCTCCTGCAGCTCCACCACATGCACGTCCGGGAAGCGCGGCTGCAGGCTTTGCTCGATATAGACCTGGGCCTTCAAGAAGTCGCGCCCGTACTGCGGCAGCTGCCCCAGGCGGGCGGCGGCCATCTTCATCTGCTCGTATTCGAGCAGGCGGCGCACCAGCTCGGCGCGTGGGTCCTCGGGTTCTTCGCCTTCGGCCTGCTTCTTGGGCGGCAGCAGCATGCGCGACTTGATCTCAATGAGCATTGCTGCCATCAGCAAATACTCGGCCGCCAGTTCCAGGTTGCGGCTGCGGATTTCGTCCACGTACGCCAGGTACTGCTTGGTCACCCCCACCATGGGGATGTCGAGGATGTTGAAGTTCTGCTTGCGGATCAGGTACAGCAGCAAATCGAGCGGGCCTTCAAAGGCTTCGAGGAAGACTTCGAGCGCGTCGGGTGGGATGTACAAGTCATTGGGCAGCGCAAACAGCGGCTCGCCATACAGGCGCGCCAGCGCCACCTGGTCCACCACGTCGGGCATGCCAGCCGCATCCAGGGCGGGCATGTCCGGCGAATCGGCCGTGCCGGCTGCGCTCGCGGTGGTCATTGGGTGCTATAAAAATATGAGCTATCAGCGCTTGATGGACAGGCGCAGAAGGCCAATTGGGTGCTTAATCAGCGTTCGTCTGGTAGACGTAGGGCTTCTGAGCCACTTGGCCTTCGCGGTATTCACCCCAGATCTTGCGGTCCACCTGCTTGTCCCACAGCAGGGCGCGACCGGCTTGCTGCTGCTGGTCCAGCTCGGGGCGGCTGGTCTTGAGCTGGTTGATGAACTGGGTGGCGTCGGACTGGTAGTCGGGGCGGCGGAAAATAGACATGGCTGTGAATCTCATTCTTGGACCGCGTCAGACACAGTGACGCACCAAAGGTCCAAGATTTTACCGGGACGAATTTATGCGCTTGATATATCGCGCTGCTACCCTGGCAGCGGTCGCTTTTTCCCTGATCGCCATCACCGCCTGCGATCCCCAGCGCATCAGCGAGCTGAAGGAGGGCGTATCGACCGAAGCCGACGTGCGCGACCGCTTTGGCGCCCCCGAAAACGTGTGGGATGAGCCCGGTGGCGCCCGCACCTTCGAATACAACCGCCAGCCTGCAGGCCAGGTGAACTACATGATCACCATCGGCCCCGACGGCCGCATGACCGCGCTGCGCCAGGTGCTCACGCCCGAGACCTTTGCGCGCGTGGTCCCCGGCCAGCGTATGGACGAGGTGCGCCGCCTGCTGGGCAAGCCCGCCAAGGTCACGCCTTATGAACTGAAGAAGGAAACCTGGGCCGACTGGCGTTACCTGGAGGCGCCCAACCAGGCCAAGGTCTTCACGGTGGTCTATGGGCCCGGCCAGTTCGTGCTGCGCACACAGACAGGCGCTGACCTGGACGCGCCGGAGTTCAAGGGCGGCAAGTAGACGGTTGCCCCGCCCGCGCCCTGCCGACAACTACACATCCACGCTGGCGCCCCCTTGCGCGGCCAGCCGGTCGGCAAAACCCGACCGTTCCATGAGCGAGCGGGGCTGCTCATGCAGGTTCACCACCGACAAGCGCCCGCCGCGCGCGGCCACGGCCTTGAGCACTTGCCCCAGCGCATCGAGCCCGGTTGTGTCCAGCGCCACCAGCTCGCAGGCGTCCAGCACCACATCCATGCCGGGCGGACCGGTTTCTACCGCCTGCACGATGGGGTCGATCTTGGCGGCTGCGCCAAAGAACAGTGCGCCGTGCAGGCGCCAGCGTGCCACCGGGCGCGTGTCTGAGTTGGCGATGGGCTGCGATGCTTCAGATTGGGTCGTGCCGGGTTGTCCGGTGGCGGGGTCGGGCTCGCGCACCGCGCGAAACAAGCCGCTCATGCGCCGCACAAAGAGCGCGCAGGCCATGAACAGCCCCACCTCCACCGCCACCGTGAGGTCGAACACCACGGTGAGGAAGAACGTGCCCAGCATCAGCAGCCGGTAGTGGTTGCTGAACTTTTTGAGGCGCACGAATTCGTGCCACTCGCCCATGTTCCAGGCCACAAACAGCAGGATGCCCGCCAGCACCGCCAGCGGAATGTGCAGCGCCAGCGGTGCCGCCACCAGCACGATCACGGCCAGCGTGAGCGCATGCACCATGCCCGCCACGGGCGAGGTGGCGCCCGAGCGGATGTTGGTCACCGTGCGCGCGATGGTGCCCGTGGCGGGCATGCCGCCAAAAAACGGCACCACGATGTTGGCCAGGCCCTGCGCCACCAGCTCCTGGTTGGGGTCGTGTTTCTTGTGGTGCGGGTCGGTGGCCAGTTGGTCGGCCACACGCGCGCACAGCAGCGACTCGATGGCGCCCAGCAGTGCAATGGTGAGCGTGGGCGTGACCAGCAGGCGCACCGTCTCCCACGAAAAATCAGGCAGCGCAAACTCCGGCAGTGCCTGCGGAATGCCGCCAAAGCGCGAGCCGATGGTCTCTACCGGCAGCTGGAGCGCCCAGGCCAGCAGGCTCAGCGTGACCAGGGCCACCACGGGCGCGGGCACGCGCGCAAAGCTGCGCACCGTGTGCTGCTCCAGCACACGCATCACCGGGGACTCCTTCATGGCCAGCTTGGGCCAGAGGAACAACCCTGCCACGCAGGCCACGCCCAGCCCGAAGGCATAGGGGTTGAAGCTGTCCAGGTGCTGCGCAAGCAGGCCCACCTGCGAGAAAAAATTGCCCGGCATGCGTTCGATCGACAGGCCCAGCCAGTCCTTCACCTGCGACAGCGCAATCAGCACGGCAATGCCATTGGTAAAGCCGATGACGATGCTCACCGGCACAAACCGCACCAGCGTGCCCAGCCGGAACAGGCCCAGCAGCACCAGCAGCACGCCCGCGCAGGCAGTGGAGATCAGCAGATTGGCCACGCCGTAGCGCTCGACGATGCCGTAGACGATGACGATGAACGCACCTGCTGGCCCGCCAATCTGCACATTCGTGCCGCCCAGCGCCGAGATCAGAAAGCCTGCGATGATCGCCGTCCACAACCCCGCTTCGGGCTTGAGTCCGCTGGCAATCGCAAACGCCATGGCCAGTGGCAGTGCCACGATGCCCACCGTGACGCCCGCCCCCACATCGGCCAGCCATCGGCTTTTGTCGTAGCCACGCAGCGTGTCGACAAGGCGGGGGTGGAAGGCGAAGCTCAGCGGCATGGTGGCAGATTCTTGGTGGCGGATGTCGGGTTTCAGTGTAGGGAGCCAACACCCAGGCGCCAAGCAGGTTGTATGCCGCATCGCCGCATAGAGATCCGTCTGCAATCTGGTGTTGCTATATATTTGATAGCTATAAAAGCAATACCATCAGGCGCAAGGGCCCAAAAAACCGAAAATACTTGGAGCCCTGCATGGGCTACAGGCCTCCACCACCAGTGCAGCTGCAGTGGTGGCTTGGCATGTTGCTTGCTGACTGTTGGCGACCTGCTGCCTTGCACTTTTTTCTGTGCACAGATCCTCTGTGCCAACCGACGATGGCTGAATCACCCATGCCCGACACACCCAACCCAGGCTCCCCGTTGGACGCCGCCGCCCAAGCGGCCACCCTGCGCCACGGCGCCTTTGAAGACGCGCAGGCCCTGTTTGCAGGCACTTTGTTCGTGGCCATGGCGCTGATGCTGTTCAACCAGGCGGGCCTGCTGGTGGGTGGCACGGCGGGCGCGGCGTTTTTGCTGCACTACGTCACCGGCATCTCGTTCGGCAAGCTGTTCTTTGTGGTCAACCTGCCGTTCTACTGGTTTGCCTGGACGCGCATGGGCCGCGAGTTCACCATCAAGACCTTTGTCTGCGTGGGCCTGCTCTCGCTGCTCACCGAGCTGTTTCCGCACGTGATGCATGTGGACTACCTGAACCCGCTGTTCGCCGCGTTGCTGGGCGGGCTGCTGCTGGGCACGGGCTGCCTGTTTCTGGCGCGCCACCGCTCCAGCCTGGGCGGCGCCACCGTGGTGTCGCTGTACCTGCAAGGCCGCTACGGCATGCGCGCGGGCAAGGTGCAGATGATGATCGACGGCACCGTGGTGCTGCTGGCGCTGTTTGTGGTGCCGGTGGACCGCGTGGCGTATTCGGTGCTTGCCGTGCTGGTGATGAGCGGGTTTTTGTGGATCAGCCACCGGCCGGGGCGGTACACGGGCGGCTGACAGCGCCCCGAAGGGCTTGTGCTCAAGGCGCAGGCTGGATGGATTCCCGGATTTGAATCCCGCTGGTATCTGGCGCCGGGCTGTATACCGCGTCCGCCGCCATCCCTACGCCCTTGCCCACGATTTTGACAGTGCCCACCGTGGCGTCTGCCGCCAAGCCCACGGCAGATGCCGTGACGCTGACAGCGGTGCTGGCCACCGTGACCACAGTGCAGCCGGTGAGTGCGGACAACGCCGCCCACAGTGGCACGGCCAGCAAGGCGGCCACCGCTCGATAGGCCCCAGAGCGCATGGTGAAGCTGCGCTCAACGCACCCGCATGCCCGGCGTGGCGCCGGGCCACGGGTTGAGCACGTAGATGCCGGGGTTGGCTTTTTCGTCGCCATGGCTCGCAGCCAGCACCATGCCTTCGGAGACGCCAAACTTCATCTTGCGTGGGGCCAGGTTGGCCACCATCACGGTGTGCTTGCCCACCAGGTCTTCTGGCTTGTAGGCGCTGGCGATGCCTGAAAAGACATTGCGTGTGCGGCCTTCGCCCACATCCAGCGTCAGGCGCAGCAGCTTGGTGGAGCCTTCCACCGGTTCGCAATTCACGATCAGCGCAATGCGCAGGTCGATCTTGGTGAAGTCGTCGATGGTGATGGTGGGGGCGAGTTCTTCGCCGCCAGGGGCTGCTACGGTTTCCGTAGCTGCTGGCGCTTGCTCAGCTTGCGCTGGAGCCTCAAACAATGCTTCAAGTTGCTCGGGCGTCACGCGCTGCATCAGGTGTTGGTAGGGCTGGATAGCCTGCACGTCGCCCGCCACGTTCCACTGCTGCATGTTCAGGCCCACAAAGCCTTGCACGGCATGGGCCAGGCCTGGCAGCACGGGTGCCAGGTAGCGGGTGAGGGTGGCAAAGGCGTTGACGAGCACCGAGCACACCTGGTGCAGCGCCTCGTTGTTGGCAGCGTCCTTGGCCAGGTCCCAGGGCTTGTTCTGGTCCACATAGGCGTTGACCTTGTCGGCCAGCAGCATGATCTCGCGGGTGGCTTTGCTGTATTCGCGCGTTTCATACATCTGCGCGATGGCGTCGCTGGCGCCGCGCACATCGGCCAGCAGGGCTGCGCCTGTGGTGCCGAAATTGCCGGTGAGCTTGCCGTCAAAGCGCTTGGTCAAGAAGCCCGCCGCGCGGCTGGCAATGTTCACGTACTTGCCTATCAAGTCGCTGTTCACGCGCAGCATGAAGTCCTCGGCATTGAAGTCGATGTCTTCGTTGCGCGCCGATAGCTTGGCCGCCAGGTAGTAGCGCAGCCACTCGGCGTTCATGCCCAGGCTCAGGTACTTGAGCGGGTCCAGGCCGGTGCCCCGGCTCTTGCTCATCTTCTCGCCGTTGTTCACCGTCAAAAAGCCGTGCACGAACACGTTGTTCGGCGTCTTGCGGCCGGAAAAATGCAGCATGGCGGGCCAGAACAGGGTGTGGAAGGTGACGATGTCCTTGCCGATGAAGTGGTACTGCTCCATGGCCGGGTCGGCCATGTAGGCGTCGTAGCTTTCGCCGCGCTTTTCCAGCAGGTTCTTCAGCGACGCGAGGTAGCCCACGGGCGCGTCCAGCCACACGTAGAAGTACTTGCCCGGCGCGTCGGGGATCTCGATGCCGAAGTAGGGCGCGTCACGGCTGATGTCCCAATCGCCCAGGCCTTCGCTGGTGGTGCCGTCGGGGTTGGTGCGGACGGTGAACCATTCCTTGATCTTGTTGGCCACCTCGGGCTGCAGCTTGCCGTCTTGGGTCCAGTTTTCCAGAAACTCCACGCAGCGTGGGTCGGACAGCTTGAAGAAGAAATGCTCAGAGTGCTTCAGTTCTGGCTTGGCGCCGCTCAGGGCCGAGAACGGGTTGATCAGGTCGGTGGGGGCGTACACGGTGCCGCACACCTCGCAGTTGTCGCCGTACTGGTCTTTGGCGTGGCACTTGGGGCATTCGCCCTTGATGTAGCGGTCGGGCAGGAACATGTTCTTCTCGGGGTCGAAGAACTGCTCGATGGTGCGCACCTCGATGAGCGAGCCATCGGCGCGGTCGCGCAGGTCGCGGTAGATCTGGCGGGCCAGATCGTGGTTTTCGGGTGCGTCGGTGCTGTGCCAGTTGTCAAAGCTGATGTGAAAGCCGTCCAGGTACTGCTTGCGGCCCGCAGCGATGTCTGCCACGAACTGCTGGGGCGTTTTGCCCGCTTTTTCGGCGGCAATCATGATGGGCGCACCGTGGGTGTCGTCCGCGCCTACAAAATTCACTGCGTTGCCCTGCATGCGCTGGAACCGCACCCAGATGTCGGCCTGGATGTATTCCATGATGTGGCCGATGTGGAAGTTGCCGTTGGCGTACGGCAGGGCGGTGGTAACGAAGAGTTTGCGGGCGGAGGTCGTCATGAAAAGCGGCTTTCTCAGGCGGAACCCGCGATTTTAGGCGGTCGTCAGTATCCCTGGCCATTGCGGGCGCTGCGCTGGCCTGCCCCGGTCGCGCAGGTGCCAATCAGGGCGTGCGTGTTGGCCTCCTGTGGCGCCACAATGCCTCGCATTCCAACAATCAACAGGAGACAACACATGGCGAGCACATGGGCAAAACGGGTGGGGTGGGGCGTGGGTGGCGCGACATTGGTGGTGGCCGCCTATCTGGCGGCGTGGCCTGTGCCCATCCAGCCGGTGGCATGGACGGCGCCTGCCGCACCCGGCTACCAGGGCGTGCATGCCCCCAACCAGCGCCTGGCCCAGCTGAACATCATCGACTTGAAGGGCGAGGTAGGGCCTGAGCACATCGCCTTTGGCAAGGACGGCAAGCTCTACACCACCGTGCTCAGCGGCAACATCTTGCGCATGAACCCGGACGGCTCGGGCCAGGAGG
>NZ_QAIH01000192.1 GCF_003060895.1 Acidovorax sp. HMWF029 | reverse complement strand
GGTCTCTGCCGCCCTCCCCCACCACCTGGCGGCAGCCTGAGAGCCTGCAGATGCCTGCCATCTAGACCTATCCCGCACCGCTTCCAGCCGGCGTGCGCCGGATGGTCAGTGATTCCGTGAGAGGGGGCAGGGTGCGGCCAGAAGCATCCACCGCCACCTCTGCCCAGCAGACCTTGCGGGACAACCCTTACAAAACGTGACAGGGCTTGACCCTCATCAAGCCCCTGGTGGTAAGTGCCCGATAACCTCGACGGCGCACTTGAAACAAAACCGTCACATGAATCAAATCGCCATAGGAAAACGCCTGACCCTGGGCTTCGGCCTGCTGCTGGCACTGTCGCTGCTGGGCACCTTGCTGGGTGTGTGGCAACTACATGCCGCATCTGTCTCCACGCAAGCCGTGATTGAACAACCCCTTGCCAAGGAACGGCTGATCACCGATTGGTACCGCCTGATCCATACGGCCGTGCGGCGCACCACCGCCATTGCCAAAAGCAGCGATGCATCCCTGGCCAACTACTTTGCCGAGGAGCAAAAGCTCTCTGCCGGCACCACCACCGAGATCCAGAAAAAGGTGGAAGCGCTGATGCAGACCGATGCCGAGCGCGCTCTGTTTGCCGACATCAGCGCACTGCGCCGCACCTACACCGAATCTCGCGATACGGTGATCCGCCTGCGCCGCGAGGGGGATGCGGACAAGGCCGATGCCCTGCTGGAAACCCGCTTCGTGCCAGCGGCCAAGCAGTACATGGGCCGCGTGGAAGCCCTGATGGAACTGCAGCGCAAGGCACTGGACCAATCCGCAACCCCCATCAAGGCAGCCAACGACAAGGCCCGCATGTGGCTGATTGCGCTGGGCGCCATCACCTGCGGCCTGGGCGTGGTGCTGGCCGCAACCATCACGCGCAGCATTACCCGCCCTCTGAGCGAATCGGTGGCTGTGGCTGACACCATCGCACGGGGTGACCTCACGGCCCAGGTGCAGAGCACCAGCAGCGACGAAACCGGTCAGCTGCTGCGCGCGCTGGCCGATATGCAGCATTCGCTGGCCTCGGTGATTGGCCAGATCCGCGATGCAGGCAACCAAATCGCCAGCGCCAGCGACCAGATCGCGGGCGGCACGCAAGACCTGTCCTCGCGCACGGAGCACACGGCCGCCAACCTGCAGCAGACGGCTTCGTCCATGGAACAATTCACCGCTACCGTGCAGCGATCCGCTGAAGCCGCGCGCACGGCCAGCACGCTGGCCTCCTCTGCCGCCGAGGTGGCATCTCAGGGCGGAAGCCTGGTGGCCCAGGTGGTGGCGACCATGGACGACATCCACACCAGCTCGCGCCGCATTGCAGACATCATTGGCGTGATTGACGGCATTGCCTTCCAGACCAACATCCTCGCGCTGAACGCTGCGGTGGAAGCCGCCCGCGCTGGCGAACAAGGCCGCGGCTTTGCAGTGGTGGCGGGCGAGGTGCGCAGCCTGGCCCAGCGCAGCGCCGAAGCCGCCAAGGAGATCAAGGGACTGATTTCCAGCAGCGTGGAAAAAGTGGGCGCGGGCACCCAGCTGGTGCAGGACGCAGGGGCCGCCATGCAGAACATCGTGACCTCGGTGGGCCGCGTGACCGAAGTGGTGGCGCACATTGCCGCCAGCGCCCGCGAACAATCCGACGGCATTGCCATGGTGAACGGAGCGATCGCGCAGCTCGATCAGGCCACCCAGCAGAACGCCGCGCTGGTGGAAGAATCCGCCGCAGCCGCCCAGAGTCTGCGCGAGCAGGCCCACCGGCTGGCCGAGGCGGCCTCCAGCTTCAAGGTGACTGAGGGCATGGACTTGCGCCGCCCTGCGCCCGCGGCGGTGGCCCCAAAGCCGCGGTTGCTGCCCGCCTGAACGCAAGCCCTGAATGTGAAATGGCTTTCAAGGTCCAGGGTGGCTCTGCCACCCATGGACCATGAAACTGAGAGCCTGTTTACGATCTCGCAGGGAATCGCTTCGGAGCGCCATCGGTATGAGTGGACGCTTAGGTTTCACGCGAGCGCGATCGGAACCAGCGATCAGGGACTGGCGGCGGGGAGGCCGAACAACCCCGCCCCGTTGTCCCACGCCACCTTGCGCGCCACATCGGCAGGCAGGCCACCCAGCCACTGGCGGTAGCCTTGCATCAGACTTTCGTAGTGCTGCCAGCGCTGGTTCACCCAGGTGTCGGAGCCGATCACGAAACGCGTGGGGTACTTGAGCAGCAGCGCTCGCCATTCGGGGCACAGCTGACCGCTGTCGCACACCAGGCCCGGGCGGTACGAGAGTTCGCCCACCAGGCCGGGGTAGCGCGCCATCAGCGCGTCCACCCGCTCTACCTGCGCGCCGCCGATGCCGGTGTGGGCCCAGATCAGCCGCGCCTTCTGGCCTTTGGATGGGGTATTGGCCATGAGCAGGTCGATGGCGGTGTCGTCCACATGGGCCAGTACCACCAGGTCACGCTGTTCGGCCATGGTCATCAGTTTTTGGGCCACGGGGCCGTTGGCATTGGCGCTGTCGTACAGGTGGAACTCGCCAATGCCCCGGTACGGCCCGGCTGCCGTGCCGCGCGCCAGCTCGGTCTGCACCATGGTGTAGATGCTCTCGTCGGCAAACCAGCCGGTGTAGTCGGCGCGGTTGCGGTACAGCCGCACAAAGGGCACCACGGTGACGCCCGCCTCGCGTGTCTGCGGCAGGCCTGCCAGGGTGAGCGAGCCGGTGTTGGGCCGCGAATTGGCCACGATGGCGCGCACACCGCTGGCCTTCATGCGCGCCAGCACGTCGGCAGGCGGGTGCGGGCCCGTTTTGCCGTCCCAGGCTTCCTCGTTGTAGTGCAGGTGGGCGTCGAACAGGGGGCCGGTGTAGTCGGCGGCGTGGGCTGCAGCGCCAATAGCTATCAAAAGTATAGCTATCAACGCTTTATGGACAGGCGCAAGGGGCCTGAAAAGCTTGAAATTTTCCATATCAGCCCCCAATAAGTGCTTTGGCAGGTAGGCGGTCGATTCACTCAGGCGAGATGCTTGTCGAAGAACGCCAGGGTGCGGTCGCGCGCCGTCATGGCTGCGGGCTCGTCATAGCTGCCGCGCTGGTCGCAGTTGAAGCCATGGTCGGCGGCATAGATGTGCACCTCGGCACCCGGCTGGGCGCGGGCAAAGGCCTGCACGCTGTCTACGGGGATCCAGTGGTCGCGCTCACCAAAATGGGCCAGCACCGGCACGCGGGGCTGGCGGGCAGCTTCGTCGGGGCTGGTCATGCCACCGCCGTAGTAAGGCACGGCAGCCGACAGGCCGGTGAGCTGGCTGGCCGCGCGCCAGGTCAGCAGGCCGCCCCAGCAAAAGCCCACGATGCCCACCTTGCGGCCGCTTTGCGCGGCGGCGTAGTCGATGGCGGCCTGGATGTCGGGCAGCACGCCGGGGGCGGGCAGCGCCTCCACTGCGGCCTTCAGGCCCATGCCAGCCTGCATGTCGTCGCCAGTGTAGCCCAGCTCCACGCCGGGTTTCACGCGGTGGAAGGTCGAAGGCGCCACCGCCAGGTAGCCCCGTGCCGCAAAGCGGTCGGCCACCGCGCGGATGTGCGAGTTCACGCCAAAAATCTCCTGCAACACCACCACCGCACCGCGCGGCGCGGCATCCGGCTGGGCCACCCAGGCCGGAAACACCAGCCCATCGCTGGAAGTCAGATCCACAAACTGTCCCATGCTGCAATCTCCTTGAAAAATGCGTCCATACGTTGCCGTCCCGGCACGGCAGGCCCTGCCCGACGAGCCAAGAACCTGTTCCAATGCGCCATTCTTGCAGGAGCCCCCGATTTCATGGACAAGATCGCCTTAATCACCGGTGCCAGCCGAGGCATTGGCGCCGCCACCGCCCGGCTGGCCGCGCGCCAGGGCTGGGCGGTAGCGGTGAACTACCAGGGCAACCAGGCCGCCGCCGATGCGGTGGTGCAGCAGATCCGCGCCGCAGGCGGCACCGCCCTGGCCGTACAGGCCGATGTGGCAGACGAGGCCCAGGTGCTGGCCCTGTTTGCCACCGTGGACGCGCAACTGGGCCGCATCACTGCGCTGGTGAACAACGCAGGCGTGGTGGACACCACCCAGCGGGTAGACGCAATGAGCGTGGCGCGCCTGCGCCGCATGTTCGACGTCAACGTGATCGGCAGCTTTGTCTGCGCCCGCGAGGCCGTGCGCCGCATGAGCACGCGCCACGGCGGCGCCGGGGGCAGCATCGTCAACGTCTCCAGCGCCGCATCCCGGCTGGGCTCAGCCCACCAGTATGTGGACTACGCAGCGGCCAAGGGCGCCATCGACACCTTCACCATCGGCCTGGCGCGCGAGGTGGCGGCCGAAGGCATCCGCGTGAACGCCGTGCGCCCCGGCCTGATCGAAACCGACATCCACGCCAGCGGCGGCCTGCCCGACCGCGTGCGCGACCTGGCCCACCAGGTGCCCATGCAGCGCGGCGGCACCGCCGACGAAGTGGCCGAGGCCATTGTGTGGCTGATGTCGGATGCCTCGCCGTACACCACCATGTCCCTACTAGACGTATCCGGAGGCAGGTAGTGAAACACCCCCTGAGTCGCTTCGCGCCTTCCCCCTCTCTCGCTTCGCGGGAGGGGAACAACGCCCTCACTGCGGGGCGGCCCTTGCTCGGCGTCCTTGGCTTTTGGCAGCGCCAGTTTCAAAGTCTCCGGGCAGCACTTCACACCATCGAAAACTAATATGGATCTCAAACCGCTCATTACCCTGCTGGCCATCGTGAACCCGCTGGCCATCGTGCCGTTCTTCATCCACTACACCCAGGGCTTTTCGTACGCGCAGCGGCGGCGCACCATCCAGGTGGCCAGCTTCAGCGTGTTCTGCGTGATTGCGGCCTGTGCGCTGCTGGGCCTGCAGATTCTCGATTTTTTCAACATCTCGCTGCAGAGCTTTCAGGTGGGCGGCGGCATGCTGCTGCTCATCAGCGCGATGAACATGCTCAACGCCCAACCCGCCGAGGCCAAGCCCAGCACCAATGAGTATGAAGAAGGCGCAGAGAAAGCCGCCGCAGGCAGCAGCATTGCCGTGGTGCCGCTCACCATCCCGCTGCTCACCGGCCCGGCCAGCATGTCCACCGTGGTGATTTATGCCGACCGCGCCCAGGGCGTGTGGCAAACGCTGGCACTGGTGGGCTACGGCGTGGTCATCGCCCTGGCCACCGCCGTGTGTTTTGCGCTGGCCGACCCGATTGCGCGCGTGCTGGGCAAGACCGGCATCAACGTGATGACCCGGCTGATGGGCCTGATCCTGGCCGCACTGGCGGTGGAGGTGATGGCCGACGGACTGGGCAAACTTTTCCCCATCCTTGTCGCACGTTGAACTGACATGTCCGCCCGCCTGCTGCTGCTCGAAGACGACCCCGCCATCGCCCGCACCGTGGCCTATGCGCTGGAGCGCGACGGCCTGGCCGTGACGCACAGCCTGCTGGTGCACGACGCGCGCCGGCAGCTGCAGCGCACACGTTTTGACCTGCTGGTGCTGGATGTGGGCCTGCCCGATGGCAGCGGGCTGGACCTGCTGCGCGATGTGCGCAACGCTGCGCCCACCGCCGCCCTGCCCGTGCTGATGCTCAGCGCCCACGGCGAGGAGATCGACCGCGTGCTGGGCCTGGAACTGGGCGCGGACGACTACCTGACCAAACCCTTCAGCCCCCGCGAACTGGCCGCGCGCGTGAAGGCCCTGCTGCGCCGCGCGGGCCACGGCAACGGCAATGGCAACGGCCACCCGGCAGCACCCGCCGCCTTGGCCACCGCACTGTTCCACGACGACGAGGCCGGCCAGCGCATCAGCCTGCGCGGCCAAGCCCTGCCGCTGACCCGGCGCGAATACCGCCTGCTGTCGCACCTGCTGCGCGGCGCAGGCCGCATCCACTCGCGCGACGCCCTGCTGGCCGCCGCCTGGGGCGACGACAGCGAAAGCACCGACCGCACGGTGGACACCCACATCAAGACCCTGCGCGCCAAGCTGCGCGAGCTGGACCCGGCGCGCGAGTACATCAGCACACACCGGGGCATGGGGTATTGCCTGGATGTGCAATAAAAAACGCCCCTACCGCGCTTCAGTATTGGGTTTATAGCTATCTATTTTTATGAAGTACCTGCGCCGTTGCTTGAAAGCACTGGGCTGGCTGATGCTGGCCCTGGGGGGTTTGGTGGCCGTGTGGCTGGCCGCACTGATCGCCGCCAACTGGAACGACGACGCCTTGACCGAGGCGGCCCAGCGCGCGCTGCAGTACACGCCGCCCACCGAGCAGGCCCTGGAGGGCAACGGCTACCTGATCCTCATGGGGCTGGACGCGCCCACCGGGGGCGACGCCATCGGTGATGCCATGGCACTGGGCCGCCAGCGCCTGGCGCGCGAGATCGAGCGCAGGCGCTGGGTGGAGGCCCATGGCGACCGGCAGGAAGGGATGCCGCCGTCCATTCCCGCCGAGAATGCGGGCAATGAGGTGCTGCCCGACCGACTGCGCTGCCCGGTCGGCGAGGCGGATTGTTTTGCCTGGTTTGTGAAGCATGGCGATGAAGTTCAGACCTTGGCGAAAACCCACCAGACCCTGCTGCAACGGCTGGCGGGAGCAGCCAGTGCCCCGCAGTTTGACAACCCCTCCCCCTATTACCTGCAGGCCGAATTGCCACCCTATGGGCGCCTCGTGCGCGCTCATGAGCTTTGGCTGGCCCAGGCTGCGCTGGCGTGGGTGCATGGGCAGCCACAGCAGGCCATGGACATCGCCCGTCAGGCCACTCAACTGCGCAGCCGCCTGGCGAGCCATTCCAACAGCCTGATCGCGTCGATGATCGCGCTGGCGATGCAGCACCGGGAGCTGAGATGGCTTAGCAATGCGAGCGCACGCGGGGAGCTACAGACATTGCCAGAGATATCCAAGGAGATCGAAGAACTGCTTTCCATGCCGACGAAGTCCTTGGGGTCAGCCATGTACGGGGAAATACAGTTCGTCGCCAGCGGTTTTTATCTGTACAAAACCATTGACTTGTTCGCCAGTCCATGGGGTGATCCCAGCGTGTGGTGGCAACGCGCCTTTAACAAAGCGACCAACTGGGCATACCTACCCCAACAAACGCTCAATCTCATGCTGAGTCAACTGCAGAAGGTGCAAGCCATCAGCGGCATACCAGCCCAACAACAAAGCGCTGCTTTCTCCAAGCTCACGCAGCAACTGGTCGACAACGAAGCATGTCTACCCTGGAAAAGCTTGCGCAATATTGCAGGGACTTGTCTTGCGGTGTCCACTGCACCCAGTTACCAAAGCTACTTCCAGCGCGTGGCCGACATCGACGGCTACCGCCGCCTTGTTCTCCTGCAGCACCGCGCCGCCGTAGAGAACGTCGCCCCGGCCGATATGCCCGCCTGGCTGGCCCAGTCACCCCAAGCGCTGCGCAACCCCTACACCCTGGAGCCGATGCAATGGGACGCAGCCACCCGCAGCCTGGTGTTTGAAGGTCGGGAAAAGCAGAACCAGAACCCGGACCAATCCCCCACCTACCGCATTCGCCTGCGCAGCTGATGGCACAGCCCAATGGTCAAATTGGCCTCTGGCGCTTATCCAACAAGCGCTAGCAGCTATCATTTTTGAAGTAACGCACCATGCGCCTCGGCATTCGCCTGCTGTTCGCCTTCTTCCTCATCAACGGCATCGCCGCGTTCTTTGTGCTGCGCGTGTTCATGGCCGAGATCAAGCCCAGCGTGCGCGAGGTGATGGAGGACATGATGGTGGACACGGCCAACATCCTGGCCGAGCTGGCCAGTGACGATCTGGCGGCGGGGCGGCTGGCACAGGGGGCTGACAACAGCAGCGCCAGCCCGTTTGCGCAGCATGTGCGCCGCTACGCCACGCGGCCCATCGATGCGGCGATCTGGGGCTTTTCCAAGCAATCACTCGACTACCGCATCTACGTGACCGACACCACGGGCCGTGTGCTGTTCGATTCGGAAAACCGCGCCATCGGCGCCGACTACTCGCAATGGCGCGATGTGGCGCGCACGCTGCGCGGCGAATACGGCGCGCGCTCCACGCGCGATGTGGAGGATGACGACACCAGCGGCGTGATGCATGTGGCCGCGCCCATCTATGTGCAGGTGCCCGAGGGCCGCAAGATTGCTGGCGTGCTGACTGTGGCGAAGCCCACACGCACCGTGCAGCGTTTTATCGACCGCGCCGAGCGCAAGGTGTTCATGGGCGGCCTGTTGCTGCTGGCGCTCTCGGCCGCTGTGGGGGTGGCCGTGACGCTGTGGATGGTGTGGAACGTGCGCCGCCTGCGCGACTACGCCCTGAGCGTGCAGGGCCCCGCCGATGGGGAGCGGCATGACCCCGGCGCACCGCCCACCACCGCCCTGGCCGTGCCCGAGGTGCCGGGCGAGCTGGGCGACCTGGCCCGCGCCATGGACCGCATGCGCGCCCGGCTGGAGGGGCGCGACTACATCGAGGGCTATGTGCGCGCGCTCACGCACGAACTCAAAAGCCCCGTGGCCGCCATCCGGGGCGCGGGCGAGCTGCTGCAGGACGAGCTGCCTGCCGCCGACCGCACCGAGTTTGCAACCCAGGTGGTGCAACAAAGCGAGCGCCTGCAGCGCATCATCGACCGGCTGCTGGAGCTGTCCAAGCTGGAGCAGCGCCAGCACGCCGAAGGCCGCGCGCCCGTGGCGCTGCACGACTGCGCAGAGGCCGCCATCGCCCAGACCCGCGCCCGTGCCGGGCAGCGCGGCATTACCCTGGCGCTGCAAGGGCACGGCACCAGCGGCCCGTGGGAGGCCGAGCTGGTCACCCTGGCGCTGACCAACCTGCTGGACAACGCGATTGACTTTGCTCCCGCAGGCAGCGCGGTGCGGGTAGAGCTGGACGGCGCCACGGTGGCCGTGCAAGACAGCGGCCCCGGCGTGCCCGACTACGCGCTGCCGCGCCTGGGCGAGCGCTTTTTCACCACCGCAAGGCCGGGCGGCGAGCGCAGCGGATCGGGCCTGGGGCTGGCGATTGTGCAGCGCGTGATGGCGCTGCATGGGGGGCAGATGGTGGCACGCAACACGGCGCCGGGGCTGCGGGTGGAACTGGTGTACCGCGCTGCCTGAACTCACCCACCGACCAGGCGGGGCTGGGCCTGGAGGAATTCGACCAGATCGCCCACCGTAGTCACTTTGCCGAACAGGGGGTTGCCGGACGTGTGGGCTAGGCAGCGTTGGGCGCGCTGGGCCATGTCTGCGATCAGGTCATCCAGGTCTTCGGCATCGAGCTGCAGGTCGCGCTGCAGGTGGTCGGTCACACGCAAAGGCACGGTCACCGCTTCAGACAGGCTGCGCTGCACTTCCTCGTACACCGCGCGCACCACCCAGGTGTCCACCCGGCGGCAGTCAAGGGAGCGGGCAAACTGGCAGATCGACTCCCCCGCACGGCCTTGCGCCATGCGGGCCAGGCGCAGGGCCTCGCGCCGACTCAGGACTGCCCCCAGACTGCCGAGCGCCAGGAGAGCGCCGCCCAACCCCACGGGGTGCGTCCAGAACACGGCCATGAAGGCCACCGCCATCACGACCAGAACACAGCGCGCCGACCAGGGCAACGGCGGACGGACAGCCACCGGGGGCATGAAGCGGGACGCTGTTTTTCGCATGGCACTCCTCAGGCGGATGACGCAGGCCGTCGATTCTGCCAGCGCCCCACTTCACACTGGCCTCACAAACTTCATAGCGCCCTCACAGCGCGCCAGAACACTGCCCCCACAACATTCACTCGTGGAGGATCTTTTGTTCAAACACCCCTTGTTTACCAAACTGGCTGCATTGGCGGCCATCACCGTGCTTTTACTTTTTGGCCTGGGCATGATCGAAGACGTCGTGCGCGACCGGCTGCGCTACCGCAGCCTGACGGCCCAGAGCGTGGCCGAAAGCCTGGCCGGGCCACAGACCCTGATGGGCCCGATGATCCACAGTGCCTGTGTGGAGAGCTGGGACGAGGAGACCGGCAAGGGCGATGACCGCCGCATGGTGGAGCGGCGCCGCGAGTTCATCCTGACCGCCATGCCCGAGCAGCTCAAGCTCAACACCGGCGCCGCGATGGAAGAACGCGCACGCGGGCTGCACAAGGTGAACACCTTCAACCTCAAGGCCCATGTGACGGCGCAATGGGGTTCGCTGGCCAGCCTGCTGCCGCAAAGCAGCATTAAGAATTCGCGCATGCACTGCGGCGCACCCATCGTGATGATGGCCGTGGGCGATGCGCGCGGCATCCGCACCGCGCAGTTCACCATGGGCAGCCAGGCGCTGGCGCTCAAGCCCGGCACCTTCCACCCCACCTACAGCCGCGGTCTGCACGCCGTGCTGCCCGAGGCGGTGCGTGGCAAGGCCGAAGGTCTGACTGCCACGCTGGATCTGGAGCTGGTGGGCACCGAGCGCCTGGCCTTTGTGCCCCTGGGCGGCAACACCGAGGTGCAGATGACCAGCAGCTGGCCGCACCCCTCGTTCGGAGGCCGCTTTCTGCCCTCCGAGCGCGAGGTCAAGAAGACCGGGTTCGCGGCCCAGTGGCGCCTGTCATCGCTGGCGACCACCGCGCAGGCCGACATTGCCAAAGGCAAGCGGATCTGCATGGGGGGTGCAGACGAGGGTACCCACGGCGAGTACGCACCCGGGGGCGCCACCCCCGGCGACTGTGCCGACAGCTTCAGCGTGGCCTTCATCGACCCCGTCAATCCTTATTCGCTGTCTGACCGCGCCACCAAATACGGCGTGCTGTTCATTGCCCTCACCTTCGTGGCCGTGGGCCTGTTCGAGCTGATGAAGAAGCTGCGTGTGCACCCGGTGCAGTACCTGCTGGTGGGCAGCGCGCTGTGCAGCTTCTTCCTGCTGCTGGTGAGCCTGTCGGAACACCTGCCGTTCGGCATCTCGTACGCCGTGGCCGCCAGCGCCTGCGTGCTGCTGCTCGCCTACTACGCCAGCCACATGCTGGGCGGCCTGGCGCGGGGCATCCCGCTGGGCGGGGGCATTGCGGTGTTGTATGGGCTGCTGTACGTGCTGCTGCAGCTGGAGCAGACCGCCCTGGTGGTGGGCGCGATTGCACTCTTCCTGGTACTGGCGGCCGTGATGGTGGCGACCCGCAAGGTGAACTGGTACGGGCTGTCGCAGGCTGGCGGCACGCCGGGCCGGCCCCTGCCCCCCAAGCCACCTTCCACACCGC
>NZ_QAIH01000191.1:26318-32416 GCF_003060895.1 Acidovorax sp. HMWF029 | reverse complement strand
CCCCCAGCCTGCGCGCCTACACCGAGCTGCCCGCAGGCTTCAACCCCCGCACGCTGGCCCTGGCCCAGCAGATGCGCAACGACCCGCTGATCGCCCCCAACCCCGCCCGGGACAACGCCGAAGCCCTGGTCAACGCTGCCCTGGCGCGCCTGCGCACCGGCGGCTACACCTACTCACTGGATCCCGGCGTGTATGGCCAGCACACTGCCGACGAATTCTGGTTTGACCGCAAGGAAGGCTTTTGTGAGCACATCGCCTCCTCCTTTGTGGTGCTGATGCGCGCGCTGGACATCCCGGCCCGCATCGTCACCGGCTACCAGGGCGGCGACCGCAACCCCGTGGACGGCCTCTGGACAGTGCGTCAGAGCGACGCTCACGCCTGGGCCGAAGTCTGGCTGGCCGGGCGAGGCTGGGTGCGGGTGGACCCCACAGGCGCCGTGTCGCCCGGGCGCACCGGCGCCTTCGAGCGGCTGCGCGCGCCGCAGGGCGCGCTGGCTGCGGCCATGGGCACGGTGCTCAGCCCCGGCCTGGCCCAAAACCTGCGGGCCATGTGGGAGGCCGTCAACAACAGCTGGAACCAGTGGGTGCTCAACTACACCCAAAGCCGCCAGCTCGACCTGCTCAAGGCACTGGGCTTTGAGGCACCCAACTGGCAGGACCTGACCATGGTGCTGGGTTTCCTGATCATATTTGCAGCCTTGGGTGGCATGGCCTGGAGCCTGTGGGAGCGCAGCCAGCACGACCCCTGGCTGCGCCTGCTGGCCCGCGCCCGCCAGCGCCTGGCCCGCGCAGGGCTGGTGCTGCCGCCCACCACGCCCCCCCGCGCCATGGCAGAGCAGGTGCAGGCACAATTCGGCGCCCCGGCAGCGGCAGTGGCCGACTGGCTGCTGCGCCTGGAACGCCTGCGCTACGCACCCCAGCCCGATACCGAATGGAGCCACCTGCGGCGCCAGTTCAATACCTTGCCCTGGCCCCCAGCATCCAAACCTTGACCCCGGACATGCCGAAGACCCACCGACCGATTGCCCTTATTGCTACATTATTGATAGCTTTTTGCACAATACCAGCAAGCGCAAAGCCCGAAAAATCTTCAAAAAACACCAGCACCAGGCAGCCTGCGGTGCTCTACGCCTCGCGCCCCGAGGCCCTGCAGTTTGCCGACGACCTGGCCGCGCGCCGCGACCTGGACCGTGAATGGGTGCGCCAGGCGATTGGCCAGGCGCATTTCCTGCCCCAGGTGCCCAAGCTCATGCTGCCGCCCGCCAAGGGCCAGGCCAAGAACTGGCGCGTGTACCGCAGCCGCTTTGTGGAGCCGATACGCATCCGCGCCGGTGTGCGTTTCTGGCAACAGAACCAGGCAGCGCTGGAGCGCGCCGAGCGCGAGTACGGCGTGCCCGCCGAAACCATCGTGGGCATCATCGGCGTGGAGACCATCTACGGCCAGCAAATGGGCAACTTCCGCGTGATGGATGCGCTGGCCACGCTGGCGTTCGACTTTCCCTCGGCCCACCCGCGCGCCAAGGAGCGCGCCGAATTCTTCCGCCGTGAGCTCGAGCAATTCCTGAGCTTCACCAACCGCAGCAACACCGACCCCTTCGAGCCGCGTGGCAGCTATGCCGGAGCCATGGGCCTGGGCCAGTTCATGCCATCGAGCTGGGTGCGCTACGCCATCGACTTTGACGGCGATGGCCGCGTGGACCTGTTCAAAAGCCCGGCCGATGCGATCGGCTCGGTGGCCAACTACTTCCGGGGCCACGGCTGGACACCGGGCATGCCCACGCACTTTGGCGTGCAGTTTGACAACGCGCGCCTGCAGCTCGACGACCTGCTCGCACCCGACATCCTGCCCACCTTCAGCGCGGCCAGCATGTTGGCCAAGGGCGCCGTGCTGGATGCCCAGGGCACCCAGCACATCGGCCCTCTCGCACTGGTGGAACTGCAAAACGGCAACGATGCGCCCAGCTACGTGGCAGGCACCGAGAACTTTTACGCCATCACGCGCTACAACTGGTCCAGCTACTACGCGATGGCGGTGATCGAGCTAGGGCGGGAGGTGGCAGCAGCGCGCGGCACGGCGCAGTAAGGGGCGAGACGACGGCTGGGCGGCAACACCGCCGTCCCGACAGCGCCCGTCAAGGCCGCTGCATCTGGCAGCTGTGCGGCTGCTGCGCCTTGGCCGCAGGAATCTGCCGCACCACGCGGAAGCCGTAGCCCGAGCCTTCCACGTCGAACTTCACACCCGGCGCGCCCTTTTTGTCCATCACGCCCACCACCAGCGCCTGCTGAAACTGGTGGTCTGCCGCGCGCATGCTGCCGCCCTGGCCGGAGAGCTGCACGTTGGCGCTCTCCATCTGCCGCGCAACGGCCACGGTGTCGGTGCTTCCCGCGCGCTCGATGGACTGGGCCAGCGCCTCCACCATGAGCTGCATGCGCATGTGCACGTAGTCGTCCTGCGGCTTTGGGAAGCGCGTGCGGAATGACTGGTAGAACGCCTCGCTCTGCGCGCCCGGCACATTGGGCAGCCAGTCGGCCACGGCCACCACCTTGCCAATGCCCGCATCACCGATGGCTGCGGGCGCACCCAGTGCATTACCGTAGAAGGTGTAGAAGCTGCCTTCGTAGCCGACCTCGCGGGCCGCCTTGACCAGCAGGGTCAGGTCGTTGCCCCAGTTGCCGGTGACCACCGCCTGCGCGCCGCTGGTCTTGATCTTCACGGCGTAGGGCGCAAAGTCCTTGATGCGGCCGATGGGGTGCAGTTCTTCGCCCACCACGGCCACGTCGGGGCGCTGCGCGGCCAGCTGCTTCTTGGCCTCGCGCAGCACGGCCTGGCCAAAGCTGTAGTCCTGGCCGATGAGGTACACGCTCTTGAGGCTTTTGTCCTCGCGCATCACGTCCATCAACGCCGCCATGCGCATGTCCGCATGGGCGTCAAAACGAAAGTGCCAGAAGCTGCATTTCTCGTTGGTGAGGATGGGGTCCACCGCCGAGTAGTTGAGGAAAAGCACGCGTTTGTTCGGCTCGCGCTCGTTGTGCTTGTTGATGGCCTCGATCAGAACCGCCGCCGTGGCCGATGAATTGCCCTGCAGGATGACCTGCGCGCCATCGTCGATGGCCGCGCGCAAGGCTGAGAGCGCCTCTTCGTTCTGGCCCTTGCTGTCGTAACGTTCAAGAGCGAGGGACCGGGGGCCGCCGCTGCTCACGGGCAGTTGTACGCCACCACGCGCATTCACGCGCTCTATCGCCCAGTACACGTTGCGGTACACCGCTTCGCCGGTGTTGGAGAACGCACCCGACAGGCTTTCGATGAGCGCCACCTTGACGGGCTTGGCCTGGGCTGCAGCCGCAGCTGGCGCCGCGGCCTGCGCCCAGCTGGCGGACACGGGGGCCATGGCGCCCGCCACCGCCATGGCGGTGGCCCAAGCAGTGAGACGTAATGCTGCTGCACCCGATTTCAAGCCCACGGCTTGCAATTTATTCATGCCACTTTTTCCCTTGAAAAGCAACGCGGGCGTACACAACTCCTTGGCATGCGGCGACCACGTCGAGAGCCGCGCAGTGTATAGGAGTTACCCATGATCTTCGCCCCTGTGATCCGCCGCGCCGCCTATGCCCAGGCCCCCCGTTCCTCCGACCTCGCGCTGCAGCGTTTTCTGATGGGCGCGCTGGCAGCCCCTGCCTCAGCCCCTTCGGCGGGTTGCACCGTGACACAAGACGACAAGTCCACCACGCTGCAGTTGGATGTGCCGGGCCTGGCCCGTGAACAGCTGCAAATCAGCATCGAAGGCAACGTGGTGCGCCTGCAAAGTGTGGATGGCGCCCCCCGCCAGGTGCAGCGCGCCTGGGAGCTCGCGGCCGACATCGATGCAGCCAACAGCAGCGCCAAGCTGGAGAATGGCGTACTGACGTTGACCCTGGCCAAGGTGGAGCCCGCCAGCAAGGCCGCCACGCTCACCATCCAATAAAAACTATCAAATTGATAGCTTAAAGTGCCCATACCTCAGGCGGGAAGGGCACTTTTCGTTCACAAATCTGGCAGTGGCGCATGCGCTGCGCCACTCACTCATGCCGCAGCGCATCGATGGGGTCCATGCGCGCCGCGCGCCGCGCCGGGAAGTAGCCGAACACCACGCCAATCCCGGCCGAGAACACGAACGACAGCAGGTTCACGCCGGGGTTGAAGATGTAGGGCACCCCCATCAACCCCGACAGCGCAAGCGACGCGCCCGTCGCCAGCACGATGCCGATAAGCCCGCCGAGTGCAGCAAGCACCACGGCCTCGATCAGGAACTGCAGCAGCACCTCGCGCTCCAGCGCACCGATGGCCAGGCGCAGGCCGATCTCGCGCGTGCGCTCGGTCACGCTCACCAGCATGATGTTCATGATGCCGATACCGCCCACCAGCAAGCTCACGGCGGCCACGGCGCCCAGCAGCGTGGTCAGCACCTTGGTGGTGCCCGAGAGTGTGTCGGCCAGCTGCTTGGTGTCCAGCACATTGAAGTTGTCTTCGTCCGAATCCGACAGCTTGCGCAGCTCGCGCAGCAGCTGAGTCAGGCTGGCCTTCACCCGCTCGGGGTCGCTGCCATCCTTCATGGACACCAGCAGCGTGTTCACCCGCGTGTTGCCGGTCACCCGACGCTGCAGCGTGCGCAGGGGCACCAACACGGTGTCGTCCTGGTCGTTGCCAAACGCGCCCTGCCCTTTTGAAGCCAGCACGCCCACCACCTCGCACGAAAACGCCTTCACACGCAGCTGGCCGCCCACGGCATCGGCCGTGCCAAAGAGCTCGCGCCGCACGGTTTCGCCGATCAGGCACACGGCGGCGCCCGCGCGCAGCTCGGCGTCGGTGAAGACGCGGCCATTGCGCACCGTCCAGTTGCCAGTCTCCAGCCAGGCGTTGGTGCTGCCGATGACGCTGGTCGTCCAGTTGCGCCCGCCCACCACCGCCGTGGCGGCGGCGCGTGCCTCGGGCGCCACGGCCAGGATGCCGCCGATCTGCTGCGCGATCATGTCGGCATCGGTGTCTTTGAATGCCGGGGCGCTGGTGCCGCCACCGGGCCCCATGCGCTGGCCAGGGCGCACCTGCAGCAAGTTGGTGCCCAGGCCCGATATCTGGTTCTGGATGGCCAGCGTGGCGCCATTGCCCAGCGTGACCATGGTGATCACCGCGCTCACACCGATCACGATGCCCAGGATGGTGAGGAAAGAGCGCATCAGGTTGCGCCGGATGGAACGCAGCGCCAGCAGCAAGGTGTTGAGCAGCATCAGTGGCCTCCTGTGTCCGAAACGGTCACAGCCGCTGCGTTCGATCCCGCATCCCCATCCAGGCCCTTGGGATGCGGATTGGCAGCGTCGCTGTCCACCACGCCATCCACAAACCGCACGATGCGTCGGGCGTACTGCGCCATGTCGGGCTCGTGGGTGACCATCAACACGGTGATGCCGTGGTCGACATTCAGGCGCCACAGCAGGTCCATGATCTCGACACTGCGCTGGGTGTCGAGGTTGCCGGTGGGCTCGTCGGCCAGCAGCACATCGGGCTCGGTGACGATGGCGCGTGCAATCGCCACGCGCTGCTGTTGGCCACCCGACAGCTCGGCGGGCGTGTGGTGCTCCCAGCCCTTGAGGCCCACCGCATCCAGCGCCCGAGCCGCAGCGGCGTGGCGCGCCGCTGCGGACTCGCCCCGGTACAGCAGGGGCAGCTCCACATTCTCTTGCGCCGAGGTGCGCGCCAGCAGGTTGAAGCCCTGGAACACAAAGCCAAAGTAGCGCCGCCGCAGCCGCGCCCGCTCGTCGCGCGAGAGCGACTCCACATGCACGCCCTTGAACAGGTATTCGCCCGAGGTGGGCCGGTCCAGGCAGCCCAGCGTGTTCATGGCCGTGGACTTGCCCGAGCCGCTGGGGCCCATGATGGCCACAAAGTCGCCCTGCGCAATGTCGAGGTCCACGCCCTTCAGCGCCTGAAAGGCCAGCGCCCCTTCGCCATAGACCTTGGTCACGCCGCGCAGGCGGATGAGGGGGGTGTTGCCCACCACGCTCATGGCTTGGCCCCTGCCGCGCGCTGGTCGGTGATCACGGCCATACCGGGCGTGAGTCCGTCG
>NZ_QAIH01000191.1:16007-26308 GCF_003060895.1 Acidovorax sp. HMWF029 | reverse complement strand
GGCTTGCGCGGGCCCGAGCCCGAGCGGGGCATGCGCGGCATGAGCTGCGACATGATGCCGCCACCACTGGCGCTGCCCGACGCGCCGGGCTTGGCGCCACCCGCCCCGGGCTTCGCATCGGCCCCTGCGGCCTGCGCGGGTGTGAAGCGCAGCGCCGTGTTGGGCACCAGCAGCACGTCCTTGCGCTCGGTGGAGGTAATGGCAGCGGCGGCCGTCATGCCGGGGCGCAGGCTCATGTCGCTGTTGTTCACCTCCAGCCAGGTGATGTAGGTGACCACGTTGTCGGTTTTGGTGGAGCCAAACGACACGCGCGTGACCTGGGCCGGGTAGCGGCGCGAGGGGTAGGCGCTGACCGTGAAGCTCGCGCTCTGCCCCACCTTGACCGAGCCCACATCGGCCTCGTCCACACTCACATCCAGCCGCAGCCGCGTGAGGTCTTCGGCCACGGTGAACAGCGTCACCGCTTGCAGCGATGCGGCCACCGCGTTGCCAGGCTCCACCGTGCGCGTCAGCACCACGCCGTCGATGGGCGAGCGGATGGAGGCCTTGGACAGGTTGGTTTCGTCGGTGGACAGCGCAGCGCGTGCATCCTCGACCGTGGCGCGGGCGCTGGTTTCGTCGGCGCGGGCGCGGTCGAGCGTGGCGCGGCCTGCGTCCAGCTCGGAGGCCGAGGGCACCTTGCCGCCAGACAGGCGGGCGACTTCTTCGAGCCTGGCAAAATTGGCGATGGCCTCCTTGGTGGTGGCCACGGCCTGGGCCAGGCGGGCCTGCGCCGACGCCAGCGAGGCGCGCGAGCGCAGCACCTGCGATTCGAGTTTTGCGGTGTCCAGCTCCACCAGCAGCTGCCCCTTCTTCACCTTGTCGTTCACGTCCACCAGCACCTTGCGCACCGTGCCCGACAGCTCGCTGCCAATGGTGACCGAGCGCGTGGGCTGCAACGTGCCGTTGGCCGACACGGTGAGCGTGAGATTGCCCCGGCGCAGCTCTTCGGTGACATAGGTAGGTGCAGTGCTGGCGCTCTGGCGCGATTGCCAGGCGTACAAGCCACCGCCCACCACCACGAGCGCGGCCACCCCCAGCCACACGGTGGTGCGCTGCCACCAGCGGAGCGGACGGTCAGCCCCCAGCAAGGCGCTCAGGTCGGAGGGGGCGGCTTTGGCGGGTGCAGAAGAAGCGGAGGTATCGGTATTTGGCATGGGACGTGAATCAGAAAATGGGCGCTGGCAGGCCATGGAGTGGGCGTGTGGAAGGGCTTGTCAGCTGTTCATTCGGCTACCGCCCAGCCGCCGCCCAGCGCCTTGTACAGGCGCACATGGTCCGCCGCGACGGCCGCAGTGGTGGTGGCCACGCTCTCTTGCGTGGACAGCAGCGTGCGCTGCGTCTCCAGCACCGCCTGAAAGTCGATCAATCCGCTGCTGTAGCGCTGCTGCGCCAGCAGGGCGGCGTTGCGGGCGGCGTCTGCGGCAGCTGTCAGTCGCTCCAGCTTTTCGCGGTCGCCGCGCAGGGCCACCAGCGCGTTCTCCACATCCTGCAGGGCCGCGAGCACGGTGGCTTCGTAGGCCACGCGGGCCTGCTCCAGTGCGGCAGACTGCACACGCACCTGGGCGCGGGCGGCGCCACCATCCATCAGCGGGATGGACACGCTGCCCAGCAAGGCGCTGGTTACCGCACCGCCCCCCGACAAGCCCCCCAGCGTGAGGGCGCGCAGGCCCAGCGAACCGCCGAGGGAGAAGCTGGGGTAGCGCGCCGCATCGGCCTGCGACACCCGCGCCAGAGCAGCTGCAATGCGCTGCTCGGCCACACGCACATCGGGCCGCTGGCGCAAGGTCTCGGCCGGGATCGCCAGGGCGAGCTCTGCCGTGGGCTGCGGCACGGGGGCACTGGCGGCCAAGGTGGCGTCGAGCGCGCCAGGCACCTGGCCTGTCAGCACGGCCAGGCTGTAGCGCGACTGCGCCAGGCTGGCTTCGAGCGAAGGGATCTGCGCGGCGGTCTGCTCGGCCGCTGCACGGGCCTGCTCGGTGACGAGCGAGGTAGTGAGCCCGGCCTGCAGGCGCCACTGGGTGATCTGCAAGGTCTCCTGCTGGCTGGCCAGGTTGCTGCGCGCAATGGCCAGGCGCTGCTGCAGACCGCGCAGCTCGATGTAGTTGACAGCGACTTCAGCCGCCAGCGACACCTGCACATCGGCCAGGCTGGCCTCGGCCGCGCGGGCGTCGGCCTCGCTGGCATTCACACCGCTGCGCAGGCGGCCAAACACATCGGGCTCCCAGCTCGCATCAAAGCCTGCCTGGAAGGTGTTGCCGGTGCTGCTGTTCGCCCGACTGCGCTGCGCCGAGCCCGATGCGCCCACGCTCGGCGCCAGACTGGCCGATTGCAAATCCACCTGGGCGCGCGCTTGCTGCAGAGACGCCTGAGCGGTGCGCACGCTGGTGTTCGCGTTCAACGATTGCTCGACCAGCGCAGTGAGCTGAGGGTCATCGAACCGCGTCCACCACCGGGCCAAGGCCGTTGCGGCACCGCTGGTAGCAGCATTGCCGCTGGATACGGCCCACGCAGGCGGCACGGCCACTACCGGCAAAAGCCCTTCCGGGGGCGACAGGCTTGCACAACCCGAGACCAGCAGTGCCAGCAGTGGGGTGAGTGCCACCTGCACACGCAGTGCGCTACACCTGGGGTGGGTACGCAAAACATCTGCAGTGACCCGATGGATAGGACTCATGGAAAGGCATCGCTCAAGGGAAAACCCGATTGTGAGCAGCCATTCAAGTCAAAACGTACCGAAAAGGTCAACCCCAGGTAAAGAATTGATGCAGCACAAAGCCGTGACCATCGACTGGGGCCACGCTCAGGATGTCCTGCACAACAACAAACATGGCTACTGGTTCGCCAGCGGACAGACGAGGTGCTCGCTGTGCAGCAGTCAGTGCGCGTGCGCCAAACCCACTGGCAGGGCAGCCTGCAGCCGATACTCGCTGGGACTGCACCCCACATGCGCGCGGAACGCCCGGCTGAAATGGGCGCTGTTGCCAAAACCCCAGGACATCGCAATGTCGGTCACAGAACGCTGTGCATGCGCCGGGTGGCGCAGGTCGCGCAGGCAGGCCTCCAGCCGGCGGCGCTGGATCATGGCGGCCAGAGTTTCCTCATCATCCGCAACCGCGTTGTACAGGTGCCGCTTGCTGCAATTGAGCGCCTGGGCCATGCGGTCGATGGTGAGGTCGGGGTCGCCCAGGTGCCTGTCGACGTACTGGCTGATGCGGTCACGCAGGGCCTCGCGCTGCGACAACAGGCTTTGCTGGCCGTTGCGCTCCAGCAGCGACAGCTGCACCAGGTGCGTGATCACATCGGCCACGCCATCGGCAGCAGCGTCGGACATGGTGGGCAGCTCGGCAAACGCAGCGCGCATGGTGTCCCATGCCAGGCGCGAGACGCCCGTGGTCCCCGAGAAGCGCTGCACCATCAGGTCGTCGAGCTTGAGCTTGCGCTCGGGCAGTTGCTCCTTGGGGATCATCAGCACCATCTGCCGCACGGCCTCGGGGTTGCTCACGGCATAGGCGCGGGTGGTGTCGTACACGCTCCACTCGCCCGGCGAGAGCCACACCTGGCGCCCGTTCTGCTCGAAGCAGGCGCGCCCCTCCAGCTGCGCCACCACCTTGATGTAAGCCCGGTCGCTGCCCCGGATGAGGCTCGGGGTGCGCACCACGCGGTGGCGGCTCACGTCCAGCTGACACAGGTTCACATAGCCCGCCTGGCCCGAGGTGATGTGGCCCGCAAAGGCCTCGTCGCCAAAGGCGTCGGACTCCAGCCCGCCAATCAGGCGCCACACCGCATCACCCCAAAGATGCAGGCGGTCACGCGCAGGCACGGCGTCGGTGGATACCTCGGTCAGGGGGTGGGCCATGGTGTCTCCAAGGAGTTGCGCGATTGATTTCGTTATGCCGCTGAATTATCGGACGCACAGGTATCCCGTGCCGCACGGGGAAATCCGGGTAAACCCGCTGCCGACTGCACGCTGAGACAAGCGCTTTGTGCACGCTGAGCGCAGCGCGCATGAACGCGTCTGCCTACGATTCCCGGCACGGCGTGCACCACGCAGGCCCCATCCGAGGAGACACACAATGACAGCACACCAACCCTCCAAGCGCCAGTGGATCAAAGGCGCCGCCGCCACGGTCGGCACCCTGGCCGTAGCCCCCCAGCTGTGGGCACAAGCCAGCAACGCAGCCCCCGTGCGCATTGGCTACGCCATTGCCCGCACCGGCCCCTGGGCGGCCGGTGCCCAGGTCAGCCAGGAGCCCAACTACCTGCTGTGGGCTGAACAGGTGAATGCAGCGGGCGGCCTGAACGTGAAGGGCACCAAGCGCCCCATCGAACTCATTGGCTACGACGACCGCAGCGAGACCGAAACCTGCGTGCGCACCTACGAAAAGCTCATGGGCAGCGACAAGGTGGACCTGATCCTGCCGCCCTGGGGCTCGGGTGCCAATTTCGCCATCGCGCCGCTGGCCAACCGCTTCGGCTACCCGCTGCTGGCGCCCACGGCGCTGTCGCGCAAGCTCATCGACATGAACCTGCCCTACTTCTTCTCGCTGCTGCAGCAGCCCGACAAGATGATGGGCGCGCTGGTGGACATGCTGGTGGCCAACAACGTCAAGACCATTGCCATCGTCTACATGGACGACCTGTTTGGCTTGGAGAACTTCGCAGCGCTGAACAACGCGCTCAAGAAGACCAGCATCCAGGTGGTGGAGCGCAAGAGCTACCCCCTGGGCGTAAAAGACCTGGCACCCGTGCTGCGCGGCATCAAGGACCAGAACCCCGACGCCTTCATCGGCATCACCTACCCGCCCGACACCATCCTGGCCAGCCGCCAGGCGCGCGAGGTGGGGCTGAACCCCAAGTTCTTCTACGCCTCGGTGGGCACGGCCTTCCAGCTCTACAAGAACGTGATGCAGGCCAACACCGAGGGCGTGATCGGCATGGGATCGTGGAGCGTGAAGACCAGCCCCGAGGCCAAGGCCTACTTCGACGCCCACGTGAAGAAGTTCAACAAGGAACCCGACCGCTGGGCCAGCGGCCACGCGTGGGCCGCGCTGCAGATCCTGCAGCAGGCGGTGGAAAAGGCGGGGCTGGACCGCAAGGCACTGCGCGAGCACATCGCCAAGAACGAGTTCAAGACCATTCTGGGCGGCATCCGCTTCCAGGGCAGCGAGAACGCGTCCATCCCTGGCACCGTAAGCCAGTGGCAGGGCAACGACTTCGAAGTCGTGTGGCCCAAAGACCGTGCCACGGCGCAGCTCAACACCCACAAGCCAGCCTGGAAGTAACCCGGAATGTCCCTGACCTCCTGGGCCGAACTGGTCGCCAGCGGCCTCATTACCGGCGGCATCTACGCGCTGGTGGCCATGGGCCTGAACCTGCAATACGGGCTGATGCGCATCATGAACATCTCGCACGGCGAGTTCTTGATGCTGGGCGCCTTCCTCACCTGGACGGCGCACACCCTGTGGGGCATCTCGCCGCTGCTGCTGATGCCGCTGGCTTTCGTCGCGCTGTTTGCGCTGGGCGTGGTGGTGCATGCACTGTGCTTCAAGCGCCTGGCGGCGCGCGCACCGAACGTAGACGTGTTCGAGGCGCGCAGCCTGATGGTGGGCTTTGGCCTGATGTTCCTGGTGCAGAACACTGCCCTTCTCATCTGGGGCGGCGACCTGCGCGGGTACGAATACCTGGCCGACCCGGTGCAGATTGCGGGCATGCGCTTCACCGAGAACAAGCTGGTGCTGTTTGGCGTGGCGCTGGCGCTGTCGGCCGCACTGATCGCACTGCTCAAGCTCACGCTGCTGGGCAAGGCCGTGCGGGCGCTGATGCAGTCGCCCACGGGGGCGCAGCTGGTGGGCATCAACACGCGGCGGTTGCACCCCATGATGTTCGGCATTGGCCTGGGCCTGTCGGGTGTGGCGGGGGCGCTGCTGTCGATGACGTATGAGATTTCGCCGTCGATGGGCGAGCCCTACACCGTCACCGCGCTCATCGTCATCACGCTGGGCGGCTTTGGCAGCCTGGCGGGCAGCCTGGCCGGGGGCCTGCTGCTGGGCGTGGTCGAGGCGCTAGGCATGCATTTCAGCAGCCCCTCTCTCAAGATGCTGCTGAGCTACGCCGTGTTCATCGGCGTGCTGATCTGGCGCCCCAACGGACTGTTCAAGAAATGACACCCCCTGAGCCGCTTCGCGCCTTCCCCCTCTCCTTCGGGAGGGGGACGCCACCCGTGGCCTGGCAGAGCCAGCTCCACGGTGGCACTGAGCGGAGCCGCGCCAGATTTCAACGCTCATCACGATGCAAAACACAAAAGATCACTTCATGAATAACCCGTCCTCCAGACCCTGGCTGGCGCTGGCTGCGGGGGTGGCGGTGGTCGCCACCCTGCCGTGGATGGTGTCCGATTTCATGGCCTCGGTGCTGCTCAGCTGCTTGATGTACATCGCGCTGGCCACCAGCTGGTCGCTGTTTTGCGGCGCCACGCGCTACCTGTCGCTGGCCACTTCAGCCTTCTTTGGGGTGGGTGCGTATACCAGCGCCATGCTGCTGGGCGTGCTGCCCTGGCCCCTGGTGATTCTGAGCGGCGCACTGATTGCCACCATCGTGGCCATGGTGATGGGCGCGGCGGTGCTGCACCTGCGCGGCACCTACTTTGCGGTGCTCACGTTCGGCATGACAGAGCTGATCCGCCACGCCATCACGTTTGTGGAAAAGCAGGTCTCTGGCACCGTGGGCCGCGTGCTCACGGTGGTGCCCAGCAACGAGACGGTGTACCTCACGGTGCTGCTGATTGCGGCGGGCGCCATCGCCACGGCGATGGCCATCCAGCGCAGCCGTTTTGGCCTGGCGCTCTCGGGCATCGGTGCCGACGAGCAGCGTGCGCAAACCCTGGGCGTGGACACGCGCCTGGCCAAGATCGCGGGCTTTGGCATCACCGCAGCCTTTGCAGGCGCCGTGGGCGCTGCCATGGCCGTGCGCTGGACGTACATCGAGCCTGCCGCCGTGTTCAGCCCTTTCATCGGCTTTCAGACCGTGCTGATCGCACTGATCGGCGGCGCCACCAGCCTGGGCGGCCCCATCCTGGCAGCCATCGTGTTCAGCCTGCTGGCCGAAACGCTGCGCCTGCAGTTGCCCTACGGCTACATGATGGTGCTGGGCCTGCTGCTGATTCTGTGCGTGATGTACCTGCCCAACGGGCTGGCCACACTGTGGCAGCGGCGCAAACCTGCTGCAGGAGCGCACCATGGCTGAAGTCCTTTTGACCATCGACAGCGTGACCGTGCGCTTTGGCGGCCTGACTGCCGTGGATGGCGTGAGCGCCACGCTGCACACAGGCGAACTCATCGGCATCATCGGCCCCAACGGCGCGGGCAAGACCACGTTCTTCAACGCCATCTCGGGCGTGCAGCCGCCCACATCCGGCACGCTGGTGAGCGGCAGCGACAACCTTACTGGCAAGGGCCCGCACCACTATGCGGCCCATGGCATTGCGCGCACCTTCCAGACGCCGCGCGTGTTCCCCGACATGACGGTGCGCGACAACGTGCGCTTTGGCATGCAGTTCGCAGGCCGCCACCGCCAGGGGCCGGAGGGGCTGCGCAGCGAGGGCGAGATACTGGCCATGCTGGGCCTGGCACACCTGGCCGACCGCCCCGCCGCCGACGTGACGCCGTCACAGCAGCGCCTGCTGGAGATCGGCATGGCGCTGGGCACACGCCCGCGCCTGCTGCTGCTCGACGAAGTGGCTGCGGGCCTCACCGAATCCGAGGTCGATGCCATGGCCCAGCGCATCCGCCGCTTGCGCGACGACTGGGGGCTGACGGTGGTGTGGATCGAGCACGCGGTGACCACGCTGCTCAAGTATGTAGAGCGCGTGCTGGTGCTACACCAGGGCCGCAAGATTGCCGACGGCACACCCGCCGAGGTGGTGCGCGACCCCCATGTGATCGAGGCCTATCTGGGTGACGAAATGACAGCCACCAGCGAAGGAGCCACGGCATGAGCGGCGCACACCTCAGCATGCAGAACCTGACCACGGGCTACCACGGCTTTCAGGTGCTGCAGGACCTGTCGCTCGAAGCTGCGCCCGGCATCACCGTGATCGTCGGCCCCAACGGCGCGGGCAAGACCACGCTGCTCAAGGCGCTGGCAGGGCTGCTGCCGCGCCAGGGCACTGTGCAACTCGACGGCCAGACCGTGCCCGCGATGAACGCCACGGCCTGCGTGCAACGCGGCCTGGCCCTGGTGGCAGAGGGCCGCCAGCTGTTCCCGCAAATGACCGTGACCGAGAACCTGGAGCTGGGCGGCTGGCTGGTGCCATCACGCACCCGTGCCGAGCGACTGGCCCAGGCATTTGAAGACTTTCCCCGCCTGAAGGAACGCGCCACCCAGCTCGCAGGCACCATGAGCGGCGGTGAACAGCAAATGGTGGCCGTCGCCCGCGCCATGATGAGTGGCCCGCGCCTGCTGATGCTGGACGAGCCCTCGCTGGGCCTGGCGCCGCGCATGGTCGATGAGCTGCTGGCCATCGTGCAGCGCATTGCTGCGCAGGGCGTGACGGTGCTGATGGTCGAGCAGAACGTGCGCAAGGCGCTGCAAGTGGCCCAGCGCGGTTATGTGCTGGAGCGCGGGCGCATCGTGGCGTCTGGCGAGGCATCCGACCTGCTGCATTCCGATGTGGTGCGCCAGGCCTATCTCGGCGTCGCCTGAAATCTATGAAGCACCCCCTGAGTCGCTTCGCGCCTTCCCCCTCTCCTTCGGGAGGGGAACGCCCCCAGCGCGGCGGGGCGGCCCTTGCGCGGGGGCACTGGCCTCGGCACCGCCGGTTTCGCGGGCCGTAGGTCTTCGCGAAAACCGAGCGGCGCTATCGCCTCCCATCATTTCGATTGCTCCCATTTTCTTTTTTGCCATCCAGGAGATTGATTCCATGTCTGCCATTTCCATGCTGATCAACGGCGAGCGTGTGCAAGCCACCGGCGGGGCCACGTTTGAGCGCCGCAACCCGCTCGACGGCTCCATCGCCACCACCGCCCCTGCCGCCAGCGTGGCTGACGCCAAAGCCGCCGCCGACGCAGCCGCCAAGGCCTTCCCGGCTTGGTCGGCCCTGGGCCCCAACGCCCGCCGCGCGCTGCTGCTCAAGGCGGCACACGCACTCGAAGCCCGCACGGCCGACTTCGCTGCGGCTATGGCGGCGGAAACCGGAGCATCCGGCATGTGGGCGGGCTTCAACGTGCACCTGGCTGCAGGACTGCTGCAGGAGGCCGCCGCGCTGACCACACAAATCGCCGGTGAAGTGATCCCCTCCGACGTGCCCGGCAGCCTGGCCATGGGCGTGCGCCAGGCGGCAGGCGTGGTGCTGGGCATTGCACCTTGGAACGCGCCCGTCATCCTGGGTGTGCGTGCCATCGCCACGCCGCTGGCCTGCGGCAACACAGTCATCCTCAAGGGATCGGAGCTGTGCCCCGCCACACACGGCCTCATCATCGAGGCACTGCAGGAAGCCGGCTTGCCCGCCGGTGTGGTGAACTTTGTGACCAACGCCCCCGCCGACGCGGGTGCCGTGGTCGAGGCCATCGTGGCCCACCCAGCCGTGCGCCGCATCAACTTTACCGGCTCGACCAAGGTGGGTCGCATCATTGCGCAGACCTGCGCCAAGTACCTCAAGCCCGTGGTGCTGGAGCTGGGCGGCAAGGCGCCGCTGCTGGTGCTGGACGATGCAGACATCGACGCCGCAGTGGCGGGCACCGTGTTTGGTGCGTTCGCCAACTCCGGCCAGATCTGCATGTCCACCGAACGCATCATCGTGGACAACGCCGTGGCCGATGAGTTCGTAGCCAAGCTGGGCGAGCGCGCCAAGGCCCTGCCCCTGGGCGACCCACGCAAGGGCCCCGTCGTACTCGGCTCGGTGGTGGACATGGCCACCGTACACCGCTGCAACGCGCTCATCGACGACGCGCTGGCCAAGGGCGCCACGCTGGTCTGCGGCGGCAAGAGCGACAGCACGCTGGTGCAGGCCACGGTGCTCGACCATGTGACGGCCGAGATGGACATCTACCGCGAAGAATCCTTCGGCCCCGTCAAACCTGTGGTGCGCGTGAACGGCGTGGAGGAAGCCATTGCCTGCGCCAACGACAACGAGTTCGGCCTGTCATCCGCCGTGTTCAGCCGCGACGTGGCCAAGGCCTGGAACGTGGCGGCGCGCATCGAGTCGGGCATTTGCCACGTCAATGGCCCCACCGTGCACGACGAAGGGCAAATGCCGTTTGGCG
>NZ_QAIH01000191.1:0-15997 GCF_003060895.1 Acidovorax sp. HMWF029 | reverse complement strand
CTGGATCACGGTGCAAACCACACCCCGCCACTACCCCTTCTGACATTCAAAAAAGATAGCTACCAACGCTTGCTGGACAGGCGAGGGTGGCCTTTTTTATTCAAAAAATCAAACCGCAATCGCATCGAGCGGCCAGCGCGGCTTCACGTCAAACGCATAGTCGGTGTTGGCCTGCTGCTGCCCCGCCTGCAGGCGCATGGCTGCGGCCATGGCAATCATGGCGCCGTTGTCGGTGCACAGGTGCAGCTCGGGGTAGTGCACCCGCACTTTGGCAGCGGCGCAGGCTGCATTGAGCTGCGCGCGCAAGTGCCGGTTGGCCCCCACGCCACCAGCGACCACCACGCGTTTCAGGCCCGTCTGCTTGAGCGCGGCCAGCGTCTTTTTCACCAGCACCTCGACAATCGCCGCCTCGGTGCTGGCAGCCAGGTCGGCCTTGCGCGCTTCCAGGTCGTCACCGAGCTTCTTGGCCTGCGTGAGCACCGCCGTCTTGAGGCCCGCAAACGAAAAGTCCAGATCGCCGCTGTGCAGCAAAGGCCGGGGCAGCTTGAACGCAGTGGCACTGCCCTGCTCGGCCAAGCGAGACAGCGCAGGGCCGCCCGGGTAACCAAGGCCCATGAGCTTGGCGGACTTGTCAAACGCCTCGCCCGCCGCGTCGTCAATGGTCTCTCCCAGAATTTCGTAGCGGCCCACGCCGTCCACCCGCATCAGCTGGGTGTGACCGCCCGATACCAACAGGGCCACAAAGGGGAACTCCGGCGGGTCGGCACTGAGGAAGGGTGACAGCAGGTGCCCCTCCAGGTGGTGCACACCCAGCACCGGCTTGTTCAGCGCCGCGCCCAGGGCGCAGGCCACGCCCGCCCCCACCAGCAGCGCACCCGCCAGCCCCGGGCCGCGCGTGTAGGCCACCACGTCCACATCGGCCAACGACTGGCCAGACTCGGCCAGCACCTCTTTGGCCAGCGGAAGTACGCGGCGGATGTGGTCGCGGCTGGCCAACTCGGGCACCACGCCGCCATAGGCCTGGTGCATCTCAATCTGGCTGTGCAGCGCGTGCGACAGCAGGGTGGGCACGGCATCGCCCGTGGAACGGACCAATGCCACGCCCGTTTCGTCGCAGGAGGATTCGATACCAAGGATCAGCAAGCTCATCACCCAAGTGTAAAACCCATGCGCCCCCTGAACCGCCGCAAAAGCAAAGCCCCTGTCAGATGGGCCGACAGGGGCTGTGCGAGGCGATAGCGCCAAGGTATGCAGGTTACCAGCGGTCTGACCGCATGCGCAGTTCCCAGTTGCCGCTGCGCAGCTCGTACACACCCACGGCACCGTAGCGTTGTTCGCCCTTGTCGTCCCAGGTCATGGTGCCAATCACCGGGGCATAGCCGTTGATGCTGTGCAGGGCCTTGGTGATGTCCTTGGGAGCGGCGGACTTGGCTTTCTGGATGGCGGCGGAGAGCACATACATGCTGTCGTAGCTGTAGTGACCGCCGTAGGCCGGGGGTTTTTTATACGCAGCAATGTACTTTTCGAGGAAGGGCTTGCCAGTGGAGAACTCCTTGGCCTCCAGCACGGGCGAGGTGGCGTAGATGCCTTGCACAATGCCGCCGCCCTTGGTCATGTCGGTGGTCTTGATGGTGTCGCCGCCCAGCAGGCTGACCTTGGTGTGGTCCACCTTGCGCAGGGCTTCGAGCAGGGCCAAGGCCTGGAAGTCGTTGAGCGTGGAGACGATCACATCCACCTTGGCGGCCTTTAGTTCGCCCGCCAGCTCGTCAAAAGCCACGGTCTTATCGTCGAACGACTTGCGCACCACCACTTCTTTCTTCTCGGCCTTGAGCTGCTCCGTGGCGCCGTCGGCCAGGCCCTTGCCGTAGGGGGTACCGTCGTCCAGCGCGGCATAGCGCGCGGCGCCCAGCTGGGTGGCGGCAAACGAGCCGATGGCGCGGGCCTGCAGGGTGTCGTTGCCCACCATGCGGAAGGTGGTGGAAAAGCCCAGCTGGGTGAACTTGGGGTTGGTGGAGATGGCGATCTGCGCGATGTCCTTGGCGGCATAGATGGGTGCGGTTTCAATGCTCACGCCCGAGTTCAGGTGCCCGATCACGGCCACCACACCGGCATCCACCAGCTGCTGGGCCACGGCCTTGCCGGTGGCGGCGTCGGCCTTGTCGTCCACCGACACCACTTCCAGCGTCACGCGCTTGCCGTCCACGCTGTAGCCGGACTTGTTGAGTTCATCCACCGCCAGGCTTACGCCGTTCAGCAGATCCTGCCCCAGGGCGCCCAGCGGGCCGCTCAGGGGTTGTGCAACACCAATTTTGATGGTGTCCGGCACCTTGCCGCATCCGGTCAGGAGTGCGGCAGTCGCCACTGCGGTCAGGGCCAGGCTGGCCGAGAAGCGGCGCCGGTTGAAGTGCTTGTTCATGCAAAAAACTCCATTTCAGTGTGTCTGTGTGTGCAGATGTATATGCGACGCCCCGCAGGATGAGCTACCGGGTATGCCCTTCCACGATGTCAGTATTAGCAACTTTCAGGCCCCGCAAGGGTGGCCAGGGAACTCACGCGTGGTGGGCCTGGGGCCGGTTTTCCCTTGAGTGAAGTCCGATCGCAGCGGACCTCCGAGGCCGTGCACCACCCCGGCGCACCAATTTGTGGCGTAAAAATTGCTTACGCTCATCGCTATGAATGAGGCCTTGCGCATCGTGGTGGTCGCCCCGGATCTGGCGATCGCCGACCCACACGACGAACACGCCGTCCTGCAGGCTGAGCGATCGCGGGCGCTGCGCATCGGCCTGCTGGAGAACAACTTCAACCTGGTCGCCACGCTGCCCTCCGATGTGTTTCTGAGCGAGCGCATCGCCCAGCTGCAGCCCGACCTGATCATCGTGGACGCCGAAAGCGAGGCGCGCGACGCACTGGAGCATGTGGTGATGGCCACGCGCGACGAGCGCCGCCCCATCGTGATGTTCACCAACGACGAGGACACCTCGCACGTGAAGGATGCGGTGGCGGCAGGAGTGTCTGCTTACATTGTGGCGGGCTTGGCGCCGCAGCGCATCCGCCCGATCCTGGACGTGGCCATGGCCCGCTTTCAGCACGAGCAGGCACTGCGCGCAGAACTGGCCGACGCCAAGACCGAACTGCGCGACCGCAAGACCATTGACCGCGCCAAGGGCTTGCTCATGCAGCGCCAGGGTTTGACCGAACAGGCCGCGTACGAAAAGCTGCGCAAGACAGCCATGGACAAGGGCCTCAAGCTGGTGGACGTGGCCCAGCGCATGCTCGACGTGATGGATTTGCTGGGGTGAATGGGTGACTTCCCCCTGAGCGGCTACGCTGCGGGGCGGCCCTTGCTTGGCGGCCCTGGCGTGGGCTGCGTCCATATCCACCGGCTTCTCCCACATGGTGCGCCGCACAAACGCAGTGCAGCCCGCACGCATGCACCAGCCCTGGCCATTTCAAGCAAAAAAGACCGTTTCCGCCTGCCCATCTTGCCTAAGCAGCTATCAAAAGCATAGTAATGGCTGCGCCAGACTGGCGCAGAGCAGGCTGGCACGCTGCTTGCATTAACTCTGGCAAGACCAAAGAAGGTCTCCCCCTGACAGCACCGGCCCAATGGCGGGCCAGTGCTGACACAAAGCCCCCCAATGGGCTTTGCCATGGACAAAGGCGTCCCTCTCCGAGCCCGTTTGCGCATGCAACCCGGCCAGGGGAGGACGCCTTTTTTTGTTTTCTAACGCACCGAGGAACCGCCCCATGACCGATCTGTTGAAAACCAGCCTCAACCGCCGCACCGTGCTGCAGGCCGCTACCGTGGGCGCCGTGGGCGTGAGCCCCGCCCTGCGTGCCCTGGTGCACGCCCAGGGCTCGGACGCCCCCGAGAAGAAGGAAGTGAAGATCGGCTTCATCCCGTTGACCGACTGCGCCAGCGTGGTGATGGCGTCGGTGCTGGGCATCGACAAGAAATATGGCGTGACCATCATCCCCACCAAAGAGGCCAGCTGGGCCGGTGTGCGCGACAAGCTGGTCAATGGCGAGCTGGACTTTGCCCACGTGCTGTACGGCCTGGTGTACGGCGTGCACCTGGGCCTGGCCGGTCCCAAGAAAGATATGGCCGTGCTGATGAACCTGAACCACAACGGCCAGGCCATCACGCTGTCCAAAAAGCTGGCCGAAAAAGGCGCCGTCAACGGTGCAGGCCTGGCCAAGCTCATGGCCAGCGAAAAGCGCGAATACACCTTTGCCCAAACCTTCCCCACGGGTACCCACGCCATGTGGCTCTACTACTGGCTGGCTGCACATGGCATCAACCCCATGAAGGACGCCAAGGTCATCACCGTGCCGCCCCCGCAAATGGTGGCCAACATGCGCGTGGGCAACATGGACGGCTTCTGCGTGGGCGAGCCCTGGAACCACCGCGCCATCATGGACGGCATCGGGGTGACTGCCACCACCACGCAGGACATCTGGAAAGACCACCCCGAAAAGGTGCTGGGCACCACGTCCGAGTTCGTGCAAAAGTACCCCAACACGGCCCGTGCGGTGACGGCTGCCATCCTGGAGGCCAGCAAGTGGATCGACGATGGCCTGGCCAACAAAAACAAGATGGCCGAGACCATTGCGGGCAAGGCCTATGTGAACACGGGCGTGGACGCGATCAACCAGCGCATCCTGGGCCGCTACCAGGACGGCATGGGCAAGACCTGGGATGACCCCAACCACATGAAGTTCTTCAATGAAGGCACGGTGAACTTCCCCTACCTCACGGACGGAATGTGGTTTCTCACGCAACACAAGCGCTGGGGCTTGGTGAAGGACCACCCCGACTACCTGAACGTGGCCAAGGCGGTGAACCGCATCGACGTCTACAAACAGGCCGCCACCGCATCGAAGACACCGCTGCCCAAGAGCGAAATGCGCACCAGCAAGTTCATGGACGGCGTGGTGTGGGACGGCAAAGACCCCGCCAAGTACGCCGACAGCTTCAAGATCAGGGCCTGATCTGCCCCCCCAGCCCCGACCAGCGACCAGCACACCCGGCCTCTTCACAGGATTCACAGGAGAACCACCATGGTCAGTGCCGTTTTTCACTCTCCCCTGGATGCAGCCCCTGCCGGGGTTGCACAGAACGCTATGAATAATGTAGCTACAAACGCTTTGCCAGCAGGCGCAAGAGCCCAAAAAACCTTGAATCCTGCACCCGCAGCCAAGGCAACGACCGCGCCCGGCACCACGGCGCCTGCCGCGCCTGCGGCACGCGACTGGGCCGCACTCTCGCGCAGCTTCTGGATGGCCGTGCTGCCGCCGCTGTGTGGCCTGGGGCTGCTCATCGGGCTGTGGGCGGTGGTCTCCACCACCACGGGCGGCAGCATCCCCAGCCCGTTGGAGACCTGGAGGCAGGCGCTGGAGATCTTCAGCAACCCCTTCTACCGCAACGGCCCGAACGATCAGGGCGTGGGCTGGAACGTGCTGATGTCCCTGGAGCGCGTGGCCATCGGCTTTGGCATGGCGGCGCTGGTGGGCATCCCGGCAGGCTTCGTGATCGGGCGCTTCAACTTCCTGTCGCGCATGTTCAACCCGCTCATCAGCTTGCTGCGACCGGTGTCGCCGCTGGCCTGGCTGCCGATTGGCCTGCTGGTGTTTAAGGGCGCCAACCCGGCGGCCATCTGGACCATCTTCATCTGCTCCATCTGGCCCATGATCATCAACACCGCCGTGGGCGTGCAGCGCGTGCCACAGGACTACATGAACGTCGCCCGCGTGCTCAACCTGAGCGAGTGGAAGATCGCCACCAAGATCCTCTTCCCCGCCGTGCTGCCGTACATGCTGACCGGCGTGCGTCTGGCAGTTGGCACGGCGTGGCTCGTGATCGTGGCGGCCGAAATGCTGACCGGCGGCGTGGGCATCGGCTTCTGGGTGTGGGACGAGTGGAACAACCTCAACGTCAAGAACATCATCATCGCGATCTTTGTGATCGGCATCGTCGGGCTGGTGCTGGAGTTTGCACTCATCAAGCTGGCCACCGCATTTACTTTTGAAGAGGTGAAGGCATGAACACGACCACCACGGCAGCATCCGCACACCCCTCCATGAGCACCAAGTTCATCGAGGTTCACGGCGTCGAGCAGACCTTCAAGACGGCCAAAGGCCTGTTCCCTGCACTACGCGACATCAACCTGACGATTGCCAAGGGCGAGTTCGTGGCACTGATTGGCCACTCGGGCTGCGGCAAGTCCACGCTGCTGAACCTGATTGCCGGGTTGACAACGCCGACGCAGGGCGCGCTGCTGTGCGCCAACAAGGAGATCAAGGGCCCGGGCCCCGAGCGCGCGGTGGTGTTCCAGAACCACTCGCTGCTGCCCTGGCTCACCTGCTTTGACAACATCTACCTGGCCGTGGAGCGCGTGTTTGGCGCCAAGGAGAACAAGGCCCAGCTCAAGGCCCGCACCGACGCTGCGCTGGCGCTGGTGGGCCTGACACACGCAGGACAAAAACGGCCCGGCGAGATCTCGGGCGGCATGAAGCAGCGCGTGGGCATTGCCCGGGCGCTCTCCATGGAGCCCCAGGTACTGCTGATGGACGAACCCTTTGGCGCGCTGGACGCCCTGACCCGCGCCAAGCTGCAGGACGAGCTGCTGGAGATCGTGGCGCGCACGCAGAGCACGGTGGTCATGGTGACCCACGACGTGGACGAAGCCGTGCTGCTGTCCGACAAGATCGTGATGATGACCAACGGCCCGGCCGCCACGATTGGCGAGGTGCTCTCCGTAGACCTACCCCGCCCTCGCAAGCGCGTGGAACTGGCCGAAGACCCGCTGTACGTGCACTACCGCAAAGCGGTGATTGACTTCCTCTACACCCGCCAGGGGCACGTCGAAAAAGCGGCGTGAACCGCAGGGCCTGATATCCAAAACAAAGGGCTCTGACGAAACATCGTCAGAGCCCTTTTTCTGTGGTCCGCGTCAGGTCAGAGCGGTAGCAAGCGCGCAGCCCAGACCAGTGCCCCCGCGCAAGGGCCGCCCCGCCGCGCCGGGGGCGTCTCCCTTCCCGAATGGCGCAGCCATTCGAGAGAAGGGGGAAGGCGCACAGCGCCTCAGGGGGTTGCCCCTTAGTGAGTTCCGGTGATGTACTGCTCCAGCTGCTCAATGATGAATTTTTGCTCGGAGATGATGTCCTTGACCAAGTCTCCGATCGAGATCATGCCGACCAGCTTGTCATTGCCGTCCACCACGGGGAGGTGGCGCAGGCGGCCGGCGCTCATGATCTGCATGCACTGCTCACTGGTCTGCTCGGGCCGTACAAAACGCACAGAGGTGGTCATCACGTCGCGCGCCAGCGTGGCCGCCGAGGTGCGGCCCAGCAGGGCGATCTTTCGCGCGTAGTCGCGCTCGGTGAAGATGCCCACGATGGCATCCCCCTCGGTCACCACCAGGGCGCCAATGCCCTTGTCGGCCATCAGCTGAAGCGCATCGAACACCGACGCAGTGGGTGCAATGGTGTGGACGGTGGCGTCCGGTTTGGACTGAAGAATCTTGGCAACTACTGTCATGGAAACTCCCTCGTAACACCTGGAACAGGCACAGAGAGATTTCAGCCCATAAGCCCAACGGGCGCAACCCGCGCAAGCCCGATTTGCCATGCTTTTTGACCCTGTGTCGCTGCGGCGATGCATATGTTTCGCCACTGTTGCATTCGGCGGAGCGCGAAACAAACTGAAAAGAACCGAAACGGTGACGAGACGACGCATAGGTGATGGCTGGGCACGATACAGCCCATGTCCAACGCACTTCGAAAGGATCCACCGCCCACTTTCCTGGCCTACGCGCCCATCGCTTGCGCCCCCACCGGCCATGTGGCCGCACAGGAAACAAGCACTTGGATTGTTTCCAATACCGGAACAGTTAATTCGCGACCAGATGGTTTTTTGGTGAACACCATCGGCGTACAGTTCAACCCATCGATGAGCCGATCCCGCAAGGCGACTCACCGAACCCAGGGTTGAAGCAGTTTTTTGTTTTGTTTTCTTCCTGGTTTTTTGAGACGCTTTTTAAAGGACTTATCCATCATGAACAACACCGCTCGCCTCCTCTCCATCGCCGCTGTTGCTGCTTTCGCCTCTTTTGGCGCCCACGCCGACGAAGCCGATGCTTCGCAGTTCGCCACGAAGTTTGAAACCAACCGTACCCGCGCCGAAGTGGCCGCCGAAGCCGCCACCGTGGCACAGACCCGCTCCATCGAGCCCGCTGGTTCGCGTGTGGTGACCTACAAGAGCACCGCCGACCGCGCTGCCGTGCGTGCCCAGGCTGCTGACGCCGTGCGCACCGGCCAGATTTCTTACGGTGAGCGTGGTTGATTTTTCAGCGCCTGATCCGCTGAATCCACCGCCCTTTCTGTTTCGTATTGCCTAGTACATCCCTCTTTTTTAAATTTCATCGGAGTTTCATCATGAACAAGACCGCTCGTTTCCTGTCCATCGCCGCTGTGGCTGCTTTCGCTTCTTTTGGCGCCCAGGCTGACGAAGCCGATGCTTCGCAATTCGCCACCAAGTTCGACACCAACCGCACCCGCGCTGAAGTGCAAGCCGAAGCTTCGGCCGTGCCCCAGACCAGCGGTGCCATCCCCGTCGGTTCGCGCGCCCTGGTCTACACCTCCACAGCCGACCGTAGCGCCGTGAACGCCCAAGCCGCTGACGCCCTGCGCACCGGCAAGATCTCGTCCGGCGAAATCGGCTCCCTGTAATTGGCTCGGCCCCTGCGCCAAGCGGTGCGGGCCATCAGTTGCAAATGCAAAAAAAGGCCGGGGCCCCGAAAAGGGGTCCCGGCCTTTCTTGTCTTGGGGGATCAGCACCGGCGCTGCAATAGCCAGCGCCCTGCCGGGGCTTACTTTGCTGCGCGTGCCTGCGCCACAGCGCCCTGCACCTCGGTCCACAGGCTTTCACCCACATTGGCCGCAATGCTCGCGTTCACGGCGCTGAGCTTTTCACGCATGCGGCTGGCTTCGGCTGCGGGCAACTCGTTCACTTGCATACCCTTGGCCTTCAGGTCGGCCAGGGCCTTATCGGCCTCAGCACGCGTGTCCTGCCGCTCAAAGTCGCGGCTCTTCTTGGCGGCATCCAGCAGCACCTTTTGCTCAGCCTTGGAGAGACCATCCCAGTATTTCTTGCTTACCAGCACGATCCAGGGGCTGTAGACGTGATTGGTCACGGTAAGGTACTTCTGCACCTCATAGAACTTGCTCGACAGAATGGTGTTGTAAGGGTTCTCCTGGCCGTCCACCGTCTTGGTTTCCAGCGCGGTAAAGAGTTCGGAGAACGGCAGCGGCACCGCATTGGCGCCCAGGGTCTTGAAGCTGTCGAGGAACACGTTGTTCTGCATCACGCGCAACTTGATGCCGTCCATGTCTTCCAGCTTGTTGACCGGGCGTTTGCTGTTGGTGAGGTTGCGAAATCCGTTCTCCCAGTACACCAGGCCCACGAGGCCTTTTTCCTGCAGCTTATCCATCACCTTCTGACCCACGGGGCCGTCCAGCACCACGTCGGCCTCCTTGGCGTTGTTGAAAAGGAACGGCGTGTCCCAGATCGCCATTTCTTTGGTGATGCCCACCAGCGTTGCGGTGGAGCCCACCATCATCTCCTGCGCGCCGCCGATCAGCGCCTGCTGCATCTGCACGTCCGAGCCCAGCGCCGCAGCGCCGATGGCACGCACCTTCATCTTGCCGCCAGAGGCCTTCTCAACCTCTTCGGCAAACAGCTTGGTGGCGCGGCCCTGGTTAGACACTTCGTTGAGGCCGTAGCCAAAACGGATGATGCGCGGCTTGAAGTCTTGCGCTGCCGCCTGGAACGAGCAGGCGATGGCAGCCACCGACAAGGCGGCGAGCAGGGTACGGCGGAAAGTTTTCATGGTTGTCTCCATTGGCGAGGGGGAAGGGAAAAAGAGTGAAGGGTAGTCAGCGCAGCCACACCACAGGTGCAGTCACGATCTGGGGAAAAACGACCAGCAAGGCAAGGATCAGCACGTAGGTAAAAAGAAAAGGATTCACCCCTTTGATCACGCTGTGCATCGAAATGCGCCCGACCCCGGCCACCACGTTGAGCACGGTGCCCACGGGCGGGGTGATGAGGCCAATGGCCCCATTGAGCACAAACATCAGACCGAAATACACCGGGTCGATCCCCGCCTTGACGGCAATGGGCAGCATCACAGGCGCAAAGATCAAGATGGTGGGCGTGAGGTCGAGCGCCGTGCCAATCAGTACCAGCACGATCATCATCACCGCCATCAAAAGGCGTGGGTTCTCCACCAGGGGGCCCAGCCAACTGGTCAGCACATTGGGCAGGTCGGCCAGCGTGATCATGTAGCTGGCCACCTGGGCGCCGGCACACAAGAACATCACGATGGAGGTCGTCTTGGCCGCGCGCACCAGCACGCCATAGATGTCCACCACCTTCATCTCGCGGTGGATGAACAGCGCCACCGCCAGCGCATAGAACGCGGCCACCACGGCGGCCTCGGTGGGGGTGAACACACCCGTCTTCATGCCGCCGATGATGATGAGAGGCATCAGCAGGGCCCAGAAGGCGCGGGCCGTGGCACGCAAGCGGTCCTTGGCAGGCAAGGGCTCACCCTTTGGCAGATCCAGGCCGCGCAGCACCCAGCGCCAGGCAAAGATCAGGCCCACACCCATCATCAAACCAGGCACGATGCCCGACACAAAAAGCGCCGAGATCGAGGTGTTGGTCGTCACGCCATAGATCACGAACGGCATGGACGGCGGAATGATGGGCGCGATGATGCCGCCCGAGGCAATCAGCCCGGCCGAGGTGTTCATGGGGTAGCCCTGCTGGCGCATCATGGGCAGCAGGATGGTGGCGAGGGCTGCCGTGTCGGCCAGGGCCGAGCCGCTCATGCTGGCCATCAGCACCGCAGCACCGATGGCAACATAACCCAGACCACCCCGGATATGCCCCACCCAGGCCTGGGCCATGTCGATGATGCGGCGGCTGATGCCGCCCGAGTTCATCAACTCACCCGCCAGGATGAAGAACGGAACGGCCAGCAGCGGAAAGCTGTCCACCCCGGCCACCAGATTTTGCGCGAGCAACTGGGCATCCCAGAAGTCAAGCACCCATGCCATGCCAGCGCCCGTGAGCACCAGGGCCAGGCCCATGTTCATGCCTGTGCCCATCAGCACCAGCATCCCCAGCGAAAAGACCACGAAGGCCATGGCTTCAGGCGTCAGTCCCAACATCACTCCACCTCCGCGCCGTGACCGAGGTCCAATGGCTTGCGTTGAATCAATTCGATGGCGGCCATCACACCAATAGCCACCGCGCACAAAAAGGCCGGTAACGGCAGCAGCGCTGCCGGGTAGGCCATGACCACCGAGCGGCTGCCCATGCCCACCACCACTTGCTGCCAGGCCCCCCAGGCCAGCATGGCGCAGGCGGCCATCACCAGCAGCCGGATGGCGGCGGTCAGCACACCAAACGCCACAGGGCGCTTGGCCAACAGGCCCGCCAGGCTGGTGAAAGCCATGTGCTCACCTGCGGGATACGCCGCCGCCGCGCCGATGAACACCATCCAGACAAACAGCAGGCGCGACAGCTCCTCGCTCGCGGCCACACCACTGCCAAAACCGTAGCGCAGCACCACGTTAATGAACACGGCTACGGCCATCACACCCAGGCAGCTGGCCATCAGCACCTGGGCGACCTTGGCGAAGGGGCTCTGTGGCGTGGCGTGTTGTGCGGGGGAACTCATGCGGTCTCCTTCATTGCCAGCCAGGCCGATGCCTGTTGCTGCAAGGTGGTCAGGTCCAGCAGCGCATCCAGGCGCAGCACGCCCGCCTCACCCAAGGGCGACTCGAGCGTGGCGAACTGGCTGTCCACCAGTGCGCTGGAAAAGAAATGGGTCCCGGCCCGGGCCGCCACGCGCTGGCCGGCATGGGGGCGGTCGATCTCCAGAAACACAAAACGCAATCCGGGACATGCGTCGCGAAGACGGTCGCGGTACATCTTCTTGAGTGCAGAGCAGGTCAGCACCACGCCCTGTGGGCGCGCCTGCAGCAACTGCCCCAGCGTGGAAAGCCAGCCCTCGCGGTCGGCATCGGTCAGCGCAATGCCCTGGCGCATTTTTTCTCGGCTGGCGGGGCTGTGGTGGTCATCCCCTTCGATCAGGGGCAGGCCTTCGGCCTGGGCCAGTGCAGCGCCCAGGCTGGACTTGCCACAACCGGCCACCCCCATGACGACCAGATAAACCGATGACGGCGTAAAACTCATATTGGTAGCGCTATCCAATGAATCCAAAAAAATGCATCTCTGCAGATGCCAACAAAATTCCGGTAATGATTGAGCCTACATGCCAAAAAAAGCACTGGCCGTCTTGCCCAAGGGTTTGGACAGCGCTATCCTAACCAGATCATCACCTATTCCCATGAGGGTTAACCCTTGAACAAATCCGAGACCCGGCGCCGCTCCAGTGGGCGCATCACGCTGAGCGACGTGGCCAAGGCGGCTGGCGTCAGCCCCATCACGGCGTCCCGCGCATTGCGTGGCGAGCGCGGCGTGGCGCAAGAGCTGGTGCAGCGGGTCAAGGACGCGGCCCAGCAACTGGGCTACGTGCCCGACCCCGCCGCGCGTGCGCTGGCCTCGCAACGCAGCGTGCAGGTGCCCGTGCTCGTGCCCCTGTTGTCGAACACGCTGTTTGTGGACGTGCTCGAATCCGTGCACCGCGCGCTTTTCCCCGAGGGCTATCAGGCCCTGATTGGCGTGACCCACTACGACCCTCAGGAAGAGGAACAGCTGCTGCGCACTTACCTTGCCCACCGCCCGGCAGGCCTGCTGGTCACCGGCTTTGACCGAACCGAAGCCGCGCGCCACCTGATCGCGGCCAGCGGCGTGCCTTGTGTGCACCTGATGGAAATGACCCCTGCCCCCGGCGTGTTCTGCGTGGGGTTCTCGCAGCAGGACGCGGGCCACAGCATGACAGCCCACCTGCTCGAGCGTGGCTATAAAAAAGTGGCCTTTGTGGCCGCCCAGCTCGACCCGCGCACCATGCAGCGCGCCGAGGGCTACCGCCGCTGCCTGCGCGAAGCAGGCCGCTACGACCCCAAGCTGGAGCTGTTGAGCCCCCAGCCTTCGTCCATGCGCCTGGGCGGCGAGTTGCTGGAGGAGCTGCTGCGCTCCCGCCCCGGCGTGGATGCAGTGTTCTTCTGCAACGACGATCTGGCCCAGGGCGGCCTGCTGGCCGCGCAACGCCTGGGCCTGTCGGTGCCCGGCCAGGTGGCAATTGCGGGCTTCAACGACCTGGCGGGCAGCGACCAGATGCTGCCGCCACTGACCACCGTGCGCACACCGCGTTCAGCTGTTGGCGAGGCCAGCGCGCGCATGCTGCTGGCGCTGATGCGCGGTGAGGTGCCGGAGCGCAACTCGGTCGATCTGGGGTTTGAGCTGACTATCAGAAGCAGCACCTGAGCACGCATGGCTCACCGCCAAGTTGTTTGCACTGTCAGGCACATCGGTACTGGCAACGGCTCCTCACGCCGCTTCCGAGTCGTCACTCCGTCTCTCGCCACTACTGGCGAAATCGTCCTCGTCGCAACCGCTGGCACCACCAAGGCCGGGAAAGTGCCACGCCAACGCGCCAGTACATAGACCAAGAACCATCAGCAAACAAGGAACGGCGAGAGACTCCGAGTGCTCGCCAGTGAGGTTGTGTAGCAAGGCAATCAAACCCGTCAACAGCAAGCCCAGCGCGAAGGCTGCACCCGAGTACCGCAAAGCATTGTTCATGGCAGCAGACCTCCAGGGGCGAAGTTGGACAGAGTCAACACATTCTCGCGGATCCGCAATGCAGCCCTCGGAATTGCAATCCACCGGCTCCGGCCTGCGCACAGCAACTTCACACTGCCGCCAGCGCCCTGCTTGATGACGCCGCCCCTTGGCCCTTCATCTCCTTGCGCAATGCCACCGCATCCCGCGCCTGGCTGGGTGCGGATGCATCGACGCGGAACACCTGCACGGTCTCGGTCATGGTCTGCGCCTGACTGTTGAGCTGCATGGCCGAGGCGGCGTTTTCCTCCACCAGCGCCGCGTTTTGCTGGGTGATGGTGTCCAGCTGCGCCACGGCCGAGTTGACCTGCGAGATGCCACTGAGCTGCTCGTTCGATGCGCTGTGGATCTCGCCGATCAGTGTGTTCACGCGGCGCACCAGCTCCAGCGACTCGGTCATGGTTTTTTGGGCGGCATCGGTTTTCTCATGGCCTTCGCTCACCTTGTTGGCCGAATCGTCGATGAGCTGGCGGATCTCTTTGGCAGCCGACTGGGTGCGGTGCGAGAGGCTGCGCACCTCCGACGCCACCACGGCAAAGCCCCGCCCCTGCTCGCCCGCGCGGGCCGCCTCCACGGCGGCGTTCAGTGCAAGGATGTTGGTCTGGAAGGCGATGGAGTCGATGAGCTGAGTGATCTCGCTGATGCGGCCAGACGCGGCCTGGATCTGCTTCATGGTGTCGGCCACGCCGTCCACCGCGCAGCTGCTGCGCTCGGTGATCTGGGTGGCCTGTGTGGCCAGCACGGTGGCCTGGCGGGCGGACTCGGCGGTCTGCTTGACGGTGCCAGTGATCTCTTCCATCGATGCCGCTGTCTGCTGCAGGTTGCTGGCCTGCGCCTCTGTGCGGGAAGATAAATCCTGGTTGCCCTGAGCGATTTCGCGGGTAGAGACCTGCATGTGTTCGCTCTCACGCCGCGCGTCGCGCACGATGGACAGCAGGTTCACGTTGAGCTGGGCCAGGGCCTTTTGCAGCTGCCCCGTGGTGTCGGTGCGCGTGGCCGAGAACTTTTGCGTGAGGTCGCCCGCCGCCATGCGGTTGGCCCAACGCAGCATCTCGAGCAGGGGCCGCACTGTGACCCGGTGCAAGTACACCGCCATGGCTATGGCGGCGGCCACCACCCCCAGCCATGCCACGCCCGAACCCAGCGTCATCGCATGCCCGCCCAGCTCGGCAGCCCCCCACGACAGCAGAACCAGCAGCAGGGTGCACAGGGCAACTTTGCCAAGCGGCCCGGGCTTCAGCGCCATCATCAGGCGGCCCACCAAGGTGTCGGTAACCACCTGCCCACCACGCAGCACATGCACCAGCCTGCCCGCCTGCTTTTCGGACTGCATGGTGCGGTAGAGCTTCTCTGCCCCCTGGATCTGCTCGCGCGTGGCCTCGGTGCGCACCGACATATAGCCCGTGGGCTGATCGCCCTGCATCAGCGGCGTGACATTGGCCATGACCCAGTAAAAGGAGCCGTCCTTGCGACGGTTCTTGACCGGTGCCGACCAAGGGATGCCCCGAGCAATGGTCTCCCACATGTCACGAAAAGCCTCTTCGGGCATGTCCGGGTGCCGGATCACGCTGTGGGGCTGGCCCAGGAGTTCCTCTTTTTCGTACCCGCTGACCTCGATGAACATCGGGTTGCAGTAGAGGATGCGGCCCTTGAGATCAGTGGTGGACACCAGAGTCTGGCCTTTGGGAAACGCATATTCGTGCGTGCTGACGGGCAGATTGACGCGCATGAACCCCTCCTTGTGAAAAACCTTGTCACCCCAGAAAAACCTGAACTGAAAAAAGCCTCGGAAAAGTCGAGTCCATCCTATGACTAAAAATTTTTTTCGCAACAGTTAAATCACCACGCGCTGTCCGTTCACCAAATGAGTGCATCCGTCCAATGTCCCGCCACATAGCGCAGCAGCCGTCAATTACTCACAATTTCATAGCAACAAATTGAGTATGGTCGGGCGGAGAAGGCCATTTGCATTCAAATACCTGACGTCCCCATGCTGGCACAAGCCTTGCGCGCAGGCGGGCGTGGCCAACGGGCTGTACTTCAACCCCGCGAAAAGGGCAGATTGGGCAACCCCGGGCGGGCTCAGCGCCCAAGGTGGTGCATGCCTGTGCGTTGCCGTCCCCCCCTGGTGACCTCGACAGCCCCCGGCTAGGCCCGCCCCGGGGCGCACCCCAGATC
>NZ_QAIH01000190.1:2669-4740 GCF_003060895.1 Acidovorax sp. HMWF029 | reverse complement strand
GGGCAGCAGGCAGTATTCGGCATGGCCGCCCATGGCCACCCCCGCCACGCCCACCACCGCGTCGCCGGGGGCAAAGCCGGTCACTGCGCGGCCCACGGCCTCCACCACGCCCGCCACATCGGTGCCCAGCACGGGCTGGCGCGGCCGCGTGATGCCAAACGCCAGCCGCCCCAGCAGGCCAAAGCCACGCGGCAGCTTCTGCGTGCGCACGCGCATGTCGGCCGACGACACACTGGCCGCCAGCACCCGCACCAGCACATCGCGCGGGCCAGGCACAGGGCGGGGCAGGGTGCGCAGCCGCAGCACATCGGTGCCGCCATAGCGGGTGCAGACCCAGGCGAGCATGGTGGGGGACGTGGGCAGGGTGAGTGTGTGCATGGGCAACAGGGCAGGGCGCCCGGTGGCGCAATTGAAGAGGGGGTGAGTGGCGGTGGCGAGCCTGCGGGCAGCTTAGGCGGCCAGGTGGAGCGCACACAACCCGACCTTGGGAGGGGCGGCCGGCGGTAGCCACGCCACAGCTGCACGTTACCCTTGTCGTCCTGCTGGATTGACTGATTGATTGCTGCAAAGGCCCACCGTGCACCCCACGCTCTACACCGTTGCCTACCCTGTCTGCGCCGCCGAGGACATGTTGGCCATCGACACCTGGCGCGCCGCCAACGACCCCACCGGCCACGCGCTGGTGCGCCCGCACTTCACGCTGGTGTTTGCCAGCAACGCGGTGGACGAAGCCACCTACATCGCCCACGTGGCGGCGGTGGCTGCGCGCGCAGCACCCATCGCGTTTCACTGCCGCTACGCCATGCTCGGGGCCGATGCCCACAGCCCGCGCGCCCATGCCTACCTGGTGCCCGACGAAGGCCATGCGGCGTTGTCACTGCTGCACGACGCGCTCTACACCGGCCCGCTGGCCGACGCGCTGCGGCTGGATTTGCCTTACACCCCACACATCACCGTGGGCACTTTCGAGTCCGCACCCATGGCGCGTGCGTGGTGTGCCGCGCGCAACCAGGCGGGCGTGTCGGTGCCAGGCCAGGTGACCGCGCTGTGGGTGGGGCAGGTGGTGGACGGGCGGTTCGAACACCGGGGGCAGTTCGATCTGCTGGGCTAGTTTTTTGAAGCAAAAATGGCCTTTACCGCGCGACCATCAAGCGTTTTAAGCTATTAAATATGCAGCATTATCGCTGCGCCCCTCAAGGCCGCTGCGCCATCACGAGCCCATACAGCGCCTGCGCCGCCACCGACAGGCTCTCGTCCCGCCGCCGCACCAGATAGATCTGCCGCGTCAGCCCTGGCAGTGACAGCGGCCGCGTGACCAGCCCCGGCTGGTCAAAGTGGAACAGCGTGAGCGCAGGCACCACGCTGATGCCCAGGCCCGCGCGCACCATGCCCATCACCGTGGCGAGCTGCTCCACCTCCATCAGCGTATGCATGGCCTGCGGGTGCAGCGCGGCCTCCAGGTATTGCCGAACGCTGCTGGTGCGCGCCAGGTGAATGAAGGGCCATGCGGCCAAGTCCTGCGCGGTGATGGCCTTGCGGCGGCGCGCCAGCGGGTGGTCGGCCGGGCACACCAGGTAGAAGTCATCACTGCAAAACGGCTCGGCCTGCAGCGCAGGCGTGTCGGCCCGGATGGCGGCCAGCGCAAAGTCGGCATGGCCGCTGGCCACGCGGTCGATGCAGGGCTCGGACAGCACATCGGCAATGTCGATCTCGATGCCCGGGTGCGCTGCGTGGTACTGCGCCAGCACGCCCGGCAGCCAGCCTGCGGCCAGCGACGGCAGCAGCGCCACGGCCACCCGCCCGCGCTGCAGCGTGGCGGCGTCGCGCACGGCAGCCAGGGCGCCTGTGATCTCGGCGCGGATGCGGCGGGCCGACTCCAGAAAGTTCTGCCCCTCGGGTGTGAGGTCCACATGCCGCGTGCTGCGGTCAAACAGGCGCAGGCCCAGGTCGTCCTCCAGCGCGCGGATGAGGGCGCTGAACGCGGGTTGCGACAGGTGGCACAAGGTGGCGGCGCGCGTGAAGCTGCGCTGCTCGGCCAGCGCGAGAAAGGCGTCGAGCTGGCGGCTGGAGA
>NZ_QAIH01000190.1:0-2659 GCF_003060895.1 Acidovorax sp. HMWF029 | reverse complement strand
GGTTTGATTCATCTGTTTTTCAGATGGATTCATCAAAACAATCGATTTCACAGAATACCGCGATGTTCCTACAGTCGGCGGGAGGAGACAACGGATTCATGCCGAACGACCAAAAATCCAAACTGCTGGTGGGCTGCGCCGCCGGCTTTTCGGGCGACCGCACCGACGCGGCCCTCCCCGTGGTGCAGGCGCTCATCGCCAGCGGCCAGCCTGCGGTGCTCATCTTTGAGACGCTGGCCGAGCGCACGCTGGCCCTGGCCCAGCTCGCACGCCGCACTGACCCCGATGCGGGTTATGAACCCCTGCTGGTCGATCTGCTGCGCCCCGTGCTGGCGCAGTGCCTGGCGCATGGCGTGCGCATCGTCAGCAACTTTGGCGCGGCCAACCCGCACGGCGCCGCGCGCCGCATCCACGCCCTGGCGGCCGAGCTGGGCCTGGCCCGCCCGCGCATTGCCGTGCTGCAAGGCGACGACCTGAGCGGCCCCGAGCACCGTGCGCTGCTGCAAGGCGCGTTGGGCAGCGCGATGCCCACCGAGCCCATCGTCAGCGCCAATGCCTACATCGGCGCGCAAGCCATTGCCGATGCGTTGCGCGCAGGCGCCGACATCGTGGTCTGTGGCCGTGTGGCCGACCCATCGCTGGTGCTGGGCCCCGCGCTGGCGCACTACGGCTGGGCATTGGACGACTGGGACCGGCTGGCCCGCTCCACCATGGCCGGGCACTTGCTTGAATGCGGCGCACAGGTTACGGGCGGCTACTTTGCCGACCCTGGCTACAAGGACGTGCCAGGCCTGGCGCAACTGGGTTATCCGATTGCCGAGATCGATGCCGACGGCCACTGCACCATCACCAAGCCCCCGGGCACGGGCGGCTGCATCACCGAACGCACGGTGAAGGAACAGCTGCTGTACGAGCTGCACGACCCGGCCGCGTACCTGACACCCGATGTGGTGGCCGACATCACCACCGCCTGCGTGACCACGGTGGCCGCTGACGCGGTGCGGCTGGAAGGCGTGCAGGGCCATGCGCGGCCCGCCACGCTCAAGGTCAACGTGTGTTTTGAATCGGGCTGGTTTGCCGAGGGCGAAATCTCCTACGCTGGCCCGCGCGCCGAAGCCCGAGCCCGCCTGGCAGGCGAGGTGCTGCGCGAGCGCTTGCAGGGCCTGGGCCCGCTGCGCATCGACCTGATTGGCGTGACCAGCATCTTTGGTGACGACACCAGCCGCTGGTTGGATGCACCTGCGCAAAGCGACGACCACACCCGCGATGTGCGCCTGCGCGTGGCCCTGCAGCACCGCGACCACGCCAGCGCCCAACGCCTGGTGCGCGAGGTGACTGCCCTCTACACCTGCGGCCCTGCAGGCGGTGGCGGCGTGCGCACCGCCATGCGCCCGCGCCTGGGCACGGTGTCGTGCCTGGTGCCGCGCGAAGCGGTGGCCGTGCATTTTGAGATGGTGGAGCCCGCACCGCAGCCACTGGGAGTAAAGCCATGACCGATGCAAAGAATGCTTCGCTGAGCCCACAGCCTACCAACATGGCGCGGCCTGAGCCAGCGGCCGCCGTGCAAGGGCCGCCCCGCCGCACGGGCGGCGTCCCCCCTGGGGGGGAAGACGCGCAGCGTCTCAGGGGGGGCTTCCTGTCTGTTCCCCTCTACCGCCTGGCCCACAGCCGCACCGGCGACAAAGGCAATCGCTCCAACATCAGCGTCATCGCCTGGCACCCCGCGCTGTGGGATGTGCTGGTCGAACAAGTCACCGAGGCCGCCGTGGCGCAGCAGTTTGCGCAGCGCCGCCCGCGCCAGGTCACGCGCTACCTGCTGCCGCAGCTGCAGGCCATGAACATCGTGCTGGACGATGTGCTCGACGGCGGCGTGAACGACTCGCTCAACCTCGACAGCCACGGCAAGGCGCTGAGCTACCTGCTGCTCGATATGCCCGTCACTGTGCCCGCGCACCTGGCGCCGCACTTTGGCGGCCCCACGGCCTAGACCTTCCGTTTTGCTTTTTCACCCATACCAACACCAGGAGACAACATGACCCCTTCATCCCCCCGCCGCGCTCTGCTCGCTACCGCTGCTGTGCTGGCGCTGGGCGCGTTGCACGCCCCAGCAGCCTTGGCCCAGGCGGCCGGTGGCTACCCCGCCAAGGCCATCACCTTCGTTGTGCCCTTTGCCGCAGGCAGCGCCACCGACCAGCTGGCCCGCGCGCTCGGCCAGTCCATCACCAACGACACCAGGCAGCCCGTGGTCATCGACAACAAAGCGGGCGCCAGCGGCATGATCGCCGCGTCGGCCGTGGCCAAGGCTGCGGCCGATGGGTACAGCGTGCTCATCACCACCAACACCACACACGCCGCCAACGAGCACCTGTACAAAAAACTCTCGTACGACCCGGTGAAGGACTTTGCGCCGGTCACCGGCCTGGGCAAGGGCGGGCAGGTGCTGGTGGTCAACGCCAGCGCGCCGTACAAGAACGTGGGCGAGCTGCTGGCCTTTGCCAAGAAGAACCCCGGCAAGCTCAGCTTTGGCAGCGGCAGCTCATCGAGCCGCATGGCGGGCGAAATGCTCAAGCAGCTCGCGGGCGTGGACATCCTGCATGTGCCCTACAAGAGCAACCCGCTGGCCATCACTGACCTGCTGGGCGGGCAGATCGATCTGATG
>NZ_QAIH01000189.1 GCF_003060895.1 Acidovorax sp. HMWF029 | reverse complement strand
GGGCGGGGTCGTGCGGCTTGCCATAGGGATGAATTATAGAATAAAGTTCTAGAAAATTCTTCTAGTTCCACGGTCCTATCCATGTCCACTCCAGCCCACGTGATTCCTGTTGCTCCTGCCAATGCGCCTGGCGCGGCCCTGTACCCGCATCTTCTGGCCCCGCTCGACCTGGGTTTCACCAAGATCAAGAACCGTGTTCTCATGGGCTCCATGCACACGGGGCTGGAGGACGGGCGCGATCTGTCGCGCATGGCGGCGTACTTCCGTGAGCGCGCCGAGGGCGATGTGGGGCTGATCGTCACGGGCGGCTTTGCGCCCAACATCGCAGGCTGGGCCAAGCCGTTTGCAGGTACGCTGGCGACCTCGGGCGCGGCCAGGCGCCACCGCGTGGTGACCGATGCGGTGCACAGTGCAGGCGGCAAGATCGCGCTGCAGATTCTGCACACGGGCCGCTACGCGTATCACCCGCTGGCCGTAGCGCCCTCCCGCCTGCAGTCACCCATTTCGCCGTTCACGCCCTTTGCGTTGTCGGCGCGGGGCGTGGAGCGACAGATTCGCGCGTTCGTCAATTGCGCCATGAAGGCGCGTGAGGCGGGCTACGACGGCGTGGAGGTGATGGGCTCCGAGGGCTACTTCATCAACCAGTTTCTCTCGCAAGCCACCAACCTGCGTCAGGACGCCTGGGGCGGCGACTACAGCCACCGCATGCGCCTGCCGGTCGAGATCATCGGCCGCATGCGCGAGGCCGTGGGGCCGGATTTCATCATCATCTACCGCCTGTCGATGATCGATCTGGTGCCCGGCGGCAGCGCCTGGAACGAGATCGTCACGCTGGGCAAGGCCGTGGCCACGGGCGGGGCGAACATCATCAACACCGGCATTGGCTGGCACGAGGCGCGCGTGCCCACGATTGCCACCAGTGTGCCGCGCGCGGCGTTCGCCTGGGTCACGCAGAAGATGAAGGCCGAGTTTGCAGCAGCGGGCATTTCCACGCCGCTGGTCACGTCCAACCGTATCAACACGCCCGAGGTGGCCGAGCAGGTGCTGGCCGATGGCTGCGCCGACATGGTGTCCATGGCGCGCCCGCTGCTGGCCGATGCGGCGTTTGTGAAGAAGGCTGCGCAGGGCCGGGCCGACCGCATCAACACCTGCATCGCCTGCAATCAGGCCTGCCTGGACCATGTGTTCCAGAACAAGACCAGCAGCTGTCTGGTGAACCCGCGCGCTTGCCACGAGACCGAACTGGTGTACCGCCCGGTGTCGTCGCGCAAGCGTGTGGCGGTGGTGGGCGCAGGGCCCGCGGGTTTGACCGCCGCCACCGTGGCCGCAGAGCGTGGGCACGAGGTGCATTTGTTCGACGCAGCAGCCGCCATCGGCGGCCAGCTCAACATGGCCAAGGTGATTCCGGGCAAGGAGGAGTTCCACGAAATGCTGCGCTACCTGGCCACGCGTGTGGAGGACACGGGCGTGCAACTGCACCTGAACCAGCGCGTGTTGGCGGCCGACCTGGTGGGCTTTGACGAGGTCATTGTCGCCACCGGCGTGGAGCCACGCGACCCGAAGATCCCGGGCCAGGACCACCCCAAGGTGCTGAGCTACATCGACGTGCTGCGCCACGGCAAGCCGGTGGGCGAGCGCGTGGCCATCATCGGCGCGGGTGGCATTGGCTTTGATGTGGCCGAATTCCTGACGCACGGCGACCACCCGTCCACCACGCTTGACCTGCCCGCCTGGAAAGCCGAGTGGGGCATCACCGACCCGGCCGAGGCGCGCGGCGGCCTGGCCGCCAGCGGGCCACGTACCACGCCGCCCGCGCGGCAGGTGACGCTGCTTCAGCGCAAGAAGGGCAAGCTGGGCAGCGGGCTTGGCAAGACCACGGGCTGGATTCACCGTACGGTGCTCAAGATGAAAGAAGTGGAGATGGTGGGCGGCGTGAACTACGAGCGCATTGCCGACGAGGGCCTGCTCGTCTCGTACGGAGACAAGCGTGAAGATCCGACCTGGATTCCCTGCGACACCGTGGTGCTGTGCGCAGGCCAGGTGCCTTTGCGTAGCCTGGCGCAGGATCTGGAGGCTCAGGGCCACAAGCCCCATCTGATCGGTGGCGCGCTGGAGGCGGGCGAGCTGGATGCCAAGCGCGCCATTGATCAGGCGGCGCGGCTGGCGGCGCGCCTGTGAGGTTCGGACAGGGTGTGGTTTGTGGCGAAAAAAGGCTTTCTCCGCGCTCTGGATATGTATTTGTTGCTATATATTTTGTAGTAAATGCGCCATACGCCCCAGGGCCCGGCGCCCGCCCTCAGGTTGCGGCAGGGGCCTGCAGCGCATGGAACACCCGCAACGCCGCCCATGCATCGTTGGCGGCATAGACCAGCTGGGCCTCTGTGAGCTTTTCGTTGGCCCAGTTGGAGGTGGCGGCCTTCTTGGACTTGATGAAGCGCCGGTTGAAAAGCACGGCCACGGCACCCTTCACGCCCATGTCCTTGCGGTAGCCGCGCTGGCGGAAGACGGTGTTCAGCTCCAGCACGTCGGCGGGCTGCACTCCCAGCTTGGCCTGTATGCGTTTGGTGTCATCGCCCAGCCCAAAACCTGCCTTGGTCACCCCGCTCAGCGCCAGCAGCTCTGCCACACGCGCGCGGCAGCCGGGGTCGTGCAATTGGAAGACCCAGGCATGTTCCAACGTGGCCAGCTGCACGATGTGAGGTCCGTCCGACGGCTCGCCTTGCACGAAGGTGGGCTTGGATTCGGTATCAAAACCCCAGGCGCGGGCAGTGGCCAAGGCATTGCAAGCCCGGTCGGCCTGTGCGGGGGTGGAGACCAGAGCGATGCGGTCGGTGCCCAGCCGCTCAAAGGGTTCCAGCAGTGCGATCTGGTCTTTGT
>NZ_QAIH01000188.1:43558-46497 GCF_003060895.1 Acidovorax sp. HMWF029 | reverse complement strand
ATGCAGGGATACCCCCGCCCTGGAGGGCTCCGCCTCCCCCACCCGGTGGGGTGATGGCCTCGGCCTGCACGGCATCCGACGCACCGGCCTGCGGCACCTCGGCGCGCGGAAAGCGGCGCTGCATCTCGTTGTCGAAACGCTTGAAGAAGTCCTCTGCCATGGTCTTGGCCGCGCCATCGATCAGCCGCTGGCCCAGCTGGGCGATCTTGCCGCCCACGGTGGCGTGCACCGTGTAGTGCAGCTCGCAGCTGGCCTGCCCCACTCCATCCACAGCCAAGGGCACCAGCTTGACCTGGGCATTGCCCTTGCCGAAGCCCGCCACACCGCCCGAGCCATCAAAGGCGATGTTGTAGCTCTCGGGCGGCACGATGTCCGACAGCGTGATCTTGCCCGCGAACTTGGCCGACACGGGCCCGATCTTGAGCGCCATGGCCACGGCGTACTGGTTGTCACCCGTGGGCTCGATCTTGTCGCAGCCAGGGATGCACAGCTTGAGGACCTCGGGGTCGTTGAGCGCCTGCCAGGCCTGTTGCTGGCTCACGGCAAGGGTGCGGCTGGCTTGCATTTCCATGGTAGGTTCCTTTTGGTGTCTTATGTCTCAAATCGGTCATTGCCGCAGCACACTGGCCAGACTGGCCGCCAGATCCTGCAGGCGGCTGAGGTTGTGCACGGCAAGCATGCCGTGGGCCTGACGGTGCAGCTCGGCCGCGCCCCGCGCCGTGGGCGCATAGCCCTCAAAACGCAGTAAGGGGTTGAGCCACAGCAGGCGGCCGCAGTGGCGGCGCAGCCAGGCCAACTCCTGCGCCAGCACTTCGGGGGCGCCGGTGTCCAGCCCGTCGCTGATCAGCAGCACCAGCGTGCGCCGCCCCACCAGGCGCCGCGCGTGCTGCTGCCGCAACTGGGCCAGGCTGTCGCCCATGCGTGTGCCACCGGCAAAGTCGTTGATGGCGTGGCTGGCCACCTGCAGCATGGCGTCGGTGTCGGCCAGGCGGAAAGCGGGGGTGAGGTCGGTCAGTCCCGTGCCAAACGCAAACACGTCGCGGCGCACGGCAGCACCCACATGGCGCGGCGCGGTGGCAGCGTGCAGAAAGGCCAGCAGCAGGCGCGCATAGCGCTCCATGGAGCCCGACACATCCACCAGCACCAAGAGCGGCAGGGGTTGCTGGCGCCGCTGCAGCAGGGGCACGCGCAGCACCTCGCCACCACTGCGTGCGGCCAGGTGCATAGCGCCCGGCCAGTGCGGGCGGTTGCCCCGCGCCCCAGGGCGCGTGCGGCGGGCTGCGTACTGCGGCAGAGGCAAAGGAATTTCGCGCGCCAGGCGCTCCACCAGCAGATATTCGCTGGCGGAGAGTTGATTGAAGTCCGCCTGCCGAAGGCGCTGCAGGTCACTGGCCGTCATAGCGGCATCGAAATCGACCTTGTCATCTTCGCGCGGCGGCGGCGCATTGCGCGCGGCGCGCACCGGGGCCAGCGCCTCGCTCACCCGCGGGCGGCGCTTGGCGGGTTCGGCCTTCGATTCGGCGCTGGGCAGCATCTGCGCCAGCAGCTTCTGGGCCACATCGGGGTTCTTGAAGTAGGCATCGAACAGCTCGCGAAAGACCAGCCGGTCCTGCTCGCGGCTGACCAGCACGGCCTCCAGCGCGGCACAAAAGTCTTCGCGCGCCAGGCCCACCAGCATCACGGCCTGCTGGGCCAGCGCCATGCGCGCGGCATCCACGGGCACGCCAGCGCGGCGCAAGGTGCGGGCAAAGCCGCTCAGGTTGTCGGCGAACTTGCCCGTGCGGGCATCGCCAAGCTGTGAGAGGGTTGCGCCTTGGGCCATGGCTGCGCATTCACACTGTGTCACGCCGAATCAGGCATCGGCGGGCTGCAGCAACTGCACCGCCATGTCGCGTGTGAGCGCTGCAACATCCTCGCGCTGCTTGAACAAGATGCCCGCCGTGTCCGACACCACCTCCGGGTCCACCACGATGGTGTCGAGCGCCACCAGCGCCTTGGCCCACTCCACGCTCTCGGCAATACCTGGCGCGCGCTGAAAGGCGTTGGCAAAGGGCTGGCTGCGCAGGCGGCCCACAAATTCGGCCACCTGCTTTGCGAGCGCTTCGCTGGCACCCGGCACCTGGGCGCGCACGATGGCCAGTTCGCGCTCGCGCTCGGGGTAGTCCAACCAGTGGTACAGGCAGCGGCGCTTGACGGCGTCGTGCAAATCGCGCGTGCGGTTGCTGGTAAGCAGGGTGACCGGCGTGGCCGTAGCACGCACGGTGCCGATCTCGGGGATGCTGACCTGGTACTCGCCCAGGTATTCGAGCAAAAACGCTTCGAAGGGCTCGTCCGCCCGGTCCACTTCGTCGATCAGCAGCACGGCGCCAGGCGCAGGCGCCTGCAGCGCCTGCAGCAAGGGGCGGCGAATCAGGTAGCGGTCCTGGTACACCTCGCGCTCCACCTGCGCCATGTCGGCACTTCCTTTGCCTTCTGCAGCACGCATGTGCAAGAGTTGGGCGGCGTAGTTCCATTCGTACAGCGCCTCGCGCTGCTCCAGCCCGTCGTAGCACTGCAGGCGGATCAGGCTGCGCGACAGCACTTCCGAGAGCGCCCTGGCCAGTGCCGTCTTGCCCACGCCGGGCTCGCCCTCCAGCAGCAGCGGGCGTTGCAGCCTGAGCGCCAGGAACACCGCCGTGGCCAGCCTCCGGTCGGCAAAATAGCCCACGCTTTGCAGCGCCTGCACCAGGGCATCAACGGTGGTTGGCAAACTCATTGCTACTCTTTTTATAGCTACCAGCGCTTGATGGACGCGCGCAGGATGCCTATTTGGCTATCAGTTGATCTTGTGGGCAATGCGCCCGGGCTCTGGCAGGTGCTGCCCGCACGGTTGCCACGACCCGCGCTACACGCCGTAGGTTGGGTGACGCCCTGACGGGCTCACCCGACCTGCGGCGCTG
>NZ_QAIH01000188.1:38303-43548 GCF_003060895.1 Acidovorax sp. HMWF029 | reverse complement strand
CTGATGAGGTTGGCGCGGTAGGCAGCACTGGCATGGATGTCACTGTTGAGGTCACTGGCGTCAATCTTTACTGCCGCCGCCGCCGCAGGGGTGAAGCTCTGGCTCAGCGCCGCCTCCAGCCCCGCGTGGCGGAACACACTGGTCGCGGCGCCGGTGATGGCCACGCGCACGCCGCTGTCCGTCTGCGCCGCAAACACACCCACCAGCGAGAAGCGCGACGCGGGCTGCTTGAACTTCATGTAGGCCGCGCGCTTGGGTATAGGGAAGCGGATGGCGGTGATGATCTCGCCCTCTTCCAGCGCGGTGGTGTACATGCCTACAAAGAAGTCGTCGGCCGCGATCTCGCGCTGGTTGGTGATGACGGTGGCGGAGAGGCCCAGCACCGCGCTGGGGTAGCAGGCCGCAGGGTCGTTGTTGGCCACCGAGCCACCCAGCGTGCCACGCGCGCGCACCTGGCGATCGCCAATGTGGGCGGCCAGGTCGGCCAGCGCGGGGATGGCGGCCTTCACATCCGCACTGTTCGCCACATCCATGTGGCGCGTCATGGCGCCGATGACGAGGGCGTTGCCGTCGCGGCGAATGCCCGCCAGCTCGGCCACGCCGTTCAGGTCCACGATCTTCTCGGGGTTGGCCAGGCGCAGGCGCATGGAAGGCAGCAGGCTCTGCCCGCCCGCCAGCAGCTTGCCGCCCTGGGCGATGAGCTGCGCGGCGGCGGCGGTGGAGGTGGGCGCTTCAAAGGTAAATGCGTACATGGTCGATCTCCTTATGCCTTGGCGCTTTGGATGGCTTCCCACACGCGGTGGGGCGATGCGGGCATGTCGAAGTCCTTCACGCCCAGGGGGCGCAGGGCATCGAGCACGGCGTTGATCACCGCCGGGGGCGAGCCGATGGCCCCGGCCTCACCGCAGCCCTTGGTGCCCAGCGGGTTGTGGGTGCAGGGCGTGCAGACATGGCCGAGCTTGAACTCGGGGAAGTCGTCGGCGCGCGGCATGGCGTAGTCCATGAAGCTGCCGGTGAGCAGCTGGCCCGTTTCGCGGTCGTACACACAGTTCTCCAGCAGTGCCTGGCCGATGCCCTGCACCAGGCCGCCGTGTACCTGGCCCTCCACGATCATGGGGTTGATGATGGTGCCGAAGTCGTCCACGGCAGTGAACTTGTCCACGCGTGTGCTGCCGGTGGCGGGGTCGATTTCCACCTCGCAGATGTAGGTGCCTGCGGGGAAGGTGAAGTTGGTCGGGTCGTAAAACGCGGTCTCGTTCAGGCCCGGCTCCAGCTTGTCCAGCGGGTAGTTGTGCGGCACATAGGCCGTGAGCGCCACCTGGCCAAACGGGATCTTCTTGTCCGTGCCCCGCACGGTGAATTCACCGCCGCTGAAGTCGATGTCGGCGTCGCTCGCCTCCATCAAGTGCGCGGCAATCTTCTTGGCTTTGGCCTCGATCTTGTCCAGCGCCTTCATGATGGCCGCACCGCCCACGCTGATGGAGCGTGATCCGTAGGTGCCCATGCCAAAAGGCACGCGCCCCGTGTCGCCATGCACGATGTCCACGTTCTCCACCGGGATGCCTAGACGCGCGGCCACCACCTGTGCAAACGTGGTCTCGTGCCCCTGGCCGTGGCTGTGCGAGCCGGTGAACACCGTCACGCTGCCCGTGGGGTGCACGCGCACCTCGCCGCACTCAAACAGCCCGGCGCGCGCGCCCAGGGCGCCTGCAATGTTGGACGGCGCAATGCCGCAGGCCTCGATGTAGCTGCTGTAGCCGATGCCACGCTTCAAACCCTTGGCCTCGCTGGCCGCCTTGCGCGCCGCAAAGCCCGCCACATCGGCCAGTTGTTCTGCCTGCGTCATGCACGCGTGGTAGTCGCCAATGTCGTACTGCAGCGCCACCGGCGTCTGGTACGGGAAGGTGGTGATGAAGTTGCGCTTGCGGATTTCGTCCTGCGAGAGGCCCATTTCCCAACCGCAGCGGGTCACCAGCCGCTCCAGCAAGTAGGTCGCCTCTGGGCGGCCCGCTCCCCGGTAGGCATCCACCGGCGCGGTGTTGGTAAACCACGAGTCCACTTCCACATACACCTGCGGCGTGGTGTACTGGCCCGCGAGCAGCGTGGCGTAGAGGATGGTGGGCACGGCGCTGGCAAAGGTGCTCAGGTACGCGCCCAGGTTGGCGTGCGTGTGCACGCGCATGGCCAAGAACTTGCCGTCCTTGTCCATGGCCATCTCGGCGTGGCTGATGTGGTCGCGGCCATGCGCGTCCGACAGGAAGGATTCGCTGCGGTCGGCCACCCACTTGATGTTGCGGTTGAGCTTCTTGGCCGCCCAGGTCAGGCAAACATCTTCGGCATACAGGTAGATCTTGGAGCCGAAGCCACCCCCCACGTCGGGCGCAATCACGCGCACCTTGTGCTCGGGCAGGCCCATCACAAAGGCGGTCATCAGCAGTCGCTCGACGTGCGGGTTCTGGTTGCTCACGTACAGCGTGTACTCGTCATTGGCACGGCTGTAGCTGCCAATGGCTGCGCGGGGCTCCATAGCGTTGGGAATGAGCCGGTTGTTGATCAGGTCCAGCTGGGTGACATGCGCGGCGTTGGCAAACGCGGCATCCACCGCGCCCTTGTCGCCAATGGCCCATTTGAAGCAGTGGTTGTCGGGTGCAATGTCGTGCAGCGCAGCACCTGCCACGGCACCCGCGGCGGCGTCGGCCACATTGACCACGGCGGGCAGAACGTCGTAGTCCACCTCCACCAGCTCGGCGGCATCGCGCGCCTGCTGCAGCGTCTGGGCCACCACCATGGCCACATGGTCACCCACATAGCGCACCTTGCCCTGCGCCAAGATGGGGTGCGGCGGCTCTTTCATGGGCTCGCCATTGGTGCTGGTGATCAGCCAGCCGCAGGGCAGACCGTTGATGTTGTCGGCCGCTACGTCCGCGCCCACAAACACGCCCAGCACACCGGGCGCTGCTTTGGCGGCACTGGTGTTGATGCTGTTGATTGCGGCATGCGCGTGTGGTGAGCGCACAAACACCGCGTGGCTTTGCGCGGCCAGCACCACGTCGTCGGTGTACTGGCCCGCGCCGGTCAGGAAACGGTAGTCTTCCTTGCGCTTGAGCGATTCGCCAATGTGCGGCAGCTTGGAAAAGTCGGATGCACCCATGGTCGTTCTCCTTTTTTCCTTGTTAAGCCGATGCCATGGCTTTTTGACCGACCTGCACCGCGCGCACGATGTTCTGGTAGCCCGTGCAGCGGCAGATGTTGCCTTCAAGCAGCTCGCGGATCTCGCCTTCGCTGGCGTTGGGGTGGTTCTTGCACAGGTCCACCGCGCTCATCACCATGCCGGGGGTGCAAAAGCCGCATTGCAGGCCATGGCACTCCTTGAACGCTGCCTGCATCGGGTGCATGGTGCCGTCGGCAGCGGCCATGCCTTCGATGGTGGTCACTTCGGCCCCCTGGGCCTGCACGGCCAGCATGGCGCAGGATTTGACGGCCCGGCCGTTCACATGCACGGTGCACGCTCCGCACTGGCTGGTGTCGCAGCCGACATGGGTGCCGGTCAGCAGCAGGTGCTCTCGCAGCGCATGGACAAGCAGGGTGTTGGGAGGAACGTCAACACTGGCAGCGCGCCCGTTGACCGTGAACTGGACTTGCATCTGGCTGTCTCCTGGAAGGGTTTTGGCTGGATAAGCCGCCACATCTTGTGCCCCGTCCCTGCCACGCTCCCTAGGGACAACCCTAGATTCGCTGCCCCCCTTGCTGGATATTCTCAAAATGAAACATGTTGCAGCGCACACCGGCGCATCATGCGCAGCTCAAGGATTCGGATCACCATGCTGTCCTCCGCCCCCAGCTCCACCGCCCACCGCCACGCGCTGATTGCGCAGGCCCGCCAGACCCTGCTGGCGGATGGCGCAGCGCCCCTGCGCGCAGAGGTGGAGCCATGGATTGCGCGGTCGTGGCAGCGCTGCCTGGCCCAGGGCATGGACCCCACGCAGCGTGTGGTGTTCGAGGCCGTCAGCGCTCCGGCGCTGCGCCACAGCCTGGAGCAGAACCAGGCCTTGCTGCGCGCGGCCCGCCCCGTGCTGGAGCAGCTCACGCGCGCCATCGCGGGCATGCGCTACTTCGCCATCCTGACCGACGCCCGGGGCACCGTGGTCGATGTGCAGGGCCATTGCGATCCCAGCGACCCGCGCGCCAGCAGCATTGGCCGCGTGGGCATCGACCTCTCGGAAGCCGCTGTGGGCACCACGGCCATCGGTGCGGCGCTGGCTGAGCTGCAGCCCGTCTGGCTGCACCGGGGCGAGCATTTTCTGGACGACAACGGCAGCTACAGCTGCGCGGGCGCACCACTGTTCGACCCCCAGGGCCAGTGTGTGGGCATGCTGGACTTGACCGGCATTGACGTGCCCGAGCGGCCCGAGCTGCGTCACCTGGTGGCGCGCTCGGCCCGCGCCATGGAGGATGCCCTGCTGCTGCAACGCCCCCACGCCCTGCTGCTGCGCATGAACTGGCCCGGCAGCACGCTGGGCGGCGAAGGCGATGGCCTGCTCGCACTCGACGCCGATGGCTGCGTGGTGGGCGCCAACAGCATGGCCCGCCAGTTGGTGCCACAGCCACTGCGCGCGCCCGGTGCACCCACCCATTGCAGCGACCTGCTGGCCATGCCATGGACCATGTTGTTCGACGCCGCCCGGCGCCAGCCCGTGCAACCGCTGGATTTGCCCCTGTGGTCGGGCCTGCGGCTGCAGGCCCTGGCCCAGTGGGCAACGCACCCCCATCGCAGCAGCGCCCCCAGCCACTTCAGCCCCACCGGGGCCGCGCCCCTGGTTTCCACACCACCACCGGTGGCCGCGCCGCTGCGCGAGGCTGAAACCGCCCTGATCCGCCAGGCCGTGCTGGACGCCCGGGGCAACGTGGCCGAGGCGGCCCGTGCACTGGGCATCAGCCGCGCCACGGTGTACCGCAAGCTGGGCACGCCCAAGGGGCCGTGAACGGCGCCGCGCCGGCCCACCTTGCCCGCACGCTGTCGATCAGAGTCAAAATTTTGATAAAAAAAGTCCTCTGCGCGCGACCACATTGCCTTTTAAGCTATTAAATATATAGCAAAATCATCCCGCAAAACAACGCCGCTTAGAGCTCTGCCAGCGCCAGCACCACGGCGTTTTCCTCCACCACCAGCACCACGGCACTGCCCGCGCGCAGCCCGCTGTGGGGCGCGGCAAAACCCACCATGTGCAGGCCTGCCGCCAGCTCG
>NZ_QAIH01000188.1:0-38246 GCF_003060895.1 Acidovorax sp. HMWF029 | reverse complement strand
GGCAGGTGCCGCGCGCCCGCCGCGCTCCACCCGCACCGCCGTGGCCTTGCACAGCGCCAGCACGGCCAGCCCCGGCTGCAGGCCCAGCAGCTCGGCGCTCTCGCGGGTGATGCGTGCGGCCAGCGCCACGGCACCTGCCGCATCGCCCACGGCGCCATCCCCCTCCAGCCGCAGGTGCACACACACGATCTGCCCCTGCACTGCGAGCCGGTCCACCACGCAGGGCAGCTGGTTGCGCATGCTGGTGCGCACCGCCAGCCGCGCCAGCGCCGGGCCCGCGTGCGGCGTGGCCTGCCAGCGCGCCAGCACGGCGCCGCGCGCCTGCGCCATCGCATCGGCGGCAGCCAGCAGTTGGTGGCCTGCCTCGGTCAGCTGCGCGCCGCCGCCCCCCGCCCCGCCCACGGCACGGGCCACCAGCGGAGTGCCTGCCAGGTTGGTGAGTGTGTCCACCGCCTGCCACGCGGCCTTGTAGCTCACGCCCACGGCGCGGGCAGCCTGCGAGATGGAGCCACAGGCGCCAATCTGGCGCAGGATGTCGATGCGTTTGTCGGTCAGCGCATGGCCCAGCGCGTCGGTGAAGGAGAGAGAAACAGGCATGGCCGGATGATGCCTCAGCGGGGTCTTGGCGCAGGGCCTTCAGGCCGCCTTGCGGCGCAGCCCCGTGACCGGCTTCGCCAACTTTTGCTGACGCGCCAGCGCGCCATCCGCCGCCGCCTTCAGCAGCCGCTGGAACGACGGGCATTGCGCATGGCTTTCGGCCGGGCAGGCCGCTGCGTGACGCAGACCATTGCTCATGGCCTTGAGGCGCTTGACCATGGCGTCCAGCTCGTCGGCCTTGGCCGAGAGCAGTTGCCGGTCGATATGGGGCTCGCCACCGGGCAGGAACATGGAGCGGATCTCGTCCAGCGAAAACCCTGCCGACTGCCCCAGCGCAATCAGCGCCAGCTGGTCCAGCACGCCGGGCGCAAACCGACGCCGCTCACCGGGCTGGCCCACCGAGCGCACCAGCCCTTTTTCTTCGTAGTAGCGCAGCGTCGATGCCCGCAGGCCCGAGCGTTTGGCGACTTCTGCAATGTCCATAAAAAACCTCCAACAAGCCCTTGACTTCAAGTTGACTTGAACTTCTACAGTCCATTTAACCGTGAATTCAACCCGTTTTCACGTCCACCGTCCAAGGAGTTTTTTTATGGCTTTTCAATGGCAAGACTTTCCCCTCGCCTTGCTGATCGGCGTAGGCGCCACCGCCGTCATGGATACCTGGCTGGTGCTGCTCCAGCGCCTGGGCGTGCCCACGCTCAACTTCGCGCTCATCGGCCGCTGGGTGGGCCACCTGTTGCGCGGCCGGTTCGCCCACGCGGCCATCGCCAAAGCCACCCCCATCCGGGGTGAACAAGCCTGGGGCTGGCTCACGCACTACGCCGTCGGCGTGGGCTTTGCCACGGTGCTGGTGGCCATCCAGGGCGCGGGCTGGGTGCGCAGCCCCACCCTGATGCCCGCGCTGGCCCTGGGCGTTGGCACCGTGGCCGCGCCGCTGCTGGTGATGCAACCGGCCATGGGCGCGGGCTTTGCCGCATCGCGCACGCCCACGCCGCTCAAGAACTGCCTGCGCAGCCTGGCCAACCACACCGTTTTTGGCTTCGGCCTGTACCTGTCCGCGCTGGCCATCGCACTGATTTCACGATGACCTCTCCCACGCCTTTCCCCAGAAATCACCCCAACGGAAACCACACCATGCAACACATCGCCATCATTTATCACAGCGCCCACGGCCACACCACCCACATCGCGCAGCAGGTCTGCCAGGGCGCCCAAGGGCTGCCCGGCATCCACGCCGATCTGATCCGGGCCGAAGACCTGGCCCACACCCCCGACGCCGTGCTGCACTACGACGGCGTCATCCTCGGCTCGCCCACCTACCTGGGCGGGGTCTCCGGCCCGTTCAAAACCTTCATGGACGCCACCGGCCGTCTGTGGAAGACGCAGCAGCTCAAGAACCGGCTCGCAGCAGGCTTCACCGTGTCGTCGCTGCCTGCGGGCGACAAGCAGTCCACACTGCTGTCGATGTTTGTGTTTGCCATGCAGCACGGCATGGTGTGGGTGGGCAACCCCATCCTGCCCGAGCAGCATGCGGGCGTGCCATATGACGAGGCCGCCAACCGGCTGGGCTCGTGGTCGGGCCTGATGGCGCAGGCAGGCCACGGGTCCCCCGCCGATGCCTTTGCCCCGGGCGATGTGAAAACGGCCCGAATGTTTGGCCGGCATTTTGCGCAGACCCTGCAGCGCCTGGGTACCGTTGCTGCGCCCCAGTCCCACGAGGAGGCCACCGCATGATCCCCGCCCGCTATGCCCCTTTGCTGTTCAGCCTGATCCTGTCGGGCACCATGTCGCTGCTGGTGTCGGGCATCGCCACCTACCGCAGCCTCCCGCCGCACCAGGGCTTTGTGGGCCCGTGGATGAGCGCCTGGCTCACCGCGTGGCTGTTTGCCTTTCCGGCCGTTTTGCTGGCGGCCCCACTGACCCGCAGGGTGGTGACATGGCTCATCACATCGCCCAAGCCAGATGGAGAAGCGGCGGAATAGGCTTCAGAGGCCCTGCCGATTTAGCAGCAACCCGAAGCTGTCTATACTCGCTATTCCAATAGTGAATAGCGTAACCCATTGCGTCCATCGCCATGCACTGCACTCCAGCTACCACACCACGCTCGCTCGTTGGTTGGATAGTCCTCGCCCTGGCCTCCCTGCAGGCTGCGTATGCCGACACCGTCTCTGTCGCCGTGGCGGCCAACTTCACAGCCCCCATGCAGAAGATCGCCAAGGCGTTCGAGACCGACACCGGCCATAAGGCCGAGTTGTCGTTTGGCGCCACGGGCAAGTTCTACGCGCAGATCACCCATGGCGCACCATTCCAGATCCTGCTGTCGGCCGACGACACCACCCCCGCCCGGCTGGAGAAGGAAGGCAAGGCCGTGGCCAGCGCGCGCTTCACCTATGCCATCGGCACGCTGGTGCTGTGGAGCGCCCAGCCCGGCTATGTGGACGCCCAGGGCGCCGTGCTCAAGACCGGTGACTTCAAGCACCTGGCCCTGGCCAACCCCAAGCTCGCCCCCTACGGCCTGGCCGCCATGCAGACCATGGACAAGCTGGGGGTGACCGCGCGGCTGCAGCCGCGCTTTGTGCAGGGCGAGAACATTGCCCAGACCCACCAGTTTGTGGCCACCGGCAACGCGCAACTGGGCTTTGTGGCCCTGTCGCAGGTGATGGCCGACGGCAAGATCACGAGCGGCTCGGCGTGGCAGGTGCCCGCCGACCTGCACGAGCCTATTAGGCAGGACGCCGCGCTGCTGGAGTCGGGCAGGGGCAATGCGGCGGCCACTGCGCTGATGCAGTACCTCAAGGGCGACAAGGCGAAGGCCATCATCCGGTCGCACGGCTATAGTTTCTGACCCCCTTCGGCCCACTTTCTCTTCTATGCCCTGCCATGCCCTTCTCCAGCGCTGACCTGGCAGCCATCGGCCTCACGCTGCGGCTGGCGGGCACCACCATGGTGCTGCTGCTGGTGTTGTGCACGCCGCTGGCCTGGTGGCTGGCGCACACGCCGTCGCGCTGGCGCGGGCCGGTGTCGGCCGTGGTGGCGCTGCCCCTGGTGTTGCCGCCCACGGTGATCGGTTTCTATCTGCTGATCACCCTGGGGCCCCATGGCCCCATCGGGCAACTCACACAAAGCCTGGGCCTGGGTACGCTGCCTTTCACCTTCTGGGGGCTGGTGGTGGGCTCGCTCATCTACTCGCTGCCGTTCGCGGTGCAACCGCTGCAGCACGCGTTTGAAAGCATCGGCACACGCCCGCTGGAGGCTGCCGCCACACTGGGCGCGGGGCCCATCGACCGGTTCTTTACCGTGGCGCTGCCGCTGGCTCGGTCGGGCTTCATCACCGCAGCCATCCTGAGCTTTGCGCACACCGTGGGCGAGTTTGGCGTGGTACTCATGCTGGGCGGCAACATCCCTGGCGTGACGCGTGTGGTGTCGGTGCAGATTTACGACCATGTGGAAGCGCTGGAATACGCCCAGGCGCACTGGCTGGCCGGGGGCATGGTGGTGTTCTCTTTCGTGGTGCTGCTGGGCCTGAACCTCACTCGGCGCCGCGCGTCCATGGTGTCATGAGGCAGTGATGGAAAACGCGCCCCCCCTGCCCTCCATCGAGGCCCGCTTGCACTTGGTACGCCCAGGCTTCACGCTGGACGTGGACCTGTACCTGCCCGGGCGCGGCGTGACGGCGCTGTTCGGCCCCTCGGGCTGCGGCAAGACCACCTGCCTGCGTGGCATTGCGGGCTTGACCCGCAATCGTCCGAACCCGGGTCTGGTCCGCGCCCGGCCCGGTCGCGTGGTGGTGAATGGCGAGGTCTGGCAGGACGATGCCGCCCACCTTTGGCGCGCCACCCACGAGCGCGCCCTGGGCTATGTGTTCCAGGAAGCCAGCCTGTTCGACCACCTGAACGTGCGCGGCAATATCACTTATGGCCTGCAGCGCACGCCGCCCGCGCGGCGCCAGGTGGCGCTGGAGCAGGCCGTGGAACTGCTGGGCATTGGCCAGTTGATGGAGCGCAAGGCCCAGGCCCTGTCGGGCGGCGAGCGCCAGCGTGTGGCCATTGCGCGCGCGCTGGCCACCAGCCCGCGCCTGCTGCTCATGGACGAGCCCCTGGCCGCGCTGGACGCGCAGCGCAAGGCCGAGGTCCTGCCCTATCTGGAAAAGCTGCACCGCGCGCTCGACATCCCCGTGCTGTACGTGAGCCACGCCATCGACGAGGTCGCACGCCTGGCAAGCCACATGGTGCTGATGCGCGAAGGCCGCGTGCTGGCACAGGCTCCCACGGGCGAGCTGATCACCCGCCTGGACCTGCCCCTGGCCCATGGCGATGCAGCCGCCACGGTGATCGAAGGCACGGTGCAACAGCACGATGCGCGCGACCACATCACCATCGTGGGGTTCAGCGGCGGGCAGTTGCTGCTGGTCAGCCCGACAGCGCGTGCGCCGGGTGAGGCACTGCGCCTGCGCGTGCAGGCGCGCGACGTGAGCCTGGCCCTGGCCGCGCCCAACGACAGCAGCATCCTCAACATCCTGCCCGCCACCGTGATGGCCCTGGCGGAAGACAGCCCAGGCCAGTGCATGGTGGCGCTGGATGCCGGGGCCACGCGGCTGCTGGCGCGGGTCACCCAGCGGTCGGTCCAGGCGCTGGCGCTGGCACCAGGCCGGGCGGTGTTTGCCCAGGTCAAGGGCGTTGCCATCGTGAACTGACCCCGCCCGAGAGCAGGCCGCACCGACCGTATGATGGCCCGCAGACACAAAGCACAAAAGGGGAGGACGGGGTGGCCATGGTGTGGAAAAAACAAGGTAATCGATCAACGACCGGCGCGCACGCGCGACGCCGTGAGTGCTTGCGCACCCAGCCGCGCAGGTTCTGAACCATGGCAGCCCTCAAAACCCTGGTCCTGGGCGGCTACGGCAACTTTGGCGCACGCATCTGCCGCGCACTGGCGGGCGACCCAGCCACCGACCATGGCATCGAACTGCTGGTAGCAGGCCGCAGTGCCGCCAGCGCCCAGGCCCTGGCGCACACCCTGGGCCACGGCGCGCAAGGCATTGCGCTGGACCACCAGGCCCCCGGCCTGGCCGACCGGCTGCGTGCGCTGGGCGTGAGCCTGGTGATCCACACGGCAGGCCCCTTCCAGGCCCAGGCCTACGGCGTGGCCCAGGCGGCGGCCGAAGCAGGCGCGCACTACATCGACCTGGCCGATGGGCGCCGGTTTGTGTGCGACTTTCCAGAGGCTCTGCAGGCCGCGTTTGCAGCGGCCGGGCGCACCGCCGTCACCGGGGCCAGCACCGTGCCTGCGCTGTCGTCGGCCGTCATCGACCACCTTTGCAAGGGCTGGCAGCACATCGACAGCATCGACATCTGCATCGCCCCGGCACAGCGCGCACCACGCGGCGAGGCCACGCTGGCCGCCGTGCTGAGCTACTGCGGACTGCCGATCCCCGTGTGGGAAGGCGGCCGCTGGCAGCCCCGGCGCGGCTGGGCCGCGCCCACGCCGGTGCAGTTCCACCGCCTGCGGCCGCGCCTGGGGGCGGTGTGCGACATCCCGGACCTGGAGATTTTCCCGGCCCACTACCGGGTGCGCGACCGCGTCCTGTTCCGCGCCGCGCTGGAAGTGGGCATCGCGCAGCGCAGCTTTGCCACCCTGGCCGCGCTGCGCCACTGGGGGCTGCTGCCCCGCCCCGAAAAGCTGGCGGGGCTGCTGCACCGCACCGGCGGCGTGCTCGACGCCCTGGGCACCCCGCTCGGCGGCATGGTGGTGCGAGTGGCTGGCGCCGACGCCCAGGGTCAGCCACGTCAGCGCGCATGGCACATTGCGGCCGACCATGACCACGGCCCGGAGATCCCCTGCATGGCAGCCATCCTGCTGGCTCGCCAACTGGCCTCCGGGCAGGCCCTTCCCATCGGCGCCCACACCAGCACCGGCCTGCTGCCGCTGGCAGCCTTTGCACCCGAGTTTGCGAAGTGGGGCATGGTGACCGACGTGGTGGAGGAAGATGCATGACACCTGCCGCACATGGTTTGCTGCGCTGGAGCCTCGTCTTCGTGTGGCTGGCCACGGCCCTGGTGAGCGTGGTGGAGCTGAACGGGCAAAGCCGCGCACTGCTGGTCAGCCTGCCCCCCGCGTGGAGCAGCATCGAAGGACTGGCCAACTTCCTCATCCTTACCGGTGCCACCGCTGATGCTGCACTGGGCGTCTGGATGGCATGGCGACCGAGCAGGGCAGCCTACCTCTCAGCCCTGGTGCTGATGGGGATCATGACCCTGCTGGCCAGCGCCATTGACCCGTCCTGGTGGCTGCACCCACTGGGCCCACTGACCAAGAACCTGCCCATTGCCGCCATCTTGCTGGTGCTACTGCAGGACGAGCGCGCGAAGTCACCATGAGCCTGTACCTCACCCTCAAGTGGCTGCACATCGTCTCCAGCGTGCTGCTGGTGGGCACCGGGCTGGGCTCGGCGTTCTACATGTTCTTCACCAACCGCAGCGGCAATGTGCAGGCGCAGGCCGTGGTCACGCGCCTGGTGGTGCGGGCGGACTGGTGGTTCACCACGCCCACGGTATTCATCCAGCCTGCCACGGGGCTGGCCATGGCGGCGATGGCGGGCCTGCCCTGGAGCACGCCGTGGCTGGCTGTGTCCATCGCGCTGTACCTGGTGGCCGGAGCCTGCTGGCTGCCCGTGGTGTGGCTGCAGCTGCGCATGCGCGACATGGCAGCGCAGGCCGTGCAGGGCGACGGCGTGCTGCCCCCGCTGTACTGGCGCTATGCACGCTGGTGGGAGGCGCTGGGCTACCCGGCCTTTGTGGCGATGGCCGTGGTGTTCTACCTGATGGTGACCAAGCCCACCCTGGGCTCCTGAACCTATGATGGCCCCATGCTTATCGAAACGCTGGACACGGCCCGCGACCTGGGGCGCCTGAAGGAAATCCTGGGCGTGATGGTGCGCCACGGATTTGGCGACACCGTGCGCCGCCTTGGCCTGGCCGACCGGCTGGAGCGCGCAGGCCAGGCGCTGAACTGGGCCCACGCTGCCGACCTGGCCCGCGTGGAGCCCCCGGAGCAGGTGCGGCTGGCCCTGGAAGAGCTGGGCCCGACGTTTGTGAAGTTCGGGCAGATCCTCGCAGGCCGGGCCGACCTGTTCGGCCCCGAATGGATAGCCGAATTTGAGAAGCTGCACAGCCAAGTGCCCGCCGTGCCCTTTGAAGCACTGCGCCCGCAGCTGCGTGAAGACCTGGGTGCCGAGCCCGAGGAAGTATTTGCGTGGTTCGACACCACGCCACTGGCTGCCGCTTCCATCGCCCAGGTGCACCGCGCCCGACTGCATGGTGGCGCCGAAGTGGTGGTCAAGATCCGCCGCCCCGGCATTGCCGACACCATCCATGCCGACCTGCGCCTGCTGCTGCGCCTGGCCGCACTGGCCGAGGCAGAGCTACCCGCGATCAAGCCTTACCGCCCCCAGCAACTGGTGCGCGAGTTCGCGCGCTCACTGCGCCGCGAGCTGGACCTGGCGGGCGAATGCCGCCAGGCCGAGCGCATTGCCGCCAACATGGCCGGAGCACTACCGCACATCGTGATCCCGCGCGTGCACTGGACCTACACGCATGAGCGTATCAACGTGCAGGATTTCATCGACGGCACGCCCGGCAGCGCGCTGGCAGCGCTCACGCCCGAGGCAGGTTTTGACCGGCGTGTGCTGGCGCAGCGGGGCGCGCAGGCGGTGATCAAGATGATTGTGGAAGACGGCCTGTTCCATGCCGACCCGCACCCTGGCAACGTGTTCTATCTGCCGGGCAACCGCATCGCTTTCATAGACTTCGGGATGGTGGGGCGCCTGTCGCAGAGGCGGCGCGATGAGCTGCTGCAGCTGCTGCTGGGCCTGGTGGAGCATCAGCCCCAGGTGGTAGCCGATGTGCTGCTGGACTGGACGGGCGACGCACCGGGCCTGAACCTGGGCCAACTCGAAACCGAGGTCGAGGCCTTTGTGGACCAGTACCACGGCGTGCCGCTGGCACAGCTGAGCCTGGGCCAGATGCTGGCGGACGTGAGCGCCATCCTGCGCGAGCACCGCCTGGGCCTGCCGCCCGACCTCGCACTGCTGATCAAGGCCTTCATTTCGCTCGAAGGCATGGGCCGCAACCTGGACCCGGGCTTTCACATGGCGACCGAAACCCTGCCCGTGCTCAAGCAGGTGGTGCGCAACCGCTACCGCCCCGAGGCGCTGGCCGGTCGCGCCTGGGGCGCACTGCGGCGGGTTCTTGCCACTGCCGAGCAACTGCCGGAAGACATAGGGCGGCTGCTGCGCAATGCGCGGCGCGGGCACCTGCAGGTGGGCATTGAGCTGGCCCACCTCAAGCGCGTGGGCGACCAAATCGACCGTTCAGCCAACCGCTTGGCCATGGCGCTGGTGATTGCGGCGCTGATCATCGGCTCGTCCATCGTGATGACCGTTAAGGGCGGGCCCACGCTGTTCGGGTTGCCCGCGTTTGGTTTTCTGGGCTTCCTTGGCGCCGTGGTGTGTGGCCTGTGGCTGGTGCGGGCCATCTGGCGCAGCAGCCACCGCCGGGATGATGACTGAGCGCGGAAACAGCCAATGAACAAAAAGCACGCCGTGCCCCCCCACCAGGCAGTCAGGCACGGCGCGTATACACACTCAATGCAGGCAACGTCAGGCCGCTGAAGCCCTTTGTCAGGGCGCCCCAAACCCCAGCCGCAGCAGCACCGCCTGCGCCGCCGGTTGGCGCAGCGCCTCGGCAAAGGCCTGCGCTGCCGCAGGCGCATCGGCGCGCACCGTCAGGCCATAGGCCGCGCCTACCTGCAGCGCGGGCGGCAACTGCACCACCCGCAGACGCGGCACCTCGGCCTGCGCAGCCACGGCATTGGTGCAGTAGGTCAGGAACACATCAGCCTGGCGCTGGTCCATCACCCAGGCATAGGTGCCCCGGCCTGCCGGCGGCTTGGGCGAATCCGCGCCGCCGGTGAGCTTCAGGGCCTTGGCGTCCAGCTGGGCATAGGCACCCGGCTGAATCTTGTCGGCCTGGCGGAACAGCGCCCAGGCGTAATCGCCCGATGGGTCGGCCTTGGGCGTAGAGGTGCCCACACGCACATCGCTGCGCAGCAAGGTGGCCAGCAGGGTGTATGGCGTGGCGTTGATCTGCTCGCTGGTCAGCGCGCACAGCGCATTGCGTGTGAACACCACCGGGGCCGACCAGCCGCCACGGGCCGCCAGGCGCTGGGGGTGATCGGTGTCGGCCGAGGCAAACACCTGCGCGGGCTCGCCCTTTTCGATGCGCTCCCGCAGCAGGCCGGAGGCGCCAAAGGCCAGCGCCACCTTCTGGCCCGTGCGTGCTTCATGGTCGCGTGCGATCTCGGTGAAGGCCTCGCGCAGGCTGCCTGCGGCATGGACCTGCACAGGGGCCACCTCAGCCACGGGCGCCTTGGCAGGGCCCGCCGAACAACCGGCCAACGCCCACACGGTGGCTGCCGCCACAGCCACCAGGGAACGGGGTGCCATGGCGCCCGCTCACTTTGCCGCGTTGGGGAAGAACAGCTGCTCGCCCCCGATCTTGTAGCCCGCGATGACCTGCTGACCTGCAGGCGACACCACCCAGTCCACAAACTTCTGCGCGTCCTGCGCCTTCACGTGCGGGTGCTTGGCGGGGTTTACCACCATCACGCCGTACTGGTTGAAGAGCTTGGTGTCGCCCTCGACCAGCACGGCCAGGTCGGCGCGGTTCTTGAAGTTGAGCCAGGTGCCCCGGTCGGCCAGCACATAGGCGTTGCTTGAGGCCGCGATATTGAGCGCGGGGCCCATGCCGCAGCCACATTCCTTGTAGCCGCTGCCCTTGGCAGCGTCGGCGCCCGCGAGCTTCCAGTAGCGCAGCTCGGCCGCGTGCGTGCCGCTCTTGTCGCCGCGCGACACAAAGCTGCCGTTGGCCGTGGCCAACTTCTGCAGCGCAGCCACGATGTCCTTGCCCTTGGTGCCCACCGGGTCGTCCTTGGGGCCGATCAGGATGAAGTCGTTGTACATCACGGGGTAGCGCTTCACGCCCCAACCATCGGCCACAAACTTCTCTTCGGCCACCTGGTCGTGCACAAACAGCACATCGGCATCGCCCCGGCGCGCCATGTCGAGCGCCTGGCCGGTGCCCAGCGCCACCACTTTCACATCCAGGCCACTGGCCTTCTTGAACTCGGGCATCAGGTGGCCGAACAGGCCCGACTGCTCGGTGGAGGTGGTGGACGCCATGGTGATGCTCTGGGCCGACGCAGCGCCACACGCTACAAAAACAGTAGCAATTAACGCATACTGGACGCGCGCAGAAGGCTTAAAAAGCCTGAAATTTTTAGTCATTGCCATCATCCCAGTTCTCCTTTGACAAACAAACGGGCGGCCTCCGGCAGGGGGCCGTTGAAAAAGTCGTGCACCGGAAGGTCGGCCACCAGGCGGCCGTGCTCCAGGTAGATCACGCGGCTGGCCAGGCGCTTGACCTGGCCCAGGTTGTGGCTGCTGAACACCATGGTCACCGGGTGGGCCGGGCCAGCCGCGCCATGGCTGGCCGCAAAGTCGGCCATGAGGGCCTCGACCTCGCGCTTGGCGTGCGGGTCGAGGCTGGCGGTGGGTTCGTCGAGCAGCAGCACGTCGGGCCGCAGCGCCCAGGCGCGCGCCAGCGCTACGCGCTGTTGCTGGCCGCCTGACAGCGTGCGGGCGTTCTGCGCGGCAATGTCCTGCAGGCCCACGCGCTGCAGCGCCGTCAGCGCCTGCAGCCGCGCATCGCGCCAGCGCGTGCCGCGCAGCCACAGACCCAGCGCCACGTTGTTCTGGGCACTGGTGCGCAGCATGTGCGGGCGCTGGAACAGCATGGCCTGGCGCAGCGTGGCATCGCAGTGCAGGCCGCCCGCCTGGGTGCCCGCCAGGCCGTTGAGCACGCGCAGCAAGGTGCTCTTGCCACTGCCGTTGGCGCCCACCAGCGCCACGCGCTCGCCGGGGTTGATGCGCAGCGTGACCTGCTCCAGCGCGGGCACGCGGCCGTAGCGCACCGTCACCTGGCGCAGATCGGCCCAGGGGGAGTCTGGCAGGCCGCTCATGCCGCCACCCCCACCGAGGTGCCACTTGCCGAGCCATCCACCCACTCACGCCAGCGGCGCAGCAGCGCAATCAGCACATTGAGCACCAGCACCACGGCCAGCAGGATGATGCCCAGCGCCAGCGCCAGGGGCAGGTCGCCCTTGCTGGTCTCCAGCGCAATGGCCGTGGTCATCACGCGCGTGAAGCCGTCGATGTTGCCGCCCACGATCATCACGGCACCCACCTCGGAGATGGCGCGGCCGAACGAGGCCAGCAGCACCGTGAGCAAGGCATAGCGCTCGTCCCAGGCCAGCAGCAGGGCCCGCAGGAGCGGGCCCGCGCCCATGGACCGCAGCTGCTCGCCATGCGCGCGCTCGGCGTCTTCCACCACCTGGCGCGTGAGCGCGGTGACCACGGGCAGCACCAGGATGGCCTGCGCCAGCACCATGGCCTTGAAGCTGAACAGCCAGCCCAGCGACCCCAGCGGCCCGCTGCGTGACAGCACCAGGTACACCACCAGCCCTACCACCACCGAGGGCACAGCAAGCAGGGTATTGAGCACCGCCAGCGCCGCCCCGCGTCCCGTGAAGCGGGCCACGCCCAGCCAGGCGCCCAGCACCAAGCCCATACCACAGGCCAGCAGGCAGGCCGTGGCACTGACAGACAAGGATCGGCCCACGATGGCCCAGAGGACGGGGTCGGACGAGAGGGTGAGCTGCAGCGCTGTGACCGCGCTTTCGGTGAGAGTGGACATGGGCCAGAGGATCGGTTTGGGCTATCGTAGGCACCCATCCAATATCCAGCGATATGAACGTCCGTGCATAGGGTCCAACTTCACTACACACTCAGCAAGGATGCGGGCAATGCCCTCATCCGCAACCCGCTGCCCGAGCTGCTGCAGGCCGTAGCAGAACATGGCTCCATCTCGGGAGCCGCACGTGCGCTGGACCTTTCATACCGCCATGTCTGGGGCGCGCTCAAGCGCTGGGAGGACCAGCTGGGCGGCGAGCTGATCATCTGGGGCAAGGGCCAGTCGGCGCAGCTGAGCGAGTTCGGCGCCAAACTGCTGTGGGCCGAACGCCAGGCCCAGGCGCGGCTGGCACCGCAGATTGCGGCGCTGCACGCCGACCTGGAACGCGCGTTTGCCGTGGCCTTCGACCCCAACGCCCATGTGCTCACCCTGTACGCCAGCCACGACGACGCCCTGGTGGCGCTGCGCGCACATGCCGCGCAGGCCGATGCGGGCGCGCTGCACCTCGATATCCGCTTCACTGGCAGCGTGGACGCGATCCGCGCGCTCAACGAAGGGCGCTGCACACTGGCGGGCTTCCACACGGTAGACAATGCCGGGGCCGACTCGCTCACCGCCCACACCTACCAGCCCCTGCTGCAGCCTGGCCTGCACAAGATCATCGGCTTTGCCCAGCGCACGCAGGGCCTCATCGTCGCGCCGGGCAACCCGCTGGCGCTGCACAGCCTGCAGGATGTGGCCCGCACCGGCGCGCGCTTCTTGAACCGGCCCCTGGGCACGGGCACGCGGGTGCTGCTGGACGACCTGCTGGCCCAGGCGGGGCTGGATGCGCAGGGCATCGTCGGCTATGCGCTCAACGAGCCATCCCACACCGCCATCGCCCAGGCCGTGGCCGCCGGGGCCGCCGATGTGGGCATGGGCATCGAGGTGGCAGCGCGTGCGCGCGGGCTGGATTTTGTGCCGCTGGTGCACGAGCGCTACCACCTCGCCTGCCTGAAGGCCAGCCTGGACCAACCCGCCACGCTGGCCCTGCGCACCCTGCTGCAAACCCCCGAGTGGCTGGCCCAGATGGCCACCTTGCCCGGCTACAGCCCCTTGCACTGCGGTGAAGTGCTGGCCATGAGCCGGGTGCTGCCCTGGTGGCAGTTCACCAGAAACAAACGCTCAACGCCCCCCAGCTCCTAGCCACTCCAGGCACCGATGGAACGGCCTGCGTTAGGCTCCCAGGCTGCGCATTGAGCGGCAGCGTGCTTGGTGCCCAGCTGAATCGATTCGGGCCCACCAGCGGCCGCCCCTGAGGAAAACCCCATGTTTCCGCGTCAGGCTTTCTTCAGCGCCAAAGGGGTAGTATCCGCGTTACTTTCAGACACCCTCGGGCCCAGCAGCGTACTGGGCCCGCGTAAACGTTTCTAAACTCGAGGAGACACCACGTGTCAACACTACTTAAATTGGCTCTGGGCATGGACTGGATTTCCAGCAGACTCAGCAAAGTTGCGACCTGGACCGTCCTGGCGGCAGCCCTTATATCTGCAGGCAACGCATTCATCCGCTACGGACTGGACCTCAGCTCCAACGCCTGGCTTGAAATCCAGTGGTATCTGTTCGCCGCCACGGTCATGCTTGGCGCTCCTTTTGTGCTGATGCTCAACGAGCATGTGCGCGTTGACATTGTGTATGGCAAGCTGCGCGGCAATAAACAGGTCTATGTGGATATCGCAGGCTTGTTGATCTTCTTGCTGCCTGCCATGGCGCTGATCGCCTACTTCAGCTGGCCGCTGTTCATGCGTGCGTTCGTCTCTGGAGAAATGTCCGGCAATGCCGGTGGCCTCATCCGCTGGCCTGCCATCCTGCTGATGCCCGTCGGCTTCGTCCTCATGTTCCTGCAAGGCCTCGCCGAAATCGTCAAGCGCGTGGCCTATCTGCGTGGCATCTATCAGATGAACACCCACTACGAGAAGCCGGTTCAGTAGCCCGGCACCCGTGCCGAACTAAGAACCTGCGGTGCCACTGAGCTGCAAAGCCCAGCACCGCTATCTCCATTCCGGACAAACCAGGAAAAAAAATGCAAATGGAAAACTTTGCCCCGATCATGTTCGCGGGCTTGGTGGTGGTGATGCTGATCGGCTTCCCCGTCGCCTTCTCACTGGCAGCGCTGGGGCTCGCGTCAGGCTTCTTTGCCATCGAGATGGGCTGGTTCCCCGCCGTCTTCATGGCCAACCTTCCCATCAACATCTTCGGCATCCTCTCCAACGAGCTGCTGCTGGCCATCCCCTTCTTCACCTTCATGGGCGCCATCCTGGAGAAGTGCGGGCTGGCCGAAGACATGCTGGACTCCATGGGCCAGCTCTTTGGCACCGTGCGCGGCGGCCTGGGCTACTCCGTGATCATCGTGGGGTTCATCCTCGGCGCCATCACCGGCACCGTGGCCGGCCAGGTGATCGCCATGGCACTGATCTCGCTGCCCGTGATGATCCGCTACGGCTACAACATGCGCTACGCCACCGGCGTGCTGGCCGCTTCGGGCACCATCACGCAGCTGGTGCCACCCTCCCTCGTGCTGATCGTGATGGCCGACCAACTCGGCCGCTCGGTGGGCGACATGTACCGTGGCGCCTGGGGCCCTTCCATTTTGCAGGTGCTGATCTTCGCGGGCTACACTTTCCTGCTGGGCGTTTTCAAGCCCCACTACGTGCCCGGCATTCCCAAGGAGGCCCGCACCATGTCGGGCGCCAAGCTGTGGCTCAAGTGCCTGCGCGGCATCATTCCATCAGCCCTGCTGATCTTTGCTGTGCTGGGCTCCATGGGTGGCCTGCCTGGCATCGACACGGCCATAGCCACGCCAACAGAAGCGGGCGCCATGGGCGTCGTGGGCGCCATGATCCTGGCCGCCATCCATAAGCGCTTGAACTGGCAGTTGATGTGGGAGGCCATGCAAGGCACGATGCGCCTGACCGCCATGGTGGTGTTCATCCTGATCGGTGCGCGCGTGTTCTCAATGGTGTTCCAGGGCGTGGACGGTGCCAAGTGGGTGGAGCACATGCTCGCAGGCCTGCCGGGCGGTCAGATCGGCTTCCTGATCGCGGTGAACATCTTCATTTTCTTCCTGGCTTTCTTCCTCGACTTCTTCGAGATCGCCTTCATCATCCTGCCGATGCTGGGCCCAGTGGCCGACAAGCTGGGTATCGATCTGATCTGGTTCGGCGTGCTGCTGTGCGTGAACATGCAGACGAGCTTCATGCATCCGCCTTTCGGCTTCGCACTGTTCTACCTGCGCGGCATTGCCAATACCCTCTTCAAGGAAGGACGGATTCCCAAGCCCGTTCTGTCCAGCGACATCTACATGGGGGCGATCCCCTGGGTGGTGATGCAGATGCTGCTGGTCGCCATTGTGATCTTCGTGCCCCAGACGGTAACCATGTTCCTGCCCAAGCAGGAAATCATTGACACCGACAAGGTCCAGATCGAAGTGCCTGTGGACGACATGCGCACCGAAGATTCGCCGGGCGGGGAGAACCCCTTCGGCGATGCGGCAACGTCTCCAGCAGAGCCCGCAGCACCCGCTGCGCCGGCCGAACCGGCCAAATGACAGACTCACCGCAGCACGGTAGATCTGCATGCTGAACCTCACACCCCAGCCCATGATGGAGCCTTTCCGCTTCGCCCCGACGGGCGGCGAAGTGGTGGGCTCAGCGTTCTCCACCACTTTCCGGGTCTTTGCCACGGTGATCGTGGGGGGCTGCACCATCTGGTTTGCGCAGCTGTGGTCACGTGGCGCGCTCGGTAGCGGCGTGAGCAATGGCACGGGCTGGTTCATCGCCGGCCTGGCGCTCATGGCCTGGACATGGTGGAGCATCATGGTCAGCCGCACCCGCATCCACGCGAGTGGCCTGCACCAACGCTGGGTGTGGGACAAGGCGATGGCCTTCGATGATCTGGCCTACGTACGCGTGATCCGCGTTCCGGGCCTGAGCTGGCTCATCGCCCCACGCCTGTACGTGCGCACGCTCGCAGGCAAGTTCACGGTGTTCTATGGCGCAACGCCCGGACTCATCGCAGAGTTCGAGCGCATCGGTGCTGAACTGAAAGCATTTCGCCAGTTCTGATTGGGAGACTACTGGCCAGCAGCCATCGCCCCACACCTGCAGCCCTTGCAGCCCAAAGACCGCGCCCTAGCGCGGTTTTTTTTCGCGCTCGTCGCCCCAGGGTCAACGGGGAAGCACAGGGCACAGGATCTGCGCCACCTGCGTCAAGCAGAATCCATTGTCATGGTGCAGCCGCACGGCGCAACCATTACGCGCCAAGTGCTTCGTGCGCCCGTGCTGCACAACTCGCTGGTCAGACCCCGCGACCGCAAACCCTTTGGGCCATAAAAAAACCGCGCCGAAGCGCGGTTTTTTTACACAAGCTGGCTGATACCAGATCAGAGCTTGACAGTCTGCATGTAGCTATCGAACCGGCCTTCAGCCACACGGAACCATGCCACTTGATCACGCTGGAATGTACGGAAGTCTGCGTAGATCTTCTTCCACTCGGGACTGCGGGCATCATTCGCCGCATAGACCTCCATCGAGGCCTTGAACGAAGCGTCCAGCACATCCTTGCTGAAAGGCAAGAGCTTGATCTTGGCGCCAATCAGCTGCTTGAGAGCGACAGGATTGCGCGCGTCGTACTTGGCAAGCATGTCCACAGCGGCATGCGAGGATGCAGCCTGGATGATGGCCTTGTTCTCGGCAGAGAGTGCATCGAATGCCTTCTGGTTGACGAAGAAGTCCACTTCGGGACCGCCTTCCCACCAGCCAGGATAGTAGTAATGAGGCGCCACCTTGTTGAAGCCCAGCTTCTGGTCATCGTAAGGGCCGACCCACTCTGCTGCGTCGATCGTGCCCTTCTCCAGGGCTTGGTAGATTTCGCCACCAGGCAGGCTCTGGGGAACAACACCCAGCTTCTGCATCACCTCGCCCACCAGACCACCACCCAGGCGCATCTTCAGGCCCTTCATGTCGGCGACCGACTTGATTTCCTTGCGGTACCAGCCACCCATCTGCGTGCCGGTGTTGCCACCCGCAAAGCTGATCATGCCGTAGCCCGCATAGAACTCATCCATCAGCTTGCGGCCGTTGCCATGCATCATCCAGGCATTCATCTGGCGCGAGTTCATGCCGAACGGAATGGCGGAGCCCAGCGCGAAAGCGGGGTTCTTGCCATAGAAGTAGTACGGCACGGTGTGGCACATTTCCACCGAACCTTGCTGCACGCCGTCAGCCACACCCATGGCAGGCATCAGTTCACCGCCAGCGTGGACGGAGATCTCGAACTTGCCGCCCGACATGGCCTTCACCGCGTTGGCGAACACTTCAGCGCCGCCATAAATGGTGTCGAGTGGCTTGGGAAAACTCGACGCAAGGCGCCAGCGCACAGCAGCCTGCGCGTGAACGGCAGGAGCAACACCCGCAGCCAGCACGCCAGCGATACCGGCATGCTTGATGATTGAACGACGATCCATGTGGTTATCTCCGAAAACTCTATTGCACAACTTGGCGCGCAGGGCGATTACCCGATGCCCAAGGACCTCTTTACCGCAAACGATTGTAGGAAGATGCCCCCCGCCGGATTTGCGGGTTTTCCCGTGAAAATCAAAGAGGCGTCCAAGCGTTCAGGCTTCTGCAAGCAATTGCGTCAGCTTGCAGCCCCCGGCACATTCAGATCTTCTGAGCAGACATAAAGGTGTCGTAACGAGCTTCCGCAAATCGAAACCAAAGAATCTGGTCGCGCTGAAAATTCCGCATGTCGCCGTAGATTTTTTTCCACTCGGGAGACTTGGCGTCGTTCTCTGCAAAGACATCCATCGAGGCCTTGAACGACGCATCCATGACGGCTTGCGAAAAGGGCAATACCTTGGTTTTCGCTGCAACCAGTTGCTTGAGGGCTGTCGGATTCAGCGCGTCATACTTGGCGAGCATGTCCGAGTGCGCCAGCGCTGCGGCGGCTTCCACGATGACTTTGTAGTCTGCAGAGAGGCTATCAAACGCCTTGCGGTTGATGAAGAAATCCACCTCGGGCCCCCCCTCCCACCAGCCCGGGTAGTAATAGTACGGCGCCACTTTGTGAAAGCCCAGCTTCTGATCATCGTAAGGGCCCACCCATTCCGCAGCGTCAATAGTTCCCTTCTGCAATGCCTGATAGATCTCGCCTCCTGGGATGCTCTGGGGAATGGCCCCCAACTTGGCCATCACCTCTCCAACCAATCCCCCTCCCAGCCGCATCTTCATGCCCTTGAAATCACCCGGGCTCTTGATTTCACGCAGATACCATCCCCCCATCTGAGTGCCGGTGTTTCCACCTGCAAAGCTCACTATGCTGAATCCGCCGTAAAACTCATTCATGAGCTTGCGCCCATTGCCATGCTGCATCCAGGCGCTCATCTGGCGCGAGTTGAAGCCAAAGGGAATGGCAGAGCCCAAAGCAAAGGCGGGGCTCTTGCCATAGAAGTAGTACGGGACGGTATGCGCCATTTCTACGGCCCCGCCCTGCACCGCATCGACGACACCGAACGCAGGCATCAGCTCACCGCCCGCATGCACTGAAATATCGAAGCGGCCATTCGACATCGTTTTGACGGCCCTCGCAAACACCTCGGCACCACCATAGATGGTGTCCAGCGACTTGGGGAAACTGGACGCCAAACGCCACCGTATGGATGCTTGGGCAAACACGGCAGGCGCTGCGCCGGTGGCCAACACCCCTGCGATACCTGCGTGCTTGATGAGGGAACGGCGATCCATAACACTTGTCTCCATGAGTTTGTGGCATGGCAATGGCGCAGAACACCTTCGCGACGCCCAGCGCAGGCCTTCGCCTATTGCCTTTTGTCACGATTGTAGGAGTACGAAAGCCCCCAAGCCCTCTTGGTTTTCCCGATCAGACAGAGGCAAACGCCACGCCACAAACATTGCGCGCCGCCAGCAGAAGCAAGGTGTGAACAGGTGCCCGGGTTGCCTCGGCAACCCGGCGGAAAACCCAGAAAGAACCCGTTACTAGCAGGAGAAACGAAGCTCGATGGCCTTGCGGATGCCCGGGGCGTCGAGCCCTTGCAGCGACAGCAGCTTGGCCGGGTCACCATGCTCTATGAACACATCGGGCAGGCCCAGTTGCAACACGGGGCGCATGATGCCCATCGCGTTGAGGGCCTCGGTCACCGCGCTGCCTGCGCCGCCCTGGATCGTACCCTCTTCCAGAGTGACCAGCACATCGTGGCGCTCGGCCACGTCTCGCAGCAACACTTCGTCGATGGGCTTGGCCCAGCGCATATTGACCACGGTGGCATCGAGGGACTCGGCCGCCTCCAGCGCTGGGTACAGCAGGGTGCCAAACGAGAGGATGGCGATGCGCTGCGCCTTGGCATCGGTGCCCTGGCGCTCGCGGCGGATCTCGCCCTTGCCATACGGCAGGGCATCCAGCCCGGCCAGGGGCGCCACACCCGCACCGCTGCCGCGCGGGTAACGCACAGCCACAGGGTGGTTCTGTTCGTACGCGGCAGACAGCAGCTGGCGGCACTCGCGCTCGTCGGCAGGGCAAGCCATGCTCATGTTGGGAATGCAGCGCACAAACGGGATGTCGTATGCCCCGGCATGCGTTGCGCCGTCGGCACCCACCAGGCCCGCACGATCCAGCGCAAACACGACGGGCAGGTTCTGCAGGGCCACGTCATGGATCAGTTGGTCATAGCCGCGCTGCAAAAACGTGGAGTAGATCGCCACCACGGGCTTGACGCCCTCGCAGGCCATGCCCGCCGCGAAGGTGACGGCATGTTGTTCGGCAATGCCCACGTCGTAGTAGCGCTCGGGGAAACGCTTTTCAAACTCGACCATGCCCGAACCCTCACGCATGGCGGGTGTGATGCCCACCAGGCGCATATCCTGCGCAGCCATGTCACACAGCCACTGGCCAAACACCTGGGTGAAGGTCTGCTTGGGTGGCGTGGCGGGCTTGGTCAGGCCCACGCTGGGGTCGAACTTGCCGGGGCCGTGGTAGGCAATGGGGTCGGCCTCGGCCAGCTTGTAGCCCTGGCCTTTTTTGGTGACCACATGCAGAAACTGCGGGCCCTTGAGGCTCTTGATGTTTTCGAGCGTGGGGATCAGCGAATCGAGGTCGTGCCCGTCGATGGGGCCGATGTAGTTAAAGCCGAATTTTTCGAACAGGGTGGCGGGCACCACCATGCCCTTGGCCTGCTGCTCGAAGCGCTTGGCCAGCTCCAGCAAGGGCGGCACGGGCTTGAGCACGGTCTTGCCTACGTTCTTGGCGGCGGCATAGAACTGGCCGCTCATGAGCTGAGCCAGGTAACGGTTGAGCGCGCCCACGGGCGGGCTGATCGACATATCGTTGTCGTTGAGCACCACCAGCAGGTTGCAATCTGCAACACCAGCATTGTTCAACGCCTCGAAGGCCATGCCCGCGGTCATCGCACCGTCGCCGATGATGGCTACCGCATGGCGGTTTTCGCCCTTGCGCTTGGCGGCCAGAGCCATGCCCAGCGCAGCGGAGATGCTGGTGCTGGAATGTGCCGTGCCGAAGGTGTCGTAAATGCTCTCGGCGCGCTGCGGAAAACCCGAGATACCGCCCAGTTGACGCAACGTGTGCATGCGGTCGCGTCGGCCAGTCAGGATCTTGTGCGGATAGGTCTGGTGGCCCACATCCCACACAAGGCGGTCTTCAGGGGTGTTGAAGACATGGTGCAGGGCCACGGTCAGCTCCACCGTGCCCAGGTTGGAGCTGAGATGCCCGCCCGTCTGGGAGACGCTGTGCAACACAAACTCGCGCAACTCGGCAGCCAGCGCCTTGAGGTCGGCGCGCGCCAGCTGGCGCAGGTCTGCCGGGTCGTTGATGGTCTGCAGCAGGGGGAATGAGGTCGTGGACATTTACTATTCTTTTAATAGCTACTAACGCATGATGGACAGGCGGAAGAGGCCAATTTTGCTCAAATTCTAGTAAGAGCGGCGCACCACCATGTCGGCCAGCGCAGCCAGGGCCCGGGTGTCCGGCAAGCCACTGCGCGCCAGGGCGGCGTGTGCGTCCCGCAGCAGTTCCTGGGCATGGGCCTGAGCGCGCTCGAGCCCCAGCAAAGAGACATAGGTGGGCTTGTCGGCGGCGGCATCCTTGCCCGCCGTCTTGCCCAGCGTGGCGGAATCGGCCACCACATCCAGGATGTCATCCACCACCTGGAACGCCAGCCCCATGGCAGCACCGTAGTCCAACAACGCCTGGTAGGCATGTGGTGCTGCATGGCCACACACGGCGCCCATGAGCACGCTGCCCTGCAGCAGCGCTCCGGTCTTGAGCCGGTGCATCTGGCGTAGCTGGTCTTCGGTCAGCGCCACCCCCACACTGGCCAGGTCAATGGCCTGGCCGCCCGCCATGCCGGCCGAGCCTGCTGCGCGCGCCAGCAGGCGGCACAGCGTGGCCTGCATGGCAACCGGCACGGCGCTGTCGTCGGGCGTGAGCAACTCGAACGCAAAGGCCTGCAGCGCATCACCTGCCAGCAAGGCCTGGGCTTCGCCAAACTGCACATGCACCGTGGGCTTGCCCCGGCGCAGCACGTCGTTGTCCATGCAAGGCATGTCGTCGTGCACCAGGGAATAGGCGTGGATCAGTTCCACCGCACACGCAGCGCGCAGGGCGGCTTCACCAGACACATCCACAACAGGCGCGCCACTGCGCACGGCCTCGTACGCAGCCAGCACCAGCAGCGGCCGCAGGCGCTTGCCGCCATCCAGCACGGCGTAGCGCATGGCGTCGCCAAGCCCGGCAGGGGCACCATGGCCTACCCACCCGGACAGGGCCTGCTCCACGCTGGCCAGATGGTTTTGGCTCCAGGGAGCCACATCAAAAGGGGGGAGTTGACTCGTCACGGCGACTGACGGCGCATGCACTGCGCTCATTCCTGAGTCCACGGTTGGAGCTGGCCGTCGTCCAGCACCTTGATTTGGTCCTGCACGGCTTCCAGTCGCTTGCGGCAGAACGCCAGAAGCGCAGCGCCACGCTGGTAGCCCGCCAACATCTGGTCCAGCGGCAACTGGCCCGACTCGATGCGGGCCACAAGCTGCTCCAGCTCTTCCAGCGCCGCTTCGTAGCTGGCAGGTTCGGCGGGCGGCGCGGGGGTGGCAGAAGCCTTGGGCATGGGCAAAGCGGCAGAGCGCAGGTGAAAACCGGCCATTTTAGGCGCACCATCACGGCGCAGAGACCGGAGCCCGCTGAATGGATGGGGCACCCCAGAAAACGCCCCGTTGCCATCAGAGGCACAAGCTCACCCAGCGCCTGTTTGACCTGCGTCTAGAACAGGGATTTCAATACACGTAAGGGGGGTGCGGGAATAACCCCACCATCTATAATCCCATTCCCGTCGAGCCGGCTACCCACACTAGCCGGTTTCTTTTTTTCCAGATGCGCGTTTCGCGCACCTCCCGCACTTTCTCCCTGTGGGGAGTCTTTAGGTCAGGTCACCCATGTCTGATTTAAGTCTTCAACTGCAGCAGGCCGCGAGCCAACTACCAGTTTCAAGCTACTTTGACGATGCGCTGTTTCAGCGCGAGCTGGACACCATCTTCCAGCGCGGGCCCCGCTATGTGGGGCACCAACTGTCTGTGCCCCACTCGGGCGACTACTACGCCCTGCCCCAGGAGGGCGAAGGCCGCGCACTGGTACGCAACGCCCAGGGCGGCATTGAACTCGTCTCCAACATATGCCGCCATCGCCAGGCCGTGATGCTCAAGGGCAAGGGTTCGCTGCAAGGCCAGGGCAAGGGCCATGCGGGTGGCAACATCGTGTGCCCCCTGCACCGCTGGACCTACAACCCCCAGGGCGAGTTGCTGGGCGCACCCCATTTCGCGCATGACCCTTGCCTCAACCTGAACAACTACAAGCTGCGCGAGTGGAACGGCCTGCTGTTTGAAGACAACGGCTACGACGTGGCCGGCGACCTGGCCCAGATGGGTCCGCGCGCCGATCTGGACTTTGGCGGCTACGTGCTCGACCACGTGGAACTGCACGAGTGCAATTACAACTGGAAGACCTTCATCGAGGTCTATTTGGAGGACTACCACGTCGGCCCCTTCCACCCGGGCCTGGGCAGCTTCGTCACCTGCGACGACCTGCGCTGGGAGTTTGGCAAGAACTACTCCGTGCAGACCGTGGGCGTGGCCAACCGTCTGGGCAAGGCGGGCAGCCCCGTGTACGAGCGCTGGCACGAAGCCCTGCTGGCCTATCGCGAAGGCAAGCCGCCCAAGCACGGCGCCATCTGGCTCACGCTGTACCCGCACATCATGGTGGAGTGGTATCCGCATGTGCTCACCGTATCCACCCTGCACCCCATCAGCCCGACCAAGACGCTGAACATGGTGGAGTTCTACTACCCCGAAGAAATCGCCGCGTTCGAGCGCGAGTTCGTCGAGGCGCAGAAGGCCGCCTACATGGAGACCTGCATCGAAGACGACGAAATCGGCGAGCGCATGGACGCGGGCCGCAAAGCTTTGCTGGCCCGTGGCGACAACGAGGTCGGCCCCTACCAAAGCCCCATGGAGGACGGCATGCAGCACTTCCATGAGTGGTACCGGTCTGCGATGGGCAGCGACACCATCGAGGCGGCCACACCAAAACGCTGAATACGGCGGCAAAACCCCGCCAATCTGCGGGCCCGCCGAGGTCTGCTCTCATTACAATAGCTGCCAGTGCTTAAAAAATAAGCGCTGGCAGCTATTTTCATATCGGCATCACACGGTGCCCCTCAAGAGACCACAACCCGATGCAAGCCCTCTGGATGGTGTTGGCCGCGTTCCTGTTCGCCAGCATGGGCGTGTGCGTCAAGATCGCATCGGACTTCTTCAACTCGGCCGAGCTGGTGTGCTACCGCGGCCTGATCGGCATGGTCATCCTGTGGCTGCTGGCGCGTTCGCAAAAGGTGACGCTCGCTACGCAATACCCCGGCATGCATGCCTGGCGCAGCCTGGTGGGTGTGACATCGCTCGGCGCCTGGTTCTTCGCCATTGCCCACCTGCCCCTGGCTACGGCCATGACGCTCAACTACATGAGCAGCGTGTGGATCGCCGCCTTCCTGATCGGCGGCACGCTGCTGGCCTGGCGCCCCTCGCCCGCCACACCCCGCCCGGCCTTGCAGGGACCGCTGGTGGTGACCGTGCTGATCGGCTTTGTGGGCGTGGTGCTGATGCTGCGCCCGAGCCTTGACCAAAACCAGGCCTTTGCGGGCCTGATCGGGCTCATGTCTGGGCTGACCGCCGCATTTGCCTACATGCAGGTGGTAGCGCTCTCGCGCCTGGGTGAACCAGAATCGCGCACCGTCTTCTACTTTGCCGTGGGCTCTGCGGTGGCAGGCGGCGTGGCCATGCTATTTACCGGCATGTCGGACTGGCCGGGCTGGCAGGCGCTGTGGCTGCTGCCCATCGGCGCACTGGCTGCGGGCGGGCAGCTGTGCATGACCAAGGCCTACGCCAGCGCCAAGACCCAGCGCGGCACGCTGGTGGTGGCCAATCTGCAGTACTCAGGCATTGTGTTTGCAGGTCTCTACAGCGTGCTGCTGTTTGGTGACAAGATTCCTCCCATCGGCTGGATCGGCATGGCCCTCATCGTGGGCAGTGGCATCGTGGCCACCATCCTGCGGGCCCGCGCTGCACCGGGAGCCCCCGCTGAAGAACACTGATACGACCTGACAGCACGGGGCTGCAAGCAGTTGGACACAATGGAGCCTGTTTTCCCTTTGCACTGGCACACACAATGACTTACACGACCCTCATTTCTGCCACCGAACTGCAGGCCCAGATCGGCAGCGGCGCGCCGCTGATGGTGTTCGACTGCAGCTTTGACCTGATGCAGACCTCGGCGGGCGCCCGGCAGTACAGCGAGGCCCACATCCCGGGCGCGGTGTACGCCGATCTCAACAACCACCTGAGCGCCAAACATGGCGTGCCGGGTGCGGGCGGCACCGTCACCGCGCAGGAGGCCGACAAGCCCGCGTCCGGTGGCCGCCACCCGCTGCCCAGCCGCGAACGTTTTGCGAACTGGCTGTGCAGCGTGGGCTTTGCCAACCACATGCAGGCCGTGGTGTATGACCGCCAGGGTGCCAACTACTGCGGGCGCTTATGGTGGATGCTCAAGTGGGCGGGCCACGATGCCGTGGCCGTGCTCGATGGTGGGCTGCAGGCCTGGCAAGCCGCAGGCGGCGCTGTCAGCAGCGGCGAGGAGCCCTCGCACTTCCAGTCCCGCTTTCAACTGGCTGAGCCCTTGCGCCGACTGGCCACGGCCAGCGACGTGCTTGCGCACCTGCAGCAGCCCGACCAGACCGTGATCGATGCCCGAGCTGGCGCCCGCTACCGGGGCGAAGTCGAGCCGCTGGACCCCGTGGCAGGCCATATTCCGGGCGCACTCAACCGCCCCTTTGCCGAGAACATCGGCGCCGACGGTCGGTTCAAGCCTGCTGCCGTGCTGCGCGCTGAGTTCGACGCCCTGCTGGCAGGCCGCAACCCTGCCACTGTGGTGCACCAGTGCGGCAGCGGCGTGAGTGCTGTGCCCAATTTGCTGGCCATGGAAGTCGCGGGCCTGGGCTCCACGGCACTGTTTGCCGGCAGCTGGAGCGAGTGGTGTTCTGACCCTTCGCGCCCCGTCGAAAAAGGCTAAGCAGCGCTCGCGTCAGCGGGTATCAGGCGCCAAGGGTTGCAAAAGCGCAAAAAAGAGGGGTTTGCGGGTGCTATCAAAACCATGAGCAGAACGCATGGGCCTGCGCCAGCCAATGCAGCAGGTGCGGCCCCATGAAAAGACCGACGCCACCTGATTGGCGTGTAAGGCAAATTCCTACACGGACCGCTGCAAAACCAGACACGCAGCACAGCCAAACCCCGACTTAATTTCTGATTGGGGCGGTTTCACAATCCATTTCAACGGATCACGCAAAACCTGCAACCAGCAGGCAACGCAGGGTCCGGGAACTGGAACAAAGGAAGCCGCCATGACCAACGAACAACTCCTCGCCGAAATCCGCGAAGCCAACCTCACCTACCTGATGCTGGCCCAGACCCTGATTCGCCAGGACAAGGCGGAAGCCGTGTTCCGCTTGGGCATGAATGAAGAGTCTGCCGATATTCTCGCGTCGCTGTCCGCAGCGCAAGTGATGAAGCTGGCCTCCCGCAACACGCTTCTTTGCAGCTTCCGCGTGGACGACAACCTGGTGTGGAGCTTGCTGACCAACCACACGGCCAAGAAGGTAGGCAACGAAGCCACCAACACACTGCACGCCAACATCCTGATGGCAAGCCGCGTGTCGGAAGTGCTCTGAGCCCGAACCTTCTTCATCCAGCCTGAAAGCCCGCCATGTCCACCACTGCCAAAGCCCCAGCCAAGAGCGTTCTCAACGAGTCCAAGCAGATCGAACGCGCCGCCATGCTGATCCAGATGGGTGCCCGCATGCAAGTGCTCGAATCGGAAACCACGCTGTCGTATGAGCGCCTGATCCGGTTGTACAAGGAGATCGCGGGCAAGTCGCCATCGAAGGGCCAGTTGCCGTTCTCGACCGACTGGTTCCTGACCTGGCAGGAAAACATCCACAGCTCGCTGTTCCTGAACATTTACGAGTACCTGTCCAAGGGCGTGGACCTGGATTCGGTGGAGTTGCTGACCAAGGCCTACCGCCTCTACAACGAGCAAGTCACCACCGCGGAGATCGAGCCTCTGCTGTCCTTCACCCGCGCCTGGCGCCTGGTCAAGTTTGTGGACGCAGGCATGCTGACCCGTACCAAGTGCTCGCAGTGCAGCGGTCAGTTTGTGACCGAGTTGTACGAGAACCGCCACTTCACCTGCGGCCTGTGCAACCCACCAGCGCGCGCAGGCAAGAGCAAGACGGCAGGCGCGCTGATGCTGCATTGAGCCCGGACCATCCGAAGCCTGCGACCATGGGCGCAGGTCAAATGCTCAGACGCCCCACCAGCCCCCCCCCCGCGGGCTGGTTTTCATTTCCAGTGCGACCTTTGGGCACCAGCAATCCGCTCAGCGCCCGTTCAACAGCATGCGCACGTTCTCGTCCACCGGAACCGCGTAGTTGTGGGCTGCGACCACATGGTTACCCATCGGATTCACCAGTTTGAGGCTGAGAAATAGCACTGACGCGGACATCGCGTAGGTCCCCACCACCACGGCTTGTGCGTTCTGCGCCTGGCTCACCTCACGTACTTCGCGGGACAGCAAAAGCTCTCCCTGGTCACGGTGCATAGCCAAGCTTTCGCGCAACTTCACCTCCGTCACGCGCAAACCCCGCTGCACCATGCGACCTGCTATCTGCTCCGAGAAGATACGTCCGAGACGCGAGGACTCATTCAACCGATCCACATTGACCAAGGTCGCCACCAGCACCGGCTGATTGGCATCCAGAACCGCATGCAACAGCAATGCATCGGTGGCCCGCTCATTGACCTCAATCAGATCGGTACGAGCGCCCCCGCCAGTGCGGTCACCGTAGTAGTAGGTGCTGACCGGGTTGCTTGCGCAGCCCTGAAGACCAAGAACCGCCAGGACCGCCGCCGAGCACCACAGGGCTCTTCGCGCCGAAAGATGCAACGTCTTCATGGTGCCACCACCCGCCAGGTCTTGACCGGCGTCGGAACGGGAGCCACAGGCGGTAGCTCGGGCAGGTAGAGCACCGCATCGGCTTGTTCGATGTAATACATGTCAGCCGAACCCGCGAGATAACGGTCCTGGCTTTTGAGCGTGGTGGTGATCAGCACTTCGGTGCGTGTGGGTCCACCCGCAGCAGCGCCCTGGGTGTAAAGCTGCGCCATGTCCAAGGCCACACCCGCCCCAACACCCAATGCGGTGGCCACACCGGGCAATAGCGTTCGGTCCGCGTAATGCACCTTCCAGTCACGCCACACACCAACACCCGTGCCCAGAAGGGTCCCGCCGATAGGGACAGGCAAACTGCGTGAAACCGCCGATTCATGCTGCACCAGCTGCGTTTGCACCTCCAGTTCTACGGCTGTCGGCACGGTCGAGACCGCCACCCCGCGATTCAGCAAATGCACCTTCAACAGCTTGAGAAAACCCAGATTGAAGCGGGAGTTGTCCGCCACCGTGACGTGGATGGGGTACTCACCTTGTGGCCAGGTGGCGATCTTGTCGGCCACGCGGGCGGCCACATCACCTGCCAGCACATCCCAGTGGTGCACGGCGCGCGCCTTCTTCTGGCCGGTGGCGGGGTAGTTGTCAGCGCGCGGCACATCCAGGGTGCCACAGCCTGACAGCAGCACCGCAGCAGCCAGCACGGTCGCAATGCTCGGAATGCGGAGGTAAGGGGATGTCATGGGGCCATGTTAGCGGCGCAGGTCCGCCGCGATCGGCGCAACAACGCGGTTTTTCCCATCCAAAGCCCCGCTTTCAGCGCTTGGAAGCACCACGGCCTGCGTTCACAATAGCTCCCCACAACGAACCTCCTGAAAACCATGCACACCATGAACACGACAAACCGCCTCGCATCCCTGCTGGCCTTGACCGCTGCTCTGGCGGGCTGCGGAGGAGCGGCAGACAAAACCAGTACACCAGCCCCCTCGCCCACTCCAGCGCCAACACCGGCACCTGCCCCCATACCGGCTACCCCCGTCAGCGTGAACTTTGTGCAACCGACCAGCAACGTGCTCGAACCCAACGTGTCGGAATCCCTGTCGGTCAATGTGCTTGTCAACGGCAGCCAGGCACCTAACGGCACCGTCGCAACATTCACCGTCAACCCTGCCAGCGCGGCTGCTCTGGCCCCTGTGGCACCGACCACGGTGAGCGGTGTCGCCAACACTACGCTGACGGTGAGCAGCCTGCCCCCAACGGCCACGTTCCAGGTCGCCGCCACGGTAACCAGCAGTGCCAACACGGCCACGGACAGCCTCACCTATTTTGTGCGTCCGGCACGCAAGCCTTTGCAAGTGCTGGTGCCTGCCTATTTCAGCGCCACCGGCACTACCTCGCCGTGGGTCACCCTCACGAGCGGTGCGACCAGCTATCCGGACGTGAAGATCACCGCCATCGCCAACCCCAGCAGCGGCGTCCTGACGGCAGACACCAAGGAAGACGCCGACCTCACCAAGGCCATCAAGGCCTTCCAAGCCGTCTCGGGCACCAGCAACCGCGTGATCGGCTATGTCGCTACCACCTCGACCAGCAGCGGCGCACTGTCGGTGGCCGACATCAAGGCGACCATCACCAACTACATCCGGCTCTACCCGGGCCTGTTCGACGGCTTCTTCCTGGACGGAATGGCCACCGACAGCTCCCGCGTGGCGCATTTCCAGGAGGTCTACACGCATGTGAAGGGGCTGACTACAGGCCTGACCACCGGCGCAACGCCCCCCTCCGCTCCCATCGTGATTGGCAACCCGGGCACCTACCCAGTCGCGGCCTACGCGGGCGTTGCCGACACGCTGGTGACCTATGCGGGCAACGCAGCGGCCTACGCGAACATCGATCCCCAGCCTGGCAACACCTGGGTCTATGCAAAGGACAACACCGCACAAGCCATGCTGGTGCACACAGCCAGTACCTGCACAGACATGCAGACAGTCGTGAAAAATGCCAATCGGCCTCGGATGAATACTGGCGTGGTCTACGCAACCAACCTGGCGACTGGGGCGCCCTGGTCCGCACTGCCCACCTATTGGCAGCAGATGCTGGGTACCGTGGACGCATTGAACAAGCAACGCACCCTGCCCCTGTGCTGATCCTGTGCTGATGGCCGGAGAGCCAGCTCAACGCTGAGCAGCCTGTCTACGATGGGGCCATGACGACCGCACCCATCACCGCGACACCGCGCGCAGAGCCCCCCGATCCTCCACATGCCCGTGGACGTTCGCGACTTGTCGCTCGCACTGCCGGCGCTTTTAGCGTCGGTGACGCTGGTGGCTCTTCTGCAGTTTGGCACCCTCAACATGGCCCTGGCCGTTGGTGGCGCATCGTTGGTGATCCACACCGTCGTCGGCACCCTGCTCGCCCCCCCCCGGCTTACCAGCCGCGCCAGTAGCATGAGCCCGGTGGCTGTGTTTGTCAGCGTGCTTGCCTGGGGTTGGCCATGGGGCATGTGGGAGCTGCTGCAGGGCAGCCCGGCGATGCTGGCCGTGAAATCCGCCTGCGACCGCGTGAAAGGCCTCAAACCGGTGGGCGAGCTGCTGGGCCACTAGGCGCCACCTTGCCTCCAACCTCCAGCACGCACTGCTGCACAAACGCGGGCACGTCGTCTGCAGCCAACGCACGGCTGTAGTACCAGCCCTGAACGCGCAGGTCGATGGAGTCGGGCAGCACTCGCAGTTGTTCATCGGTTTCCACCCCTTCCACCACAATGCCCAACCCCAAGCTCTGGCAAAGATGCAGCAGGCCTTCCAACAAGCGTGCGCCCTGCGGGGCCGCGCTGCTCACCACAAAGCTGCGGTCGATCTTGATGGTGTCCACTGCAAAGGCGTGCAGATAACTGAGCGAAGAGTACCCGGTTCCGAAGTCGTCGATGGATACCTTGGCGCCCACTGCATGCACCTGGGCAATAGCATCGCGCATTTGCGCCACATCGGCCGCCAGGGCGTCCTCCGTGATCTCGATGCTGATACAACCCGCCGCGGGCGCGATCAACGCAACCAAGCGCTGGCAATGGGCGGGCGACATCAGGGTCGGCCCCGTGACGTTGATGGAAATCGGCAGTTCAAACCCCGCATTGCGCCAGCGCCGGTACTGACGCAGGGCTGCAGCCGCTACCCACAGGTCCACCTCCTTCATCAGCCCTGCCTCAGACAACCAGGCCAGGAAAGACCCCGGCGACTGGATGCGTCCCTGCGAGTCGCGGGCCCGGAGCAACGCCTCGCAACCCACACACAGGCCAGAGCGCGGCGACACCTGGGGCTGGTACTCCAGGAAGAACTCATAGTCCCCCATGCGGCGCACCCGGGCCATCACGTCGTCCCGGCGAGCCTGCCCCTGCTGCGCCACCACAATGGGGTCGTGGGCATAGAGGCTGCCCTCCTCCTGCAGCCGAGTGAAGGTGGTGTCCAGCCCGGGAAGGTGCACGGTGGTTGCGTTGTGGCGCTCCAGGGCGCGCACAGCAGGGGCATAGATACAGGCTCCCAGAAGCACCAAAGCCAACTGTAAGGCCACGGCTGACCACGCCCCCTGTGTGCTGACATAGGCATTGAACAACACTGGGGCGTTGAGGGGCATGGGCACGCTGGCCATCGGCACCCAGCCGGCCTGCACGGCTGCGAGCGCCAGACAGGCGTTGACCGCAGGCACCAGAATGAAGGGAATGAGCAGGCGCGGATTCAGGATCAAAGGGATACCAAACAACAACAGCTCATTCACATTCAACAAGGCCATGGGCAAGCTGGCCACTGCCAACAGGCGCAGCCCCGGGCTGCGCACCCGCCACAACACAGCCACCACCAGCGACAAGGTGCCACCTGCGCCTCCAATGAAGGCAAAAGCCCCCAGCAACCCCGCATTCAACGGATGCTGGGGCGCCTGATCTGTCAACAGTTCGATGGCGTTCCAGCCCACCGCCTGCTCCAACAGCTGGAAAATGGGCTGCAAGGCGTGGTAGCCGTGGATGCCAAAGAACCATAGCAGCGAGTTCATGCCGGTGAGCAATACGGCGTTGAAGTAAGACCGGTCGGGATCGACCATGTCCATGGGCAGGCTCCACTGTGCTAGGCCGGACCATTGCTGCAGCAGGGCCAGGACCGCGGCCAGCAGCGCAGCGGTGAGGATGCCGGGCACCACCATGTTCACGGCGTCCTCGACGTTGTCGCTGACAAGCGCCCCCCGCGATACCTGAAGCCAGCGAAGCCGCATAAGACGGGCCATCAGCGGCACATTGATGAGTGGCGACGCAATCGCGATGAACAAGACCAGTGTGGCTGCAGCACGCGGCTGCCCGCTAAGCTGATACGAAGCCAGCGCTACATACACAAAACACAGAAAGGCCACGGGCAGCCGCGGCAGTTGGTGCCGGATAGCCAGCATGTAGCCGATTGAAGCGGCAATCAGCAATGGCAGGATACGGCTGATCTCGCCATGCAGCCCCGACAGCAGGTCACCCACCGCAGGCGGCAGTCCCAGCACACGCGCCAGCACCGACAGCACGAGGAACACGGCCGACACCATCAGGCAGGGCAGCACCCACAGCAACCCCTCGCGAATGGCCCGCATTGAATCGGCGCGCGCGACCGCTTCCAGCCGGTGCGACAGCAACCCCCTCCAGGCCGCCAGATCAATGCCCAAAGCCCTGCCTCCCGGCCCGTTGGCGGGCCACCACCTTGACCACACACCACAGGGCCGTGCCACCACAGCAGTTACCCTGCGCCCATCGCAAGGGCCCCTCTGCCCGGGGCCCACTCAGGTGCGCCGTCGCGCCCAGGGGTCCATGCTAGCTCGCGCCGGGGCTGTTGGCAAAGCGCCTGACACCGCACACGGGCTCAACCCGTATTGCGCAGCCCGGCAGCAATACCGTTGATGGAGATGTGAATCCCCGTCTGCACCCGCTCATCCCCCTGCCCGGCGCGCCAGCGGCGCACCAGCTCTACCTGCAAGTGGTGCAGCGGGTCGATGTACGGAAAGCGGTGTTTGATGGAGCGGGCCAGGGCCGTGTTGTGCGTCAGGCGCTGCTTGTCGCCGGTGATGCGGGTGAGTGCCTCGGCGGTGCGCAGCCACTCGGCCTCGATGGCAGTGAAGACTTTCTTGCGCAGGCGCGCGTCGGTCACCAACTCGCTGTAGCGTGAGGCCAGGGCCAGGTCGCTCTTGGCAAGCACCATGTCCATGTTGGACAGCAGGGTGCGGAAGAAGGGCCACTGGCGGTACATCTTTTGCAGCAGCGCCAGCTGGGTCTTGGGGTCTTTGCCCTCCGTGTTCACAAAGGCGTCTACCGCTGAGCCAAAGCCGTACCAGCCGGGCAGCGTGAGGCGGCACTGGCCCCAGCTGAAGCCCCATGGGATGGCGCGCAGGTCTTCGATCTTCTGACTGGCCTTGCGGCTGGCGGGGCGCGAGCCGATGTTGAGTTCGGCGATCTCGCGGATGGGGGTGGAGTTGAAGAAGTAGTCGGTAAAACCGGGCGTCTCGTACACCAGCGCGCGGTAGCTGCCCATGCTGGCCAGCGAGAGCTGGGCGGCAGCGTCCAGAAACGCCTTGGTGGCGGGCTTGGTGGGCTGCAGCAGGGTGGCCTCCAGCGTGGCGGCCACCAGGGTTTCGAGGTTGCGGCGGCCGATTTCGGGGTTGGCGTATTTGGAGGCAATGACTTCGCCCTGCTCCGTGAGGCGGATCTGCCCGCGTACGGTACCGGGCGGTTGCGCCAGGATGGCCTGGTAGCTGGGGCCGCCGCCCCGGCCCACGGTGCCGCCCCGGCCGTGGAACATGCGCAGCTGGATGCCGTGGGTGGTCGCCAACTCGTCGAAAAGTTCGACGAGGGCGATCTCGGCGCGGTACAGCTCCCAGTTGCTGGTGAAGATGCCGCCGTCTTTGTTGCTGTCGCTGTAGCCGAGCATGATGTCCTGCTCGCCGCCGCTGCGCTGCACCAGGGCAGCCACGCCGGGCAGTGAGTAGAACTCGCGCATGATGGGCGCGGCATTGCGCAGGTCTTCGATGGTTTCGAACAGCGGCACCACGATGAGGTGGTTTTTCGATTCGGCATCGAGCGTGCCGCTCATCAGGCCCACTTCTTTTTGCAGCAGCAACACTTCGAGCAGGTCGCTCACCGTTTCGGTGTGGCTGATGATGTAGTGGCGAATCGCTTCGTGGCCAAAGCGCTCGCGCATGACGCGGGCGGTTTCGAAGATGGCCAGTTCGCCCTGGGTGTGGGCCGAGTATTCGGCGCCCACCACGCGCAGGGGGCGGGCGTCGTTGAGCAGCTTGATCAGCAGGGCGCGCTTGGCGGCTTCTTGCAGGCTGGCGTAGTTCGGCTCGATGCGGGCCTTGGCCAGCAGCTCGGCCACGACTTCTTCGTGCTTGTCAGAGCTTTGGCGCAGGTCCACGGTGGCGAGGTGAAAGCCGAACACCTGCACAGCGCGGATCAGCGGGTGCAGGCGCTCTTGCGCCAGGGCTTCGCCGTGGTGCGACTTCAATGACGCTTCGATCACGCGCAAGTCGGCCAGGAACTCTTCGGCGCTGGCGTAGGGGTTTTGCGGCGCCACGGCATGGCGGGCGGCTTCGCCACCCGTCAGCTCTTTCAGGGATGCGGCCAGGCGGGCGTAGATGCCGGTGAGGGCGCGGCGGTAGGGCTCGTCCACACGGTGCTCATTGGTGTCGGGCGAGCGCTGGGCCAGGGCCTCCATCTCGGCAGATACCTGCACCAGGCGAGCAGACAGCGACAGCTCGCCGCCCAGGTAGTGCACTTCGGTCAGGTAGTGGCGCAGGGCGACTTCGGCCTGGCGACCCAGGGCGTATTGCAAAGTTTGCGCCGTCACATTCGGGTTGCCGTCGCGGTCGCCGCCGATCCACTGGCCCATGCGAAGAAAGCTGTGCACGGGGTACTGGCCCAGCTCGTTTTCGAGGTCGGCATAAATCTTGGGGATCTCGCGTAGAAAGGTGGCTTCGTAATACGACAGCGCGTTCTCGATCTCGTCGGCCACGGTGAGCTTGCTGTAGCGCAGCAGGCGGGTTTGCCAAAGTTGGGCCACGCGCGCGCGCAGCAGGGCTTCGTTGGCGGCCAGCTCGCGGGGGGTGAGGGCGTCTTTGGCGCTGTTGTAGAGCTGGGCGCGCACCTGGATGTCGTCGCGCGTGGCCAGCAGCTGGGCGATGTCGCGCTCGGCGTCCAGAATGCTCTTGCGTTGGACCTCGGTGGGGTGGGCGGTGAGCACCGGCGCCACGTAGCTGCCCGCCAGCGTCTGCGAGATGGTTTTGGGCGCAATGCCCGCCCAGCGCAGGCGCGAAAGGGCCACTTCAATGCTGCCCTCTTGCGTGTCGCCCGCGCGCTCGTGCACGGCGCGGCGGCGGATGTGGTGGCGGTCTTCGGCCAGGTTGGCCAGGTGACTGAAGTAGGTGAAGGCGCGGATCACGCTCACCGTCTGGTCGCCCGACAGGGACTTGAGCAGCTTCTTCAAAGCGCGGTCAGCCTCCTGGTCGGCATCGCGGCGGAAAGCCACCGAGAGCTTGCGCACCTGCTCGACCAGTTCGTAGGCGGCCACGCCCTCCTGGTCCCGGATCACATCGCCCAGAATGCGGCCGAGCAGGCGGATGTCGTCGATCAGGGGCTGGTCCTTGTCGGATCGTTTCATGGTGCGTGGGTCTCCGGTGGTAGGTGGGTGGCACGGCGCCGCCTGCCCCCTGTCTCCCACAGGGCGCACCAGCCCCAGTGCGGGCGCATGCTAGCATCGCCCGCCCCTGAATGATTACAAACAGGTTACGAACTTGAGCCTCCAGAATCCCCCCCTTTCCATCGTGATCGCCACGCGCGAAAGCCGTCTCGCCCTGTGGCAGGCCGAGCATGTGCAGGCCCTTTTGCGTGCACAGGGCCACCAGGTGGAACTGCTGGGCATGACCACCAAGGGCGACCAGATCCTGGACCGCTCGCTCAGCAAGGTGGGCGGCAAGGGCCTGTTTGTGAAAGAGCTGGAGGTGGCGCTGGAAGAAGGCCGCGCGCACATTGCCGTGCATTCGCTCAAGGACGTGCCCATGGAGCTGCCCGAGGGTTTTGCCCTGGCCTGCGTGATGGAGCGTGAAGACCCGCGCGATGCGTTTGTCTCGCCCCACTACCCCCACCTGGACGCACTGCCGCAAGGCGCGGTGGTGGGCACATCGAGCCTGCGCCGCCAGGTGCTGCTCCAGGCCCTGCGACCGGACCTCAAGATCGAGCCGCTGCGCGGCAACCTGGACACGCGCCTTCGCAAGCTGGACGAAGGCCAGTACGACGCCATCGTGCTGGCCGCCGCAGGCCTGAAGCGCCTGGGGCTGGAAAGCCGCATCCGGGCCACGTTTGCGCCCACCGCCATGCTGCCCGCCGCAGGCCAGGGCGCCTTGGGCATTGAAGTGCGCAGCGACCGGCAAGACCTGATTGCCGCGCTGGCCCCGCTGGCCCACCAGCCCACGTGGCTGACCGTGGCCGCCGAGCGCGCCGTGAGCCGCGCCATGGGCGGCAGCTGCTCGATGCCGCTGGCAGCGCACGGCACCTTCACCAATGGCGTGCTGCAGCTTGACGCCGCCTGGGGCGATGTGGATGCCCAGGCCCCCCTGGTGCGCGCAGCGGCCAGCGCCGCCGTCACCACGCTGGCGCAGGCCGAAGCGCTGGGCGACGCGATTGCCCAGCGCCTGCGCGCTGGTGGCGCCCAGGCCGCAGCCCCCCTGAATTGATCGGCCAAGCCATGCCCCGGGTGATCGTCACGCGGCCAGCCCGCGAGGCTGCGCACTGGGTCGGACTGCTGGCGGCACGTGGCATTCAGGCCGTGGCCCTGCCGCTGATTGACATCGGGCCGTGCACCGACGCGGCAGCGCAACACGCGCTGGCCCAGGCCCACGCCCGGCTGGCGCAGTACCGGGCACTGATGTTTGTCAGCGGCAATGCGGTGGTCCATTTTTTTGAACAAAAATCGGCTTCCCCGCGCGACAGTCATACTCTTTCAGCTATCAAAATGAGAGCATGGGCACCCGGCCCCGGCACGGCGCGTGCGCTGGAGCAGGCCGGGGTGCCGCCGGGCCACATCGACGGCCCGGCGCCCGACGCTCCGCAGTTCGATTCGGAGACACTGTGGCAGCAGGTGGCAGGGCAAATTCAGCCTGGCGACCGGGTGCTCATCGTGCGCGGACACTCTGGCGGCGTGCACGACACTGCCCAGGGCAGCGGCAGGGACTGGCTCGCCCGGCAGATCGAGGCCGCAGGCGGTCAGGTGGATTTTGTGGTGGCATACCAACGCGGCGCCCCCCGGCTGGGCCCCACCGAGGTGGCGCTGGCGCAACAGGCCGCGCAAGACGGAACGGTCTGGCTGCTGAGCAGCTCTGAAGCCGTGGCGCACCTGTCAGAGGCCCTGCCAGGGCAACATTGGGGGGCTGCGCGTGCACTGGCCACCCACCCACGCATTGCCCAAGCGGCGCGTGCAGCGGGCTTTGGCACCGTGGGGGAATGCCGTCCTGCGCTGGAAGACGTGGTGGCCTCGATAGAATCGGCCGCATGAGTTCTGCGCCGCCCAACGACCTGCCTCCAGCCCCCACTGCCGCCCCCGTGGGCGCACCCGTGGGCGCACCCGTGGGCGCGCCTGCAGCAGGCCTTGCACCTGCGGCTCCCGCACCAGGCCGGCCTGGCGCCGTCACGCTGCTACTGGGCGCCGTGGCCGCTGCCGCACTGGTCAGCAGCGGCATGCTGTGGCAAAAACTCAGCGCCATCCAGGAACAGCTGGCCCGGCAATCTGCCGACTCAGGCGCTCAGGCCATCGAGGCCCGCACCATGGCCCGCCAGGCCGAAGAGCTGGTGCGAGAAACAGCCGCTCGCCTTTCAGTGGCCGAAGCCCGTGTGAGCGAAGTGGCCCTGCAGCGCAGTCAGCTCGAAGAATTGATGCAAAGCCTGTCGCGCTCGCGCGACGAAAACCTGGTGGTGGACATCGAATCCGCCATACGCCTGGCGCAGCAACAGGCGCAGCTCACCGGCAGCCTGGAGCCCCTGGTGGCTGCGCTCAAAAGCGCCAACCAGCGCATCGAACGCGCCGCCCAGCCTCGCCTGGCACCTGTGCAGCGTGCCATTGGCCGCGACCTGGACCGCCTGACCCGTGCCACCGTGACCGACACCTCCGGCCTGCTGGGCCGCCTGGACGACCTGGTGCGCCAGGTGGACGAGCTGCCCGTGCTCAACGC
>NZ_QAIH01000187.1 GCF_003060895.1 Acidovorax sp. HMWF029 | reverse complement strand
GTCGCCGCGCGCCCCCCGCGCCCCGCCGCGCGGGCGAACGCATTACCCAGCTGCAAGACCTGGCCACTGTGGCCCGGCGCCTGCGCGAGGAGCAGGAACGCCGCGAGGCCGAGGACAAAGCACGGCGCGAAGCAGCAGCCCGGGCCGAGGCCGAGCGCCACCTGTTCAGCCGCAGCGTAGGCCCCGTCATCCCGCTGCGCAACCCCAACGTGGCACGGCTGCGCAAGCACCTGCCCCCGCCACTGCCCGTGCAGCACTGGCTGGACGAAGAGCGGGTGCTGATGGAGTCGATCAGCGACGATTTCGACGTGAGCACGCTGCTCGACACCGACGACCAGCTCAGCTTTCGCCGCCCCGGCATCGGCGTGGAAGTGACGCGCCGCCTTCGCTCGGGCCACTGGAGCATCCAGCGCCAGCTCGACCTGCACGGCCTGCGCGTGGACGAGGCGCGCGAGGCGCTGGGCAGCTTCATCCGCCAGGCCCACAAGTCCGGGCTGCGCTGCGTGCGCGTGGTGCACGGCAAGGGCCTGGGCTCGCCCGGCAAAAGCCCCGTGCTCAAAAGCCGCGTGCAGCGCTGGCTGGTGCAAAAAAACGAGGTGCTGGCCTTTGTGCAGGCCCGGCCCATGGATGGCGGCGCGGGCGCACTGGTGGTGCTGTTGCAGCCGGTGCTGCACAGACATTCATAAAAAATAGCCGCTACCGCCCGTCCATCAAGCGCTAGAAGCTATCAAAAGAGAAGCAACACCCTCCTAACAGGGAAAGTGCTGCTCTCTGCAGGCACAGCCTACTTGGACAAATCCACGGCGTACTTGGACACTCCCTTGCCCGAGCCGTCATCGGCCGCCAACAGCGTCACGTTCGCCAGCCCTGCGGCCTGCGCCACGGCCAGCGCATTGGCGCCCGAGCTGAACACCACCGGGCCAGCCGCCGTGGCCTTGGCAAAGCGCCAGCTCTTGGCCGCACCGTGGGCCGCGCGGGTCACCGCCGGGTTCTTGCGGATGTAGTCGATCACCACGTCGCGGTTCGCATCGGGCGAGGCCCAGATGGTGCCCGAGCCATCCAGCTTGTCGATGAAGCTCTTGCCGCTGGTAGCGCGGTAGTTGTTGGTGGCGATCACGAACTCCTGCGCCACATCGATGGGCTTGCCCAGGTAGCTCAGCTTTTTGATGCGGCTGCCCACGGGCTGCGTCACGTCGATCTCGTACTGCACGTCGGCCGTGGTGAACATGTCGAAGTTGTAGCCAGGGAAGCTGCTGATGAGCTGCTGCTCAGTGGTCTTGGCGGGGTCGATCTGGTTGAAGCGCTTGGCAGCGGCTTCGAGCCAGTTCTTGATGTCACCGCCGTTCACCTTCACCGCATACACCGTGTTGGGATACAGGTACAGGTCGGCCGCGTTGTTGATGGCCAGCGGGCCGACGGCCACGTCGGTGTAGTCCGCCCCGCCCTGGAAGCCGCTCTTGAACGGCGCGCTCACCGACAGCACCGGCAATGCAGCGTACTGCGGCAAGTTGGCCTTGATGTAGGCCGCCACATAGGCCTGCTGCGCCTGGTTCACGATCTGGATCGCACCCGGGTCGCCCACATCGGCAAACAGCGTGCTCATGCGGAAGTCGGTCTGGCCAATCGGCGTCTTCACATACTGAATGGCCGCCTGGTGCTGTGGCTCGATCAGCGGCGCCACGGCAGGGTCTGCATCCACATACACGTTGGCACCCGCTGCGTTCTTGCTCTGGATGTTGCGCAGCTCGCTCTTGCTGGCCGACTTGTTGACCGTCCACTTCGCGCCATCCCACTGCAGCGCCAGCTGCACCACACCCAGCGCCTTGCCCCAGGAGCTGGCCATGACGGCGTGCACGCCGTTCACAGTGCCCGCCTTGTGGTCCACGCCAGGCAGGTTGAAGCCGGGCGTGGCCGCTGTGTCGGGGAACACGCCATGCTGGTGGCCCATCACCATGGCGTCGATGCCGGCCACCTTCGACAGGTGCAGGCCGGGGTTCTCCATGGTGGGCGAATAGGCAGCGCCATCGAGCCCGCCGTGCAGCAGCGCCACCACGATGTCAGCGCCCTTGGCACGCAGCTCGGGCACGTACTTGGTGGCGGCCTCCACCGCGCCCTCGGTGCTCACCTTGCCTTCCAGGTAGCGCTTGTCCCAATTCATGATGCCCGGCGTGGTGAAGCCGATCACGCCGATCTTGATGGGCAGCTTGACTTCCTTGCCGTCCGTGCCCTTGGCCACCAGAGTGCGCTCCAGCACCGTGTAGGGCTGCACCAGCGGCTTCTTGGTCTTGTTGCTGATCACGTTGGCCAGCACCATCGGAAAGCCCGCTCCCGCGCACTTCTTGCTGGCATCCACACCGTCCACCTCCAGACCGCCGCCGAGCACCTGGTTCAAGAAGGGCAGGCCGTAGTTGAACTCGTGGTTGCCCAGCGTTCCCGCATCAAAGCCCAGTGCGCCCATGGCCTTGTACATCGAGAGCTGCTGCGTGCACGGGATGGGGCTGATGGTGGCTTCATAGTCGGCCAGCGCGGTGCCCTGGATGGTGTCACCGTTGTCCACCAGCAGCGTGTTGGCAAACTCCTTGCGCGCCGCGCGCACCAACGTGGCGGTGCGCTCAAAGCCATAGCTCTTGTCTTCAGCCAGCTTGAAGTAGTCGTAACTGCGCACGTTGAAGTGCAGGTCGGTGGTCTCCAGCACTGCCAGCGTGGCCGTGGCGCCCGCGCTGGTGTTGTCGCTGCCACTGCCACACGCGGCCAGTGAGGCCGCCAGCGCCACCAGGCCCATGGCGGCCACGCGGCGTGACAGCTGCGCAGAAGAAGAAATTGAATGGCTCAGAGTGCGTTCAGACATGAACTGTCCCGGAATAAAACAAGGGACCGAGTGTCTGGCGGGGGTTTGACAGCGGTGTGACGTGACGCCCGAAGGGCCTAGAACCTGCTCCTAGCCGATGCGGTGCACATCGCCGTTGTGGGGCGAAGCGCTTTCGTGGAACAGGTCTTCGAGGAACTGCGCCAGTTCATGCTCTTCGACAAAGTCGGGGATCACAAAGCTTGCGCGCGTGCGCTTGCCGTCACCACCTACGCGGTACGCCTGCCACAGCGAGCCTTCGCGCCGCACCTCGACGATGCGGCCAAAGACGTTGAAACGGGGGTGCGTCGGCGCGCCCAAGTTCAGCGCTTCCTCAAGCTGCGGGCTGGCCAACCCCGGAGGTGGCGGTGGCAATCAGGTCCACCTCCACGGTGGCGTTCTTGGGCAGTTGCAGCACACCCACCGACGTGCGCGTGTGCGCCCCGGCGTCGCCCAGCACGGTGAACAAGACTTCCGAGGCGCCGTCAGCCACCTCGCTTTGCTGCGTGAAGCCGGGCGCCGACTGCACATACACGGTGATGCGCAGGATGGACTGCACGGCGTCAAGCGAACCCAGCGCGCGTTGGAGCAAGGCCAACGCACGCATCGCACACACTTTGGCGGCTTTTTGTGCATCGGCGAGCGAGGCCCCGGCACCGGCCGCGCCGGTGATCACCACCGTATCACCCACGCGCGGGATCTGCCCGCTCAGGTAGATGTGGTGGCCGTCGCGCACCAGGGGCACGTAGTTGCCGCCGATCTTGATCTCGCCGTCAAAGTTGTAGCCCAAGGCCTGGGCCTGCTGCAGAAAACGCACGTCGCGGGACATGAAACCTTGCTCCTTCACTCCACCACCAGCGCCCACCGGGCCGGGGTGCGCGCCAGCCAAAAAACCAATGCGGCCGTCAGACGCCCTTGTTGCGCATCCAGTCGGCCGTGCCCATGAAGCTCTCCTTCAGGCGCGTGCGCAAGTCTGCGGGCACGCCCGTCTCGCCCATGGCCTGGTCCATGCAGGCCACCCACTGGTCGCGCTCCTTGATGCCGATGGCAAACGGCATGTGGCGCATGCGCAAGCGCGGGTGGCCAAAGCGGCTCTGGTAATGGTCGGGCCCGCCCAGCCAGCCGCAGAGGAACCAGAACAGCTTTTGCCGCGCGCTGGTCAGGTCGCTGCCATGGGCGGCGCGCAGCTCGGCGTACGCGGGCTCCAGGTCCATGAGGTCGTAAAACCGCTCGACCAGTGCATGCACGCGGTCTTCGCCGCCGATCCATTCGAAGGGTGTGGCGG
>NZ_QAIH01000186.1 GCF_003060895.1 Acidovorax sp. HMWF029 | reverse complement strand
GGGTATGCTGCGGTCTGGTGTTTCGTTCCACTCCCATTCGCTCGCTGAGCGGCAAGGCCCACCCGTGAAGACCTCCACTCCCGCCCCGACCGCAGTCCGCACCGAAAAAGACACTTTCGGCCCCATTGATGTCCCGGCCGACCGGCTGTGGGGCGCGCAGACGCAGCGCTCGCTACACCACTTTGCGATCTCGGGCGAGCGCATGGCGCCCGAGCTGATCCGTGCGCTGGCCCAGGTCAAGCGGGCCAGCGCCTATGTGAACCACGCGCTGGGTTTGCTCGACGCGGCCAAGACCACGGCCATTGTGGCGGCGGCGGACGAGGTGATTGGCGGCGGCCACCTGCAGGAGTTTCCGCTGGTGGTGTGGCAGACCGGCTCGGGCACGCAGACCAACATGAACATGAACGAGGTGCTGGCCAACCGCGCGAGCGAACTGCTGGGTGGCCCGCGCGGCGAAGCGCGCCTGGTGCACCCCAATGACGAGGTGAACAAGAGCCAGTCGAGCAACGACGTGTTCCCCACCGCGATGCACCTGGCGGCGGTGGACACACTCATGCACCGCCTGCTGCCCGCGCTGCACGGCTTGCGCACCACGCTGGCGGCCAAGGCGAAGGAGTTTGATGGCATCGTGAAGATTGGCCGCACACATTTGCAGGACGCCACGCCCCTCACGCTGGGCCAGGAGATCTCGGGCTGGGTGGCGCAGCTGCAGCATGGCGAGCAGCATGTGCGCGCCGCGCTGCCCCACCTGGGCGAGCTGGCCCTGGGCGGCACAGCCGTGGGCACAGGGCTCAATGCGCCTGCAGGCTACGCGCAGGCCGTGGCCAAGGAGCTGGCCGACCTGACGGGGCTGCCGCTGGTCACCGCCCCCAACAAGTTCGAGGCCCTGGCCAGCTGCGATGCGCTGGTGCATGCCCATGGCGCGCTCAAGACGCTGGCGGCCAGCCTGATGAAGATTGCCAACGATGTGCGCTGGCTTGCCAGCGGCCCGCGCAGTGGGCTGGGCGAAATCACCATCCCCGAGAACGAGCCGGGCTCGTCCATCATGCCGGGCAAGGTCAACCCCACGCAGTGCGAGGCGCTGACCATGCTGTGCGCGCAGGTGCTGGGCAACGACGTAGCCATCAACATCGGCGGAGCCTCGGGCAACTTCGAGCTGAACGTGTTCCGCCCCATGGTGATTCACAACTTCTTGCAGAGCGTGCGCCTGTTGGCCGACGGCATGGCCAGCTTCAACGAGCACTGCGCCGTGGGCATCGAGCCCAACCAGGCGCGCATCAACGACCTGGTGGAGCAGTCGCTGATGCTGGTGACTGCGCTCAATCCCCACATCGGCTACGACAAGGCGGCCTTCATCGCCAAGAAGGCGCACAGGGAGGGCACCAGCCTGCGCGCCGCCGCCGTGGCCTCGGGCCATGTGAAGGGTGAGCAGTTTGACCAGTGGGTGGTGCCCGCGCAGATGGTGGGGCGCTGAGCCTGCGCGGCCTTTCAGGGAAAAGCGGTTTTTTATAGCAAAAATTGCCGTCCCCGCCTGTCCTGATTGATTTTGTAGCTATTAAAATAATAGCAAATTTGTCCGAACCGTTGCAGCCCGCAACTTATCAGGCCGCTGGCGGGCTCTCGTGGTTCGGGTCCAGCGCAAACCCCACGCCATACACCGACCGGATCCAGTCGCTGCCATCAATGCTGGTCGCCTTGAGCTTCTTGCGCAGGTTCTTGATGTGGCTGTCGATGGCGCGTTCGTTCACGTCCAGCGTGTCGTCATAGGCCTGGTCCAGCAACTGGGCACGCGAGAAGATGCGCCCGCGCTGGCGTGCCAGCACCTGCAGCAGGCGGAACTCGCGCCGCGTGAGGCCCAGCGGCGTGCCGTGCAGCGTGGCCTGCCAGTGTGATTCGTCCAGCACCAGCGCCGCCACCGTGGTGGCGGCCGTCGGCGGCTCTTGCGCTGCGGCAGTGCGGCGCAGTACGGCCTTGACGCGGGCCACCACCTCGCGCGGCGAAAACGGTTTGCAGATGTAGTCGTCCGCGCCCAGTTCCAGGCCAATGAGGCGGTCCACCTCTTCCACGCGGGCGGTCAGCATGATGATGGGGTGCTGCGTGTGGCGGCGCGCCTGGCGCAGGATCTCCAGGCCATCCATGCCGGGCAGCATGATGTCCAGCAGCGTGAGGTCGGGCGGCGCGGCCACGATGCTGGCGAGGGCTGCGCGGCCGTCGGCGTGGTGCTCGACGGTGTAGCCCGCGTGGCGCAGGTAATCGACCACGATGGCGGCGATGTCGGGTTCGTCTTCGACGACGAGGATGCGTTGGCTCATGGGGCGGTGTTGTCCAGAAGGGGCAAGGTCAGCGTGATGCGCAGCCCGCCCAGGGGAGATGCCTCGGCCGCCAGCGTGCCGCCATGTGCGAGCACGATGGCACGGCAGATCGCCAGGCCCAGGCCCGAGCCGCCGTGGTCGCGGTTGCGCGAGGTCTCGGCGCGGTACAGGCGCTCGAAGATGCGCGGCAGCTCGTGCGCGGGCACGCCGGGGGCGCTGTCGTCCAGCTGCACCTGCACGCGGGGGGCGCCGCCGGGCGTGGTGGCGGGCACTTCGCTCGCGCTGATTTGCAGCAGGCCACCGGCATCCGTGTAGCGCAGGCTGTTCTCCAGCAGGTTCAAGAACACCTGGTGCAGCTGCTGCGCGTCGCCCTGCACCAGGGGCGCGGGCACCTGCGTGGCCAGCGCGTCCAGGCCCGTGGTGTCCACACCAATGCCCGCCTGCGCCAGGCGCGGACGCATGGAGGCCAGCGCTTCTGCCAGTAGCGACAGCGGGTGCACGGGCACCTGGGCCGAGGGCGCGCTGGTGCCTGCCGCGTCCAGGCTGGCGCGCAGGTCGCCCACCAGCTGGATCAGGCGCATCACCTGCCGGTGCAGGCGCAGTGCGGTTTTTTCGTCAAAGGGGCGGATGCCGTCCTGCACGGCCTCGATCTCGGCGCGCATGGCGGCCAGGGGGGTGCGCAGCTCGTGGGCCACGTCGCCCAGCCACTGGCGGCGGCTGGCCTCGATGCTGCTCAGTTGTTCGGCCATGGTGTTGAAGGTGCGGGCCAGCTGGGCCAGTTCGTCGTTGCCGTGCACGGGCACGCGGGTGTGCAGGGCGCCTTGCGCAATGCCGCGTGCGCCGGTGGCCAGGGCCTCGACCGGGCCCAGCCAGCGCCGCGCCAGCCAGCCCGACAGCAGCAGCGCCAGCGCCAGCCCGGCCAGGCCTGTCCAGGCCACAAAACCCAGGTGCTGTGCCAGGAACGCCTGGTCGGCCTCACTGCGCACACCCTGGGGCGGCGCCAGCACCAGGTGGCCGATGGTCTGGCCGCCCTCGCCGCGCAGCGCCAGACGTGCGCCGCCGGGCTGGGGCGCGCTGCCCGCCACCAGGCGCTCCTGCGTGTCGAGCAGGCCCAGGCGGGGGTAGATGTCGTCGGTGTGGCGCTGGGGTGGCGGGAAACTGCCTCGGC
>NZ_QAIH01000185.1:3846-15916 GCF_003060895.1 Acidovorax sp. HMWF029 | reverse complement strand
GGGTGGGGGTGTGTCTCGGTGTTGTGGTTCTTGAATGCAGGGGGGCGGTGCCGGAACTTCGTGGTGCGCCCGGGCTCACTCCCTGCGTTATACATAATTTGTTACGCTCCCTGACCCATGCAACGCAGAACCTCTTTGGCCGCCCTCATGGGCCTGGCCGCCTTTCCGGGAGCTTTCATGACCACGTCCCTGAGCAGTGCCGCCACGGCGTCTGCGCTGCAGGCGCTCAAGCCCTCGCCCCGCATGCCCGTGCTGTTTGTGGGCCATGGCAGCCCCATGAACGCCATCGAGGACAACGCCTGGCGCCGCAGCTGGCAGGCCATGGGCGCGGAGCTGATGGCGCGCGCGGTGCAGCCGCAGCTCATCCTGTGTGTATCGGCCCATTGGCTCACGCGTGGTGGCTGGCAGCTCACCGGCATGGCCAACCCCAAAACCATCCACGACTTTGGTGGTTTTCCCCAGGCGCTGTTTGACCAGCAGTACCCCGTGCCGGGCGCACCAGCGGTGGCGCGCAGCCTGGCCAAGGAGCTGAAATCTCCTGCCACCGGCGCCGCACTGGGTGTGGATGAGGGCGAATGGGGCCTGGACCACGGCACCTGGTCGGTGCTCAAGCCCATGTTCCCCCAGGCGCGCATCCCGGTGTTGCAGCTCAGCATGGACTACAGCCGTGCACCGGCCGAGCACTATGCGCTGGGCCAGCAGCTCAAGGCCCTGCGCGAGCGGGGTGTGCTGATTGTGGGCAGCGGCAACATCGTGCACAACCTGCGCGCATCCCGCCGTGGCTCGGCCGCCAACGAAGCGTATGACTGGGCTACCGAGTTCGACGCCGTGGTGCAGGAGCAGATCAAGAAGGGCCAACTCGGTGCCCTGCAGGACTTTCAGAAACTCGGTGCTGTGGCCCAGCAGGCGCACCCCACGCACGAGCACTATCTGCCGCTGCTGTACGCCGCCGGTGTGGTGGAGTCCAGCGAGATGCCGCGTTTTTTCAACACCGGCTACCAGTCGGCGTCGATTTCGATGCGGTCGGTGCTGTGGGGGTGACGGGTTGAGCCTGTGCCGCTTTTATTGAATCGGCTTGAATCAACTTGAACCGTTCACGCTGAGCCTGTCGAAGCGCCGCGCAGGGCTTCGACAGGCTCAGCCCGAACGGATTTTTCAAGTTCAAAGATGCCGACTCAGTAGCTTCAATTTTGCTTCTATTTGCTCTTTTTTTGATAGCTAGAAAGACTTATCTATCTGGCGGAAGTAGCCCAAAAAGTTAGAAATTCTCAGGCTGGCCTGCTGTGGCGGGCTGCGTCGTCTGCCGCAGGCAGCCTGCCACCAGCCACGCATCGTGCAGGCCCAGAAACGGCAAACGCTCCAGAAGGGCCGCGTTGTGCGGGTTCTGGAGCGTTTCGCTCACAAAGCGGCGCGCGAGCGCCGCCTTCTCATCGTGCTCAGACGACCTTTGCAATGGCTTGGCAGACGTAGTCGATGTTCTTGCTGTTCAGGGCTGCCACGCACATGCGGCCAGTGTCGGTGCCGTACACGCCGAACTCATTGCGCAGGCGCACCATCTGGTCCTTGGTCAGGCCCGAGTAGCTGAACATGCCGATCTGGGTGGTGATGAAGGACATGTCCTGCTTCACGCCCGCAGCCTTGAGGCCGTCCACCAGCTTCTGGCGCATGGCCTTGATGCGCACGCGCATTTCGGCCAGTTCTTGTTCCCACATGGCGCGCAGCTCGGGGTTGTTCAGCACAGCGGCCACCACCGCGCCACCGTGGATGGGGGGGTTGGAGTAGTTGGTGCGGATCACGATCTTGAGCTGGCTCAGCACGCGGCCGGCTTCTTCCTTGTCGGCGCACAGCACCGACAGGCCGCCCACGCGCTCGCCGTACAGGCTGAAGCTCTTGCTGAAAGATGTGGAGACAAAGAAGTTCAGGCCTGCAGCCACAAACTTGCCGATCACAGCGCCATCTTCAGCGATGCCGTGGCCGAAGCCCTGGTAAGCCATGTCGAGGAAAGGTGTCAGGCCCTTGGCCTTGACGGCGGCAATGACCTGGTCCCACTGGGCGGCGGTGATGTCGTAGCCGGTGGGGTTGTGGCAGCAGGCGTGCAGCACAACGATGGTGCCGGGGGCTGCAGCGTTCAGGCTGGCCAGAAAGCCGTCGAAGTTGACGCCGCGCTTTTCGGCGTCGTAGTACGCGTAGGTGTCCACTTCAAATCCGGCGTTGGTGAACAGCGCGCGGTGGTTTTCCCAGCTGGGGTCGGAGATCAGCACCTTGGCGCCGGGGCTGAGTTTCTTGAGGAAGTCAGCGCCGATCTTCAGGCCGCCCGTGCCGCCCACCGCTTGCACTGTCGCCACGCGGCCCGAGGTGACGGGTTCGCTGTCCGCGCCGAACACCAAAGCCTTCACGGCGTTGTCGTACGCCACGATGCCGTCGATAGGCAGGTAGCCACGGGCCGTGGGGGTGGACATCATGGTCTTTTCTGCTGCCTGCACACATTGCAGCAGGGGCAGCTTGCCGTTGTCGTCGAAATAAACGCCGACGCCCAGGTTGACCTTGTTGGGGTTGGTGTCGGCGTTGAATTGCTCGTTGAGGCCCAGGATGGGGTCGCGGGGGGCCATTTCGACGGCGGTGAACAGAGACATGAAAATCCTTGAAAGGTTGTCAGTAGCGAAGAATCCGGGCGTGGTGTACTGTGCCGGGTTGCGCCGATTTTAACGGTCCGCCCCTCCCACTCGTTGACTGCACCCATGCCGGATATCACACAGGTCATTACGGAAACGCAAGACGGCGAATTCGTCAGCTTCCCTGACTCTCCCTTCGAACTGTTCCAGCCGTACCCCCCGGCGGGCGACCAGCCCGAGGCCATTGCCAAGCTGGTGGAGGGCCTGCACGATGGGGAAACTTTTCAGACCCTGCTGGGTGTGACGGGCTCGGGCAAGACCTTCACCATGGCCAATGTGATCGCGCGCATGGGCCGCCCAGCCATCATCTTTGCGCCCAACAAGACGCTGGCCGCACAGCTCTACAGCGAGTTCCGCGAGTTCTTCCCCAAGAACGCTGTCGAGTACTTCGTGAGCTATTACGACTACTACCAGCCCGAGGCCTATGTGCCACAACGCGACCTGTTCATCGAGAAGGACAGCGCGATCAACGAGCACATCGAGCAGATGCGGCTCTCCTGCACCAAGAGCCTGATGGAGCGCAAGGACGTGGTGATTGTGGCCACCGTCTCGGCCATCTACGGTATTGGCGAGCCCGAGAGCTATCACCGCATGGTGATGACGCTGCGTGTGGGCGACAAGCTGGGGCAGCGGGACGTGATTGCGCAACTGATCCGCATGCAGTACCAGCGCAACGAGGCGGATTTTTCGCGCGGAAAGTTCCGCGTGCGGGGCGACACGATTGACGTGTTTCCGGCCGAACACTCCGAACTGGCGATCCGCATCGAGCTGTTTGACGACGAGATCGAGAGCCTGCAGTTGTTCGACCCGCTCACGGGCCGCGTCAAGCAGAAGATTCCGCGTTTTACCGTGTACCCGAGCAGCCATTACGTGACGCCGCGCGACAAGGTGCTGGCGGCAGTCGAGACCATCAAGCTGGAGCTGGCAGACCGCCTGAAACAGCTTCTGGCAGATGGCAAGCTGGTGGAGGCGCAACGCCTGGAGCAGCGTACCCGCTTCGATCTGGAAATGCTCAGCGAAGTAGGGCACTGCAAGGGCATCGAGAACTACACGCGCCACCTGTCGGGTGCAGCGCCCGGCGACCCGCCGAGCACGCTGACCGATTACATGCCCAAGGACGCGATCATGTTCCTGGACGAAAGCCACCAGATGATCGGCCAGCTCAACGCCATGTACAGCGGCGACCGTTCGCGCAAGACCACGCTGGTGGAGTACGGCTTTCGCCTGCCTTCGGCACTGGACAACCGGCCCCTCAAGTTTGAAGAGTTTGAACAGCGCATGCGGCAGGTGATTTTTGTCACGGCCACGCCTGCCGACTACGAAAAGCAGCATTCCGGCCAGATCGTGGACCAGGTGGTGCGCCCCACCGGCCTGGTAGACCCCGTGGTGGAGGTGCGCCCCGCCACTCACCAGGTGGACGACGTGTTGCAGGAGATCCGCATCCGGGTGGAAAAAGAGGAGCGTGTGCTCATCACCACGCTGACCAAGCGCATGGCCGAGCAGTTGACCGACTACCTCACCGACAACGGCGTGAAGGTGCGCTACCTGCACAGCGACGTGGATACCGTGGAGCGCGTGGAAATCATCCGCGACCTGCGCCTGGGGGCGTTTGATGTGCTGGTTGGCATCAACCTGCTGCGCGAGGGGCTGGACATCCCCGAGGTGTCGCTGGTGGCGATCCTGGACGCCGACAAGGAAGGCTTCCTGCGGGCCGAGCGCAGCCTGATCCAGACCATTGGCCGCGCAGCGCGCAATCTCAATGGCAAGGCCATCCTGTATGCCGACCGCATCACCGAGTCCATGAAAAAAGCCATGGGCGAGACGGAACGCCGCCGCATCAAGCAGATCGCACACAACGATGCTCACGGAATCACGCCCCGCAGCATTGTCAAGCGGGTAAGAGACCTGATTGACGGGGTTTACAGCGAAAAAGCGGGCAAGGATGCCGAGCGGCTGGAGCAGGAAGCCCTGCAGCGCGCCAAGGTGGAGGACATGTCAGAAAAGGACGTGGCACGCGAGATCAAGCGGCTGGAAAAGCTCATGCTGGAGCATGCGCGCAACCTGGAGTTCGAGCAGGCGGCCCGTGTGCGCGACCAGCTCTCACGGCTCAAAGACCAGGCTTTTGGTGCGCACGGGGGCGACTCGATGGCCTTGTGAGCGCAGGGGTGAATGAACGAAAAATACAATTGCGGTCAAATTGCGACCTGTTGGTTTTTTATCCCGACAAATTCAATAGGGATTTGTGTTATACTCACACAAAACACTCAAGAACAAAGCCCAACGATGAAGGGCTCCGCGCAGACCGCTGCGTGGAGTTAGGGGCGGAGACGGTGCCCGTGCTGACCACTAGCCAGCGCAGGCAGTTTCTTTTACGAACGAGCCTCAGCACAAGGAGCTTGCAATGCGTCTCACCACCAAAGGCCGTTTTGCGGTCACTGCCATGATTGACCTAGCACTGCGTCAGAACAACGGCCCAGTTACTTTGGCTGCGATCAGCCAGCGCCAGCAAATTTCGCTGTCCTACCTCGAACAGCTTTTTGGCAAGCTGCGTCGCCATGAACTGGTGGAATCCACCCGTGGTCCCGGCGGCGGTTACACCCTGGCTCGCAAGGCGGGTGACATCACGGTAGCCGACATCATTGTGTCCGTGGACGAGCCGATTGATGCCACGCAGTGCGGTGGCAAGGAGAACTGCATGGGCGAAGCTGGTCGCTGCATGACGCACGAGCTGTGGGCATCGCTCAACCAGCGCATGGTGGAGTTCCTCGACTCCGTGACCCTGCAAAAGCTCGTGGACGAACAACTCGCCAAGGGTGTTCAGATCGAAGACAAGCCCGTGGTGCGCCGCGCGATCTCTACAACACCCGTGGTCAAGCCCATCCGCGTGAATGCCCCCAATTCGGTGTTTGCGCTGGGCAACGTTTTCGCGAAATCCTGAAGCCTGCAGCGCCCGCGTCGGCCCTTGGGGTCGGCGCCGCCCTGAACGCGTTTTGCTGAACATCGACTTTTTCTCGTAAATCTGCCAGCCAGACACCTTTACTGAGCCAGCCATGGACATGACCCCGCACTTCCCCATCTATCTCGACTATGGCGCCACGACCCCGGTGGACCCCCGTGTGGTGGACGCCATGATCCCTTGGCTGCGTGAGCATTTTGGCAACGCCGCGTCGCGCAGCCATGCCTGGGGCTGGGAGGCTGAGGAGGCCATTGAGAAGGCGCGTGTGCAGGTGGCCGACTTGATTGGTGCCGACCCCCGCGAAATCGTCTGGACCAGCGGCGCCACCGAGTCCATCAACCTGGCCTTGAAGGGCGCTGCCCAGTTTTACAAGGGCAAGGGCAAGCACCTCATCACACTCAAGACCGAGCACAAGGCCGTGCTGGACACGATGCGCGAGCTGGAACGCCAGGGTTTTGAGGCCACCTACCTCGATGTGCAGGAAGACGGCTTGGTCAACATGGACGTGCTCAAGGCGGCGATCCGCCCTGACACCATCCTGGTGAGCATCCTGTTCGTGAACAACGAGATCGGCGTGATCCAGGACATCCCCGCCATCGGCGCGCTGTGCCGCGAAAAAGGCATCCTGCTGCACGTGGATGCCGCCCAGGCCACAGGCCGTGTCGCGATCGACATGGCCACCTTGCCCGTCGATCTGATGAGCATGACGGCCCACAAGACCTATGGCCCCAAGGGCGTGGGTGCGCTGTACGTGCGCCGCAAGCCCCGCGTGCGCCTGGAAGCTCAGATGCACGGTGGCGGCCATGAGCGTGGCATGCGCTCGGGCACCTTGCCTACGCACCAGATCGTTGGCATGGGCGAGGCTTTTCGCATCGCCAAGGAAGAAATGGCAGAGAGCAATGCCAAGGCCCATGCACTGCAGCAGCGCCTGCTCAATGGCCTCAAGGACATCGAGCAGGTGTTCATCAACGGCAGCATGGAGCGCCGTGTGCCGCAGAACCTGAACATGAGCTTCAACTACGTCGAAGGCGAATCGCTCATCATGGGCATCAAGGGTTTGGCGGTGTCCTCTGGCTCGGCTTGCACATCCGCCAGCCTGGAGCCCAGCTATGTGCTGCGCGCCCTGGGTCGCAGCGACGAGCTGGCCCACAGCAGCCTGCGCATGACCATCGGTCGTTTCACGACCGAAGAAGAGATCGACTATGCGATCTCCACCATCCGCGAGAACGTGGCCCGTCTGCGCGAATTGAGTCCTCTGTGGGAGATGTACCAGGACGGTATCGACATCAGCACCATCCAGTGGGCTGCGCACTGAATCCCTGAAGATTTTTGAAGCATTGAAGAGGTACACATCATGGCTTACTCAGAAAAAGTGGTTGACCATTACGAAAACCCCCGCAACGTGGGTTCCTTCGACAAGGGTGACGATTCGGTGGGCACCGGCATGGTGGGTGCGCCTGCCTGCGGCGACGTGATGAAGTTGCAGATCAAGGTGAACCCCGCGACCGGCGTGATCGAAGATGCGCGTTTCAAGACCTACGGCTGCGGCTCGGCCATTGCCTCGTCGTCGCTGGTGACCGAATGGGTCAAGGGCAAGACGCTGGACGAAGCGGCAGCGCTCAAGAACAGCGAAATCGCCGAAGAACTGGCCCTGCCGCCCGTGAAAGTGCATTGCTCCATCCTGGCTGAAGACGCCATCAAGGCTGCCGTGCTGGACTACAAGACCAAACACGCGGCCACTGCCGCCACCGCTGCCTGAGCAACCGAGAGCGATATGGCCATCACGCTGACAGAAGCCGCTGCACGGCACGTCAACCGCTACCTTGCCCGCCGAGGCAAGGGCCTGGGCGTGCGCCTGGGGGTCAAGACGACCGGCTGCTCGGGGCTTGCCTACAAGCTGGAGTACGTGGACGACAGCGAGCCTGAGGACGTCGTGTTTGAAAACCACGGCGTCAAGGTGCTCATCGACCCCAAGAGCCTGGCCTACATCGACGGCACCGAGCTGGACTTTGTGCGCGAGGGCCTGAATGAAGGCTTCAAGTTCAACAACCCCAACGAGCGTGACCGCTGCGGTTGTGGGGAGAGCTTCCGCGTCTGAGAAGGTGTGAACGCTCGCCAGCCCGCTGCGCTGCACCGTGAAACCGCCAACGCGCTTTGTGCTGGCGGTTTTTTCTTGCACTTTTTGCTTCGCCCCTTCTGCGCATGAACCTGCAATCTGACGACTTTGAACTGTTTGGCCTCGACCGCCGCTTTGCGCAGGAACGCAGCGCTATCGACGCGCGCTGGAAAGAGCTGCAGCGCGAAGCGCACCCCGACAAGTTTGCAGCGCAGGGCGCCGCCGCGCAGCGCGTGGCCATGCAATGGTCCGTGCGCATCAACGAGGCCTACCAGCGGCTGAAGGACCCGATGCGCCGCGCGGCCTACCTGTGCGAGCTGCACGGCGCACCCATCAACGCCGAAGACAACACGGCCATGCCGGCAGCCTTCCTCATGCAGCAGATGGAGTGGCGCGAGGCGCTGGAAGAGGCCCGTGCCGAGAGCGAACTCGATGCGCTGGATGACGGTGTCAGCCAAGCCCGCCGTGACGCGCTGGCGCATTGCGGGCAGCTTATCGACCAGCAGCAGGACTACGCGGGCGCTGCCCGCCAGGTCAGAGCCCTCATGTTCATTGCGCGATTTGCCGACGACATTGAACGTCGCCGAGAGCAACTGGGACAATAGAGCGGTTTTGCTTCCCCCCTAGGCCTCCGTTTGTGTGACGGCAGGCCCCACCACGTTGAGACCCGAAATTTCATGGCGCTTCTGCAGATTTCCGAACCCGGCCAGTCCCCCGACCCGCACCAGCGGCGCATTGCTGTAGGCATCGACCTGGGCACCACCCACTCTCTGGTGGCCGCCGTGCGCAATGGTGTGTCCGAATGCCTGCCCGACGCGCAGGGCAGGGTGCTGCTGCCTTCGGTGGTACGGTATCTGGAGAACGGCGGGCGCCAGATCGGGTACGACGCCGTGGCCGCCCAGGCCCAGGATGCGCGCAACACCATCGCCTCGGCCAAGCGCTTCATGGGCCGAGGCCTGAAAGACGTGGCGGAGGCGGGCAAGCTGCCTTACGACTTCGTTCCCGCCAGCGACGCGGGTGCAGGGGGCATGGTCAGCCTGGCAACGGTGGATGGCAACAAGTCGCCCGTTGAAGTCAGTGCCGAGATCCTGGCCACGCTGCGCTACCGGGCCGAAGACACCTTCAATGACGATCTTTATGGCGCAGTCATCACCGTGCCTGCCTACTTCGACGATGCCCAGCGCCAGGCCACCAAGGATGCTGCCAAGCTCGCGGGCATCCACCTGCTGCGCCTGATCAACGAGCCCACGGCGGCGGCCATTGCCTATGGGCTCGACAACGCCAGCGAAGGTGTCTACGCCGTGTACGACCTCGGGGGGGGCACCTTTGACATCTCCATCCTGCGCTTGACGCAGGGCGTGTTCGAAGTCATTGCCACCGGCGGCGATTCGGCCCTGGGCGGTGATGACTACGACGCCGCACTGGCCGACTGGGTGCTGCAGCAACTGGGGCTGGAAGCCGTCACCGCTGCCGACAAGTCGGCCGTGCGCATGGCGGCCCGCGCCTGCAAGGAAGCGTTGACTGCTACTGATTTAGTAGCGTTTAAGGCAATACTGTCGCGCGGGGAGGCCCATTTTGACGTCAAGAAATCAGATTTTGAAGCCGTCACCGCTGAGCTGACGGCGCGTTCCATGGCTGCCGTGCGCCGCGCGTTGCGCGACGCTCATCTCGCGCGTGACGAAGTGCAGGGCGTGGTGATGGTGGGCGGCTCCACCCGCATGCCCCAGGTGCAGCGTGCGGTGGCCGAATTTTTTGGCAAAGAGCCACTGACCAACCTGAACCCCGACGAGGTGGTGGCCTTGGGGGCCGCCATCCAAGCCAATCAGCTCGCGGGCAACAACACGGCAGGCGACCTGCTGCTGCTGGATGTGATCCCGCTATCGCTGGGCATCGAAACCATGGGGGGGCTGGTCGAGCGCATCGTGGCGCGCAACGAGACCATCCCCACGGCCAAGGCGCAGGATTTCACCACCTACAAGGACGGGCAGACCGCGTTGGCGGTCCACGTGGTGCAGGGCGAGCGTGACCTGGTGCAGGACTGCCGCAGCCTCGCGCGTTTTGAGTTGCGTGGTATTCCGCCCATGGCTGCAGGGGCCGCGCGCATCCGCGTGACTTTCACTGTCGATGCCGATGGCCTGCTGAGCGTGAGCGCCAGGGAGCAGGGCAGTGGCGTGGAGGCGCGCATCGATGTGAAGCCGTCGTATGGCCTCTCGGACGAGCAGATCGCCCGCATGCTGCAAGACGGCTTTGCCACAGCCGCGCAGGATATGAAGGCCCGCGCCGTGGTCGAAGCCCGTGTGGATGCCGACCGCATGCTGCTTGCCACCCAGAGCGCGCTCGACGCCGATGGTGATGTGTTGAGCCTGCAAGAGCGCTCTGCCATCGATGCTCTGATGGTGGCCCTGCGCCACCAGCGCGACGCTGACGATGCCGCCGTCATCGAAGCCGCCACCGACGCCTTGGCCAAGGGCACCGAAGCCTTTGCGGCACAGCGCATGAACCGGGGCATCCAGCAGGCGCTGGCCGGCAAGAACGTGCAGGCCCTCTGATTTAGCCGAACGCATCTCCCGAACAAAAACAAGACCATCCCATGCCCGTCATCAAGATCCTTCCGCACCCTGAATACTGCCCCGCAGGCACCGAAATCACGGCCCCCGCAGGCACATCGATCTGCGAGGCGCTGCTGGACAACCACATCAACATCGAGCACGCCTGCGACATGAGCTGCGCCTGCACCACCTGTCACGTGATCGTGCGCCAGGGGCTGAACTCGCTGAACGAGGCCGAGGAAGAGGAAGAAGACCTGCTTGACCGCGCCTGGGGCCTGGAGCCGCAGTCGCGCCTGTCGTGCCAGGCCATCCTGGCGCAAGCCGACGTGACCGTGGAAATACCCAAGTACACGATCAACCACGCGAAGGAAAACCACTGAAATGACACGGCAGATCGTTCTCGACACCGAAACCACCGGCTTGTCTGCCGAGGGCGGGGACCGCATCATCGAGCTGGGCTGCGTGGAGCTGCTCAACCGCAAGCTCACCGGCAACAACCTGCACCTGTACTTCAACCCGGGCCGCGACAGCCATGAAGACGCGCTGAAGGTGCACGGCATCAGCAACGAGTTCCTCAAGGACAAGCCCAAGTTTGCCGAGGTGGTGGACGACATCCTGCAGTACCTGCAAGGGGCCGAGATCATCATCCACAACGCGGCGTTTGACGTGGGCTTTTTGAACAAGGAGCTGGAACTGGTGGGTCGCCCCGCGTTTCGCACCTATGTGGAAAGCGTGACCGACACCCTGGCCATGGCCAAGGAGATGTACCCGGGCAAACGCAATTCGCTCGACGCCCTGTGCGACCGCCTTGGCGTGGACAACTCAGGCCGCACGCTGCACGGCGCTTTGCTGGATGCCGAGCTTCTGGCCGATGTCTACATCAACCTCACGCGCGGGCAGGACGCGTTGCTCATCGCCGATGATGCCCAGGAAGGTGCCGATGGCGTGAAAGTCGCCGCCATCGATTTGCGTGGCCTGGTGTTGCCGGTGCTGCGCGCCAGCGAGCAGGAGCAGGCGGCGCATGCGGAGGTGCTCACGCAGATCGACAAGGCCAGCGGAGGCAAAACAATTTGGCGAACTTCTCAACAGGCCTGAAAACCTGTGCCATAATCTAAGGCTTGTCACAGCGACACGGGTGATTAGCTCAGCGGTAGAGCACTGCCTTCACACGGCAGGGGTCACATGTTCGATCCATGTATCACCCACCACGCTTTTGACAGGCTTTCGCGCTACGGCCTTGCTTCAAGGTGGGTGCGACGGGTGATTAGCTCAGCGGTAGAGCACTGCCTTCACACGGCAGGGGTCACATGTTCGATCCATGTATCACCCACCAATACCAAACCCCTGCAGATTTCTGGTCTGCAGGGGTTTTTTCTTGTCGGCGTGCATGCGGTTCACTTGGCTGCCGCGCGTTGCCAAGCCGCTACAGTGGTGGGCTTGATGGCCTGCAGCGGCGCGTGCCCGCTGCGGTTTTCCCCACTGCTTGATGGCGCCAACCCCATGATCACTTTCCACAATCCCCTGCACACGGGGCATGCTCCTGTCCATGAATTCTTCCGGGGCGAGCGGGTGCCCTGTTTTGAAAAACCTTCGCGGGTGGACTACGTGGAAGAGGCCCTGCGCGCACGCGGTCACGGGCTGCTGGCCCCGGACGTGGACAGCAGCCCTGTGCTGGCCCAGGTCCATGCACCGCGTTACCTCGCCTTTTTGCAGACCGCCTGGCAACAATGGCTGGCGCTGGACCCTGTTGCAAATGCAACGGTTCAGCCATTTCCCT
>NZ_QAIH01000185.1:0-3836 GCF_003060895.1 Acidovorax sp. HMWF029 | reverse complement strand
CCGTCTGGCCGGTGCGTTCGTTGCGCAGTGATGTCGAGCCCGACAACTTCGTGGCCCGCCTGGGGCTGTATTCCATGGACAACGGCACGCCCATGGCCGCAGGCACCTGGGCGGCAGCCAAGTCCGGCGCGGATGGCTCTGCGAGCGCGGCTGCACGCGTGGCGCAAGGGGCCCGTGCCGCGTTTTGCTGCACGCGGCCGCCGGGCCACCATGCCGGTTCCGACTTCATGGGCGGCTACTGCTTCCTGAACAATGCCGCTGTTGTCGCGCAGTCGCTGCGCAACCAGGGCGCCCGGCGCGTGGCCCTGCTGGATGTGGACTACCACCATGGCAACGGCACTCAGAGCATTTTTTACGACCGTGACGATGTGTTCTTCGTCAGCCTCCATGGCGACCCGCGCACCGAATACCCGTTCTACTTGGGGCATGCGGATGAAGTGGGGGAGGGCAAGGGGACGGGCTACAACCTGAACCTGCCGCTGCCTGCAGGCACCAGCGCTGCCACCTGGTTCGAAGCCCTGGAGCAGGCCTGCACCCGCATTGCGGGCTACCAGGCCGATGCGCTGGTGATCTCGCTGGGCCTCGATGCTTTCGAGGGCGACCCCATCTCCCGCTTTGCACTCGCGTCTTCTGACTTCACCCGGCTGGGCGAGCGCCTGGCCCGCCTGGGGCTGCCCACCGTGTTTGTGCTGGAGGGCGGGTATGCCGCAGCCGAACTGGGGACCAACGCCGTCAATGTGCTGGATGGCTTTGAGCAGGCATAGCGCCCGACTTGGCGCGGAAAGATGGTCCGTTGTGGAAGGGGTGAACGAATGACCGATACGGTCGATTGTGTGGTGGTGGGCGCGGGCGTGGTGGGCCTAGCTGTGGCCCGTGCGCTGGCCTTGCAGGGGCGCGAGGTGATGGTGCTGGAGGCGGCCGATGCCATCGGCACGGGCATCAGCTCGCGCAACAGCGAGGTCATTCATGCCGGGCTGTACTACCCCACCGGCTCGCTCAAGGCGCGAATGTGCGTGCGAGGCAAGGAGCTGCTGTACGCCTATTGCGCCGAGCGCGGGGTGCCACACCGGCGCTGCGGCAAGCTGTTGGTGGCCACAGCTGCTGGGCAGCTGGCCAGCGTGGAGTCGATCCAGGCGCGTGCGCGGGCCAATGGAGTGCTCGACCTGCAGTGGCTCAGCCGCAGCGAGGCCCTGGCGCTGGACCCCGCGCGGTGCGATGCCTTCTATGCCGAGGTGCGCAAATACTGGCCCGGTCTGCGCGATGGTGCGCTGGCCCCCTGATACGCAGGCATCCGCCCCAAAATCCACGATGCGGGCCAACCGGCGACCGACTTTGTGATCCAGGGGCCAGCAATACACGGCGTGCCCGGGTTGGTGAATCTGTTTGGCATCGAATCGCCCGGTTTGACAAGTTCCACGGCCATTGCGGAGCATGTGGCCGCACTGGTTTGAGCTTTGATCTGGGGTAAGTTTGTTGCAATCAGTAACCTCTTGCGCCCCCGTCCTACGAGGGGTCTCTGGGCGGGTGGCTAAGATGGTTCGAGGTCCCCGCTTTGGGGTTTTCCGAACCGTTTGTTGATTGAAAGAAAGGCTGCTTTTATGACTGCTTCCGACACCACCACCACCCAGGGCGAACTGGAAAAACTGGTTTCCGATCTGCGCGGCCTGCTGGCCAACAGGGACTTGGACACGGTGCCAGAGATCAAACTGCTGCGCCAGCGCCTGGACGATGGCATGCACAACGTGCGCGAATCTGCTGTGCGCGCCGCACAGGATGCCGCCCGTCAGGCCAAAGATGCAGCCATTGCGGCCGACCGGTATGCCCACGACGAACCCTGGCGTGTGGCGGGCGCTGCGCTTGCCGTGGGCGCCCTGGTCGGCTTCCTGCTGGCGCGCCGCTGAGCGCCGAGCCATGCACACGCTGACCTTGGCAGGCCCTGAGGGCCGCCCCGCATGAACTGGCTGTCGCTTCTGGGCTTGGAAAGCCTGGTGGCGCGCTGGCGCGCCAACGTGATCGAGGGGGCCATTGCGGTGGAAGACCGCGTGGACCTGGCCCGCTTGGAGTGGGCCGATCTGAAGCAGCGGTTTCAGCAACTGCTGGTGCTGACCATTGTGGTCACCGGGCTCACGGTGGTGGCGCTGATCATGCTGTCGCTGGCGGTGCTGGTGCACTTCTGGGATACGCCGCAGCGTACGCTGGTCGCATGGCTGGTGGCGGGGGTCTGGATGCTGGGGTGGTTGGCTGCCTTGGTGGCGCTGGTGTCGGTGGCGCAGCGTGCAGGCAACGGTTTTGCATTGACGCGCCGCGAACTGGCTCAGGATTGGCGTGACATCAAGGAGCGCCTGTGAGCACCCCGTCTACCCCTTCCCGGCCCGCCTTGTCGGAGCCAACCCGCTCGGTGCTGCCCGCACCCACGGCCCAGCAGCAGCGCATCCTGGACCGCATTGCCCTTCAGCGCGAAAGGTTGCGCGCACGCCGTGCCGCGCGGGCTCAGGCCCAAGCTTTGGCTGAAAGCCAGCGTGCAACCTCAGGGGGGGCGGAGGACTCGCTGGCACTGCGCGCCGCAGGCTTTGCCCGCGAACACCCTCTGGCCGTGGCAGCGATCGCGGGTGTGGCGGTAGTGGCCGGGCCACGGCGGTTGATCCGCTGGGCTGGCGTCCTGCTTCCCATGCTGCTGCGCCTGCGGCGATGAAAACCTCTGCTGTGCAGAGGCCGTCCAATGAAAAGAGCCACTGCACAGTGGCTCTTTTTTTGGGGTAACAAAAACCAAACTCCTCGGTGCGGCTCAGCCCATGGCCTTGATGGCCTTGGCCGCCTTGACGACCAGGGCAGGCCCTTCGTAGATCAGGCCCGTGTAGATCTGCACCACGTCCGCGCCCGCGCGGATCTTGCTCACCGCGTCTTCGGCGCTCATCACACCGCCCACGCCAATGATCGGAAAGCGGCTGCCCAGAGCGGCACGCAGTTGCCGGATGACCTGGTTGCTGGCCTCCAGCACGGGGGCGCCGCTGAGTCCGCCGGTTTCCTCGGCGTGGCGCATGCCTTGCACAGCTCCACGGCTGATGGTGGTGTTGGTGGCAATCACGCCATCCATGCCGTGGCGTTGCAGCGTAGCGGCAATCACAGCCACCTGGGCTTCATCCAGGTCGGGGGCAATTTTCACGAACACAGGCACGCGCTTGGCATGCCGGGTGGCCAGGGACTCGCGGCGCTCGGCGATGGCGGAGAGCAGGGCGTCCAGCGCCGCATTGCTTTGCAGTGCACGCAGGTTCTGTGTGTTGGGCGAGCTGATGTTGACCGTCACGTAGTCCGCGTGCGGGTACACGCCCTCCAGGCAGGTGAGGTAGTCGCTGGTGGCGTTCTCGATGGGGGTGGTGGCATTCTTGCCGATGTTCAGGCCCAGTAGCATGGGGTTGCGGCGGTTTTGCTTGCGAAACTGCGCTTGCTGCACGTTGCGCAAAAAGGCTTCCAAGCCTTCGTTGTTGAAGCCCAGGCGATTGATGAGGGCGCGGGCCTCGGGCAGGCGGAACATGCGCGGCTTGGGGTTGCCGGGCTGCCCCTTGGGGGTGACCGTGCCCACTTCCACAAAACCAAACCCCATGGCGCCCAGCGCGTCGATGCAGCGTGCATTCTTGTCCAGGCCCGCTGCCATGCCCACCCGGTTGGGAAAGGTCAGGCCAGCCAGCGTGATGGGGTCATCCACCACTTCATTGCACCATGCCCATTGCAACGGCGTGCGTTGCCCGCGTGCCAGCATGTCCATGGTGAGTTCGTGGGCGGCTTCGGCGTCCATGCCGAAGAGAAAGGGGCGGGTGAGGGCGTAGGGGATCAGGGAC
>NZ_QAIH01000184.1:24023-35183 GCF_003060895.1 Acidovorax sp. HMWF029 | reverse complement strand
TGTGGGCCGCGGTTTACTCCAACGAGGTTTATCTGACGATATGAATGCCGGTGTGCTTTGCTTGCAGCTTGTCTCGCGTCAGATAAACGCTAATCGTTTTACGACTCCCCAATCATTTCGAGGAGGACGCGCATGGCGGTAAAGCAACTAGACGCTACTCACCAAAAATTCAGAGGGCACTTAGGCTCCGGGAAATGGACGCTCTGCGTCGGCGCTGGGTTGTCGCGTGGCATTGTTCCAACGTGGTTGGAGCTCACTCGTCGGCTGGTCAACGAAACCTTCGGAACCGGATTGAGCGAGGACGACTTCAAAAACATCGTCTCCGAAAGTGCGTGGAGCCTCGACAGTTGGATTCAGTCTTGTGCAAATCACTATCAGCTGACAGGAAGAGCCACCAGCGAGTTTTTTGATCTGATCGAAAAGCACCTCTACTCAGACCTGCGCACACGCGGTAGAAGCGCCGGGCTAGAAGGAATACTGGTCAACGTCTTAGATCGCCCAAGAAACGCATCACGCGAGGATGTAGCACGAGTCTGCGAGTTCTTTGAGCGCGAGTACGCAACCTCGTCCCTACTTGCTGTGGTTAGGGTTCTTCTTGATGCAGTCAAGCACGATCGACTGCCAGAGGCAATCGTTAGCTTCAACGCCGACACCCTCCTCCACACTCTTTTTGAGCTCTATCAGCGCAACGAACACTATCGAGACCCGCCGCCGCACTCTCATCCCAAGTACGTACTCAAGACTGTGCTTCGCCCCCTAGATTCCACCAAGGAGCGCGTACCCGTTTATCACTGCCACGGAGCAATCAAGCCCAAGCCTGCGGCGGGGGCGCTAGAACCAAGAGACTCACGAGACAGACTAGTTTTTCTAGAGAGCGAATACATCCGAGTTGCGACCGTTGCGTCGTCTTGGGCAGAGACTCTGTTCATGTTTCACGCTCAAACCACGAGCATGCTTTTCTTCGGCTTTTCCATGTCAGACCCCAACATGCGCAGATGGCTGGCCCTATCCAATCAAAGTGCACTTCAAGATCTCAATGCAATGACTGGCCTCAAGGAGATGACGCCTCATCACATCTGGCTCACTACAGAACCGGCTGCGTCGGGACTAATGACCCTTCGCGATGAAGCACTTGTGCATTTGGGCGTTAGACCAGGTTGGATGAAGGATTGGTCGCAAACCGAGGTCGCGATTCGAAACCTACTCGCGCTGTAGACAGAGCCGCATAAACCTTCCATCGAGAGGACTCGCCCAGGCAAGCCGTGTCGAGCCTCTCATGTCAAACGTTGAGCGTGCGCTTTCAGGCGCACCACTGGCCGCTTCTGGCCGAATTCTGCCCGATGCCTATGCAGCAGGGAACAGCGGGAGTTACCACGAAGAGAACCTCCGGTGTCACGGAGGGTGCTCGGTCGGCGGGTTCGGAGGCGGCAACGCCAACACATTGATTCGATTGGAAAAGTGGTGGCTCGTCAGGTGGGGCGGACGAAAGGTTCGGCGGTCAGTTCGGAAGCACCCAGGGGAGGCGCAGACGGAGCGCGAAAAATCGTTACAATTCTTAGGCTTGGGCGCAGCTACTCCGAAACTGGGCGTTGTCTTGAAAATCCTTGTGTCGGTGGTTCGATTCCGCCCCAGGCCACCATATAAAAAGCCCTTGATTTGAAAGAATCAAGGGCTTTTTCAATTTCTCGCATTGCAACCACGGTGTCCGTGATGGGCGAAGGCCTCTTGTGTCGCCCGTGATCAGGCAGATGTTGCCTTTGCTGCGCAGGCATGGCGGACGACTCGATCTGCCGCATGCCCGTTCTCCTTTCAGTCTCTCCCGCACGTCTCCCATGTCCCTTCTGCACGACACCACCCTCGGTATCGACTTTGGCACTTCCAATTCCGCCATGGCGGTACGACAAGGCGCGGGCCCAGCGCGGATGATTGCGCTGGAAGGGGCGGCGCACACGCTGCCGACGGCGCTGTTCTTCAATGGCGAGGACCACAGCACGCACTTTGGCCGCGATGCCGTGGGGCAGTACTTGGCGGGCACCGAGGGGCGCTTGATGCGTTCGCTCAAGAGCCTGTTGGGTAGCGCGTTGCTGCAGGACAAGACAGCCGTGCACAACAAGATGGTGAGTTACCAGGACATCATCAGCCTGTTCCTGCGCATGCTGGCGCAGAAGGCCCGCGACGAGCTGGGCGGCTTGCCCAGCCGTGTGGTGATGGGGCGCCCCGTGCATTTTGTGGATGGCGACGCCGAGCGCGACCAGCAGGCCGAAGACGCGTTGCGCCAGGCCGCGCTGGGGGCGGGGTTTGAGAACGTGTCGTTCCAGTTCGAGCCCATCGCAGCGGCGCTGGACTACGAGCAGCGCATCGCGCACGAGTCGCTGGTGCTGGTGGTGGACATTGGCGGGGGCACGTCCGACTTCACCGTGGTGCGCCTGGGCCCGGAGCGCATGGCCCGTGCCGACCGCAGCACTGATGTGCTGGCCACCGCGGGTGTGCACATCGGAGGCACGGATTTTGACCGCCGCCTGAGCCTGGACCTGCTCATGCCCTTGCTAGGTTTTCGCCACGTCGGGCCCACGGGGCGTGAGGTACCGAGCCGGGTGTTCTTTGATCTGTCCACCTGGCACCTGATCCAGTGGCTGTACGCGCCCCGGGCCTTGCGCGACGCGCAGAACCTGCGCACCGACTACGCCGATGCGCGCCTGCATGGGCGGCTGATGTGGGTGCTGAACGAGCGCCTGGGGCACCGCCTGGCCAACACGGTGGAGCAGGCCAAGATTGCGGCCTCGCTGTCGGATGCCGATGCGCCCATGCCGCTGGACTGGATCGAGCCCGACCTGGCGGCCGCAGTGACATCGCAAGGGCTGGCGCAGTTTCTGGAACAGCCGCTGGCGCAGGTGGTGGCCTGCGCGCAGGACTGTGTGCGCAGCGCCGGGCTGACCGGGCAGGGGCAGGGGCTGGAGGCGATTTACCTCACCGGGGGCTCATCGGCGCTGCGGCCGTTGCGTCAGGCGCTGAAGACCGCGTTCCCGGCCACGCCGCAGGTCGAGGGCGATCTGTTTGGTGGTGTGGCGGCGGGCCTGGCGGTGTCGGGCTGAGGCCCCAGAGGCGGGGCTTTGGCTGTGAGATCGTTGCCGGGGTGTTTGCTATCAAATGGATAGCTATTAAGGAATGATGGTCGCGCGGCGACGGCCATTTTGACTAAGATTTTTCACCGCTGCCACCGCTGCCACAGGTGGTGGGGTCAGTCTGCGGCGTCAGCGTCGGTGCCGTTCGATCCGTCGCGTTTCCACGCCAGGGCGGTGTCGTACAGCACGTTGCGCGACGCACCGGTGATGTCGGCTGCCAGGCGCACGGCGCTTTTCAGGGGCAGCTCGGCCAGCAGCAGGCGCAGCACCCGCAGGCTTTCGCCGTCGTTGCCCGCCACGGGCACGGGGTGCAGCAGCACCACGAATTCGCCGCGCGAGCGCTGGGGCGAGCCATCCAGCCAGGCAGACAGGGCCTGCGCGGGCTGGGTGGTGATTTCTTCAAACTGCTTGGTCAGCTCGCGCGCCAGCGTCACAGGGCGCGTGCCCAGCACGCCCAGGGCCTGGGCCAGCTCGCCGATGCGGTGGGGGGCCTCCAGCAGCACCACGCAGCGGGGCTCGGCGGCCAGCTGCTGCGCAATCACGCTGGCGCGTTCCGCATTCTTCACGGGCAGAAAACCGGCAAACACAAAGCCGCCATGCTCGGCGCTGTGGGCCACGGCACCGGCCGCACTGAGGGCCGTGGTGATGCTGCTGGCGCCGGGCAGGGGCAGGGCGCGCAGGCCAGCGGCGTGCACGGCTGCCACCAGGCGGGCGCCGGGGTCGCTCACGCCGGGGGTGCCCGCGTCGCTCACATAGGCCACCCGCTGGCCTTGCTGCAGCCGTTGCACCACGGCCTGTGCGGCCTCGGCCTCGTTGTGCTGGTGCACGGCCAGCAACTGGGCCGCGCCCTTGTCGATGCCATAGGCGCGCAGCAGGGACTGGGTGTGGCGCGTGTCTTCGCAGGCCACGGTGTCAGCCAGCTGCAGCACATGCAGCGCACGCAGGGTGATGTCGGCCAGGTTGCCGATGGGCGTGGCCACCACGTACAGCGCGCCCTCGGGATAATGCTGCGCAGCCGCTGCATCGCGTGCGGCGCCCAGGGCTGAAGCGAAAGAGGCGCTCAATGAAATTCCTTGAAAAAAGACAACCAGAAGGCGCACCGGGCCGGGTCGCCAAACCTGCGGCGACCACTGCAATCACCACAACACGTGACCGTGGCAATGCCGCCGAAGACCAGGCCTTGGCCCACCTGCAGGCGGCAGGCCTGCAACTGGTGGTGCGCAATTATCGGACGCCCGGACGCGGCGGTGGCGAGATTGATCTGGTGATGCGCGAGCGCGACGGCACACTGGTGTTTGTCGAAGTGCGCAGCCGTGCGGGCAGTGCATTTGGCGGCGCTGGGGCCAGCATCAGCGCCACCAAGCAGCAGCGCATCATTTTTGCCGCCCGGCACTATTTGCTGCGCCTGCCGTCGCCGCCCCCTTGCCGTTTTGACGTGGTGCTGGTCGAGGGGGCGGTGCAATGGCTCAAGGCGGCCTTTGACGCGCAGTGACGCTATCGGTTCCCCTTCGTCCGTTCAGGCGCCAAGGCAATGCCAGTGAGTACGGTTTGCTACAAAAGCTGTAACACGCGGCGGGTATCATCGGGGCCTCATGCTTGAGCAACGCATCCAACAGCATTTCATCGACAGCGCCGACCTGAAGTACCAGGCTGCGCAAGCCCTCAGCCACCCCATTGCTGCCGCCGTGCAGGCCGTGCTGGCCTGCGTGACCAGCGGCGGCAAGGTGCTGGCCTGCGGCAACGGCCCTTCGGCTGCCGAAGCGCAGCAGTTTGCCGCTTTTTGTGTGGCTGGTTTTGAACGCGAGCGACCCGAGCTGGCCGCCCTCGCACTGACCGCCGACAGCACCTTGCTCACGGCCGCAGCGGCGGCCAGCCAGGATGCGGCCCAGCAGTTTGCCCGCCAAGTGCGGGCGCTGGGCCAGGCAGGCGACGTGCTGCTGGCCTTGTCGGTCACCGGCAACGACGCCAACCTGCTGGCCGCCACCGAAGCCGCCCACGAGCGCGACATGACCGTGGTGGTGCTGACGGGCCGCACCGGCGGCAAGCTGGCCGCCTTGCTGCGCGAGACCGATGTGCTGATCAGCGTGCCCCACGACCGCGCGGCGCGCGTGCGTGAAGTCCATGCCCTGGCGCTGCACTGCCTGTGCGACGGCGTCGATGCCCAGTTACTTGGTGAACAGGAGATTCCGTAATGAACAACCCAACCCTGACCCGTACTCGCCATGCAGTCTGCACGGTGCTGGCCGCCGCTGCGCTGGCTGCAGGCCTGTCGGCCTGTGCCCCGCTGATCGTGGGTGGCGCCGTGGTAGGCGGCGTGATGGCCGTGGACCGCCGCACCACCGGCACCCAGATCGAAGATGAGGGCATCGAGTTGCGGGCGGCCAACCGCATCCGCGAGACCCTGGGCGACCGCGTCCACGTCAACGTGACCAGCTACAACCGCCAGGCACTGCTGACTGGCGAAGTACCCAATGCCCAGGACCGCCAGACCGTCGAGCAGATCGTCTCGCAGGTGGAGAACACCCGCTCGGTGGTCAATGACCTGGCCGTGGCGCCCAACAGCTCGCTGGGCCAGCGCTCCAACGACACGTTCATCACCGGCAAGGTGCGCGCCAGCCTGGTGGACGCGCAGGACATCTCGGCCAACTCCTTCAAGGTGGTGACCGAGCGCAACATCGTGTACCTGATGGGCCGCGTGTCACAGCGCGAAGCCAACCGCGCCACCGAGATCGCGCGCGGCGTGAGCGATGTGCGCAAGGTGGTGCGGGTGTTCGAGATCGTGTCGGAAGAAGAGCTGCGCCGCATCGCGCCCCAGCCTGCGCCGGTGACGACGGACACCCAGCCCGCTGGGGGCTGAGAGCGACTGCATCTGACATCTGATGTCAGGCTCAAAGTCCCGGGCTGCGTTGCGTGGTCCGGGATTTTTTCTTGGGCTCTACGCGTAGTGCGCTGCGTCAAAAAAACTGGCGCGGCCCAGCCCAGTGCCCCCGCGCAAGGGCTGCCCCGCCGCGCCGGGGGCGTCCCCCTTTGGGGGGATGGCGCGAAGCGCCTCAGGGGGGCTTCACTTCAACCGCTTGATCAGGCTCGACGTGTCCCAGCGGTTGCCGCCCATCTGCTGGACATCGGCATAGAACTGGTCCACCAGCGCAGTCACTGGCACGCGCGAGCCGTTGCGCTTGGCCTCGTCGAGCACCAGGCCCAAGTCCTTGCGCATCCAGTCCACGGCAAAGCCGAAGTCGAACTTGCCGTCCACCATGGTCTTGCCCCGGTTGTCCATCTGCCAGCTCTGGGCTGCGCCCTTGCCGATCACGTCCAGCACCTGCTTCATATCCAGCCCCGCGTTCTGGCCAAAGGCCACAGCTTCAGACAGGCCCTGCACCAGGCCCGCAATGCAGATCTGGTTGACCATTTTGGCCAACTGGCCCGAGCCGCTGTCGCCCAGCAGCGTGAAGGCGCGCGCAAACGCCATGGCCACGGGTTGGGCGGCATCAAAAGCGGCAGCATCGCCACCACACATCACCGTGAGCTGGCCGTTCTGCGCACCTGCCTGGCCGCCCGAGACGGGCGCATCGACGAACTGCAGGCACTGCGCCTTGGCAGCGGCATACAGCTCGCGCGCCACTTCGGCTGAGGCCGTGGTGTGGTCCACAAAAATGGCACCGGGCTGCATGCCTGCAAACGCACCATCGGCCCCCAGGGTCACCGAGCGCAGGTCGTTGTCATTGCCCACGCAGCAGAACACGATGTCGACACTCGCAGCCGCCTCGCGCGGCGTTGTAGCATGTTTTGGGGCCTTTGCGCCTGCGTACTCTGCGCACCATGCTACTGATTTAGTAGCGGTCCGGTTGTACACCGTCACTTCATGCCCGGCCAGGGCTAGGTGCCCGGCCATGGGGTAGCCCATCACCCCCAGGCCCAGGAAGGCGACCTTGCGGGAAGGGGTGGCGTCGTAGGTTCGGGGGTTGGTGCTTGGCATGTCAGTGATGGGTTTTAAGGGTTCGTGGAAATGAAAACCCGCCCAAGAGGGCGGGCGAAGCGGGAGTGACGGGGTGCCTGAAAGCCGGTGCGAGCCCCGGTCAAACAATCGCGAAGTGCTCGGTGCCCTGGGCCAGGTCGGGCGACTTGGCGCGCTGGCTGTTGAGCTTGATCTGCAGGCGCAGGTCATTGAGCGAGTCGGCGTTGCGCAGCGCGTCTTCGTAGCTGATCACGTTGGCCTCGTACAGGTCGAACAGCGCCTGGTCGAAGGTCTGCATGCCCAGGTTGCGGCTCTTTTTCATGATCTCCTTGATCTCGGAGACGTCGCCCTTGAAGATCAGGTCGGAGATCAGTGGTGTGTTGAGCATGATCTCCACTGCGGCTGCACGGCCCTTGCCGTCCTGCTTGGGGATCAGGCGCTGCGACACCATGGCCCGCAGATTGAGCGACAGGTCCATCAGCAGCTGCGCGCGGCGTTCCTCGGGGAAGAAGTTGATGATCCGGTCCAGCGCCTGGTTGGCGCTGTTGGCGTGCAGGGTGGCCAGGCACAAGTGGCCGGTTTCAGCAAAGGCCACGGCATGTTCCATAGTTTCGCGGTCGCGGATTTCGCCCATCAGGATCACGTCGGGCGCCTGGCGCAGCGTGTTCTTCAGCGCCGCTTCCCAGCTGTCGGTATCCAGGCCCACCTCGCGCTGCGTGACCACGCAGTTCTTGTGCGGGTGCACGAACTCCACCGGGTCTTCCACCGTGATGATGTGGCCGAACGAGTTCTCGTTGCGCCAGTCCACCATCGCAGCCAGCGTGGTGGACTTGCCCGAGCCCGTGGCACCCACCAGGATGCACAGGCCGCGCTTGGTCATCGTCACTTCCTTGAGCACCTGCGGCACGCCAAGGCCGTCAATGGTGGGCAACGTGAGCGGAATGGTCCGCAGCACCATGCCGACCTTGCCCTGCTGGATGAAGGCGTTGACGCGGAAGCGTCCGATGCCTGCAGGCGAGATGGCGAAGTTGCACTCCTTGGTGCGTTCGAAGTCGGCCACCTGCTTGTCGCTCATGATGGCGCGCGCCAGCGTGAGCGTGTGGGTGGGCGTGAGCGGCTGGGGCGACACCTTGGTCACCTTGCCATCGACCTTGATGGCGGGTGGAAACTCTGCCGTGATGAACAAGTCGCTGCCATTGCGGCTGACCATCAGCTTGAGCAGGTCGTTGATGAATTTACTGGCCTGATCGCGTTCCATCAGAATCTCTCCCGGGGGTGGTCGTCGTCTGTCGGACGCTCATGGGTCTGGGTCTTGGGTTGCTGCATCACCTGCATCACTTCTGGTTGTCGCTCAGGCGTGCACTCACTACGCGCAGGCGCAGCGACAGCTTGCGGGCCAGCAGCGCAATCAGGCTGGCGGCGAGCTGGGGGTCCTTGCTCATCATGTCGTCCATGGCCTCGGCAGATAGCACGGCGATCTCGCAGTCGGTGAGTGTGGTGCAGGCCGAAAAGCGGATGCCGCTGTCGAGCAGAGACATCTCGCCCAGGATGTCGCCGGGTCGCGTCTCGGCCAGGCGCAGCTGCTCACCCCAGGGCTGCACACGGTCCACCGCAATGGTGCCGGTGAGCAGCACCACCATGAAGTTGCCGTACTCATCCTGGCGGATCACGTCGCGGTTGGAGGGGATGGCCGCAAATTCGAAGAAGCGTTCCATGCGCTCCACGGCGTCCTTGTCCAGGTGCGCCATGTACTTGTCTTTGGCCCACAGGCCCTGCAGCAGCTTGCCGCCTCGGCTGGTGGGCAGGCGCTTGGCGCCCACCTCGACGGCGCGTGCCTCCCAGGGCACCAGCATCGAATCGTCCACGCCCTGGCCTGCAAAAGCGGTGGAGAACAACACGGAATCCGTGTGGTCGTCCCCCACCTTGCTGTTGCGGGTTTTCATTTTCAGAAGGCTCAGAATGCCTTTCATACAGTGCTCCGGTGTGCGGCGGGTCATGGCGCCGCAAGGTACATGGTGGCAGATCAGCCAGGGAAGTTTTCCGGGATCTTGGCCTTGGCGCGCGCCTCTGCGGGGCTGATGATGTTGCGCCGGACGAGGTCGGTCAGGTTCTGGTCCAGCGTCTGCATGCCCACACTGTTGCTGGTCTGGATGGTGGAGTACATCTGCGCCACCTTGGCTTCGCGGATCAGGTTGCGGATGGCGCTGGTGCCCAGCATGATCTCGTGCGCAGCCACACGGCCTGAGCCGTCCTTGGTCTTGCACAGCGTTTGCGAGATCACGGCCTGCAGCGATTCAGACAACATCGCGCGGACCATTTCCTTTTCTTCGGCGGGGAACACGTCGATGATCCGGTCGATGGTCTTGGCGGCACTCGACGTGTGCAGCGTACCAAACACCAAGTGACCAGTTTCTGCCGCCGTCATGGCCAGGCGGATGGTTTCCAGGTCACGCATTTCGCCCACCAGGATGGCGTCCGGGTCTTCACGCAGCGCGGATTTGAGCGCGGCCGCGAACGACAGCGTCATCGGCCCCACTTCGCGTTGGTTGATCAGGCATTTCTTGGATTCGTGCACGAACTCGATCGGGTCTTCCACCGTGAGGATGTGGCCGTACTCGGATTCGTTGAGGTAGTTGACCATGGCCGCCAACGTGGTGGATTTGCCGGAGCCCGTGGGTCCGGTCACCAGCACCAGGCCGCGCGGCTTCAAGGCCAGGTCGCCGAAGATCTTGGGCGCGTTGAGCTGTTCCAGCGTGAGGATCTTGCTCGGAATCGTACGGAACACGGCCGCCGCACCCCGGTTCTGGTTGAAGGCGTTGACGCGGAAGCGGGCGAGGCCTTCGATTTCAAACGAGAAGTCCACCTCCAGGAACTCTTCGTAAGTCTTGCGCTGGGAGTCGCTCATGATGTCGTACACCATGGCGTGCACCGTCTTGTGGTCCAGCGCATCGACATTGATACGCCGCACGTCGCCGTGGACCCGGATCATGGGCGGCAGGCCTGCGGAAAGGTGCAGGTCGGAGGCCTTGTTCTTGACGCTGAACGCGAGCAGTTGGGTAATGTCCACGGAGTCCCTCAATCGTTTGGTACGCTTATCAAACATTATGACCACGATTGCTAACAACCTCCAACAGGTTCTGGGCAGGATGGCGCTGGCGTGCACAGCCGCTGGACGCGATCCGGCCAGCGTCGGCCTGCTGGCCGTTTCCAAGACCTTTGGCGCTGACGCGGTGCTGGAGGCGGTGGCCGCTGGCCAGCGCGCTTTTGGCGAAAACTACATCCAGGAGGGGGTGGACAAGATCGCCGCGGTGCGTGCCGCCTTGCCCGATGCCGCACTGCAGTGGCACTGCATCGGCCCTGTCCAGAGCAACAAGACCCGTCCCGTGGCCGAGCACTTCGATTGGGTGCACACGGTGGACCGCCTCAAGATCGCCGAACGCCTGTCGGCCCAGCGCCCGGAACACCTTCCGCCGTTACATATATGTATCCAGGTCAACATCGACGGCGGCCCCACCAAGTCGGGCGTGGCGCCCGCCGATGCGATGGAGTTGGTGCGAGCTGTCGCAAACCTGCCACGGCTGGTGGTGCGGGGGCTCATGTGCATCCCCGATCATGCTCCTGAGTTTGAAGCGCAACTGGCAATCCACATGCGCGCAAAGGCACTTTTTGACCAAATTTCCGCGTTGAAGGAGCCGGGTCTTGCACAGTTCGACACCCTGTCCCTCGGCATGACGGCCGACCTGGAGGCCGCCATCCAGGCAGGCAGCACCCTGGTGCGCGTGGGCACCGGGGTGTTTGGTGGACGGACCTACCCCGCCGCTTGAGCGGGTTCAGCCTGGCAGCCTGAAGCTCGCCACGCAGTCCAGCGCTACCGTCACGTCCGCCTCGCTCACATCCAGGTGCGTCACCCAACGCAGTCGGGTGGCGCCGCCATACAGGCTGCTGGTCACACGCACGCCGTGCTGCGCCAACCAAGCGGTGAAGGCCGGGGCCACCTCCGTGTGCAGGTCAGTAAAGAGGATGTTGGTCTGCCACGGCAGCACGGTGATCTTGCCCTGCAGCGCTGGGTGGCTCCGGTTGGCT
>NZ_QAIH01000184.1:18705-24013 GCF_003060895.1 Acidovorax sp. HMWF029 | reverse complement strand
CCCTTGCGCCAATCGGTCCAGGCGGGCGTGGTCTTCCGCCAGGCGCCGCACATGGTGCTGCAGCGCATAGTGGCCGGCGGCCGCCAGCACACCCGCCTGCCGCATGCCACCGCCCAAAATTTTGCGGGTGCGGCGGGCCTGCCGGATGAAGTCGCGCGAGCCCAGCACCAGCGAGCCCACGGGCGCGCCCAGGCCCTTGCTCAGGCACAGCGATGCGGAATCAAAGTGGCTGCACAGCGCGCGCGCTTCTTCGTACACATCGGTGCCGTTGCGTGCAGCATTGGCCGTGGCGGCATTAAACATGCGTGCGCCGTCCAGGTGCATGGCCAGCCCCCGGCTGCGCGCCAGTTGCGCCACCTCGGCGATGTAGGCGGGCGGCAGCACTTGGCCGCCGGTGGTGTTCTCCAGCACAACCAGGCGGGTGCGCGCAAAGTGCGGGTCATCGGGCTTGATGGCCGCCGCGATGTCGGCCAGGCGCAGTGTGCCGTCGGGCTGTGTCTCGACCGGCTGGGGCTGGATGGAGCCCAGCACGGCCATGCCGCCCGCCTCCCAGCGGTAGGTGTGCCAGCTCTGGCCCACGATGGCCTCGTCGCCGCGCTGGCAGTGGCCCCACAGCGCGATCAGGTTGGTCTGCGTGCCCGAGGGGGCGAACAGCGCAGCCTCAAAACCGAGCAGCTCAGCGGCATGTTCCTGCAGTGCGTTCACCGAAGGGTCGTCGGCAAACACATCGTCGCCCAGCGGGGCCTTGAACATGGCCTCGCGCATGGCGGGCTTGGGCTGGGTGACGGTGTCGCTGCGAAAGTCGGGCATGGGCGCGGTCCTTGTGGGGCGGGTCAATGAATGGCCGACCATATTAGTCGCGTTGGCATCCTCAGCGGCTGCAATGCCCTCGGCCGACGGAATGGGCGCTACCCAGGTCAGGGACGCCGAGCAAGGGCCGCCCCGCACCGAGGGCGTCGTCCACCTGAGGGGGATGGCGCCGAAGGCGATGCAAGGGGCTACGGCCTGGTCATCTTGCAGTCCGTGCCCTGGGCCAGCTCATTGCCGGTGTAGGCCGCATCGGTGCGAAAGCCATAGTTCGTACCTTCCCAGCCCGCCTTCACGGTTTTGCCGTCCACAGGCGCGATGGTGTTGACCACCTGCGGCAGCAGCAGCTGGTGGTCCTCGCCGCGCATGCGCACGGGGCCCACCACCGAATCAATCGTCAGATCTTCCAGCGCGCGCGCCACCTTCACCGGGTCGGTGGATTGGGCCTTGTTGATGGCTGCCGCCAGGAAGCGCGACGTCATCTCGATGCGCGGAGCGAGAAAGTCCTTGCCCGTCTTGGTCTTGTAGGTCTTTGCCAGCGCGTCCACCTTGGGGGTATCGGCCTGGCCGGGGTGCCATTCGGCCACCCAGGTCAGCTGGCCCTGCTTGGCCTGCGATACCGCCAGCACCGTGCCGGGGATAGAGCCCGCGCTGTGGTTGAAGTAGCGCAGGTTGTAGCCCGCGTCGCCCGCCGCCTTGAGCAGCAGCGTCATGTCCTGCCCCCAGTTGCCTGTGATGACCGAGTCGGCTTCTGTGCTCTTGACCTTGGCGAGGTAGGGCGCAAAGTCCTTCACGCGGCCGATGGGGTGCAGCGCTTCGCCCACAAACTGGATATCGGGCCGCGCCAGGCCCACCATCTCGCGGCCATAGTGCGCCCACTGCTTGCCGTGGGCGTAGTCCTGGTTCAGCAGGTACACCTTCTTGATGTCCGGCTGCTTCTTGATGTAGTTGGCAATGGCCTTCATCTTCATGGCCGTGTTGGCTTCGAACTGGAAGTGCCAGAAGTTGCAGGCCTTGCCCGTCAGCTCGGGGTCGATGGAGGAGTGGTTCAGCACCAGGATCTCCTTGCCTGGATTGCGCTGGTTGTGGCGCGCTGCCGCTTGCACCAGCGCCGTGACCACCGAGGAGCCCGAGCCACCCGTAACGATGGCCTTGGCGCCCTGGTCGATGGCGGCCTGCAGCGCGCTCTGGCTCTCTTGCGCCGAGAGCTTGCTGTCGAACTGCAGCAGCTGCAGCTTGGTGCCCTTGAGCACGCCACCCTTGGCGTTGATGTCCTCGATGGCGTACTGCGTGTGCGTGAGCATCAGCTCGCCCACGTTGGCGAACGGGCCCGATAGCGGGTCGATGTAGGCGACTTTGAAGGTCTCCTGCGCGCTGGCAGCGGTGCCGATCAGCAGCGCCGCCGCAGCGGCCAGGGGGGTGAGAAACGCTGTTTTCATGGTTTTTTGTCTCCGGTGGTTGTAGTGCTCAGGGATGGGGGCGCAGTGCAGCCGCGCGTCTCATGCCGGGTTCCGCTTGCGGGTGCGCCGCAGGCCCAGTACGCGCCAGGCCAGCTGCGCCAGCTCCAGCGTCACCTCGTCCTGCGACAGGCGGCCGTCAGGGCGGTACCAGTTGTAGAGAAAGCCCGGCAGGCTGCAGGCGGCCAGCGCGGTGATCTTGGTGTCGTTGAACTCGAACATGCCGTCCTCTCGGCCTTGCTCCAGCAGCGCACACAGCCGGTCGTAGAAGTGGTTCGCCAGATCCTTCTGCGCCGCCAGGTACTCGGGCCGGTACACCTGCGGCTCGCGGTAGGGGAAGAAGGCCGACGGGTGGTGCTCCAGCGTGGCGCGGATCAGCCGCTCGATGCCCTCCGTCACCTTCACATGCGCAGGTCGGTCATCGTCCGCCGCGAAGTCCATCGCGGTGAAACACGCCACGGCAGGCGCCCACGACAGCGTCTCAAAGATCTCCTGCTTGTTGCGAAAGTAGTAGTACACAAAGGGCTTGGTCACGCCCAACTGCTGCACGATCTGCTCAATGGTGGTGTTGGCGTAGCCCTGCGCATCAAACAGCGCCTCGGCCGCGCGCAGGATGCGCTCGCGCTTCTCGTCCGACCCGGCTGTGGCGGCTTTCTGGCGGCCGCTGGCCTGCACGGGGGGCTGCTGGTTCATCGGTGTCCTTTGCGCGACGTTGGAGTTATACCCATGGGTAGCATTGTTCTACCAAGCGGTATATATTGGCAAGACGCTGGCAGGTGAGGGCGCTCAGAGAAAACCCTGAGTGGCCGCCAAGAACCAGCGATTCCAGACACCTCGGAGACAACGCCATGCCCTCTACCGCACCGCAGCTGCCGCTGCACGAACATCTGCGCCGCCACGCGCGCGAAACGCCCGACCGCATCGCCTACCTCTGGTACGGCCAGCCCATCACCTGGGCGCAGCTCGACGTAGCCAGCGATGCATTTGCCGCGCGCCTGCAGACGCTGGGGGTGCAGAAAGGCGAGCCCGTGGCCCTGTTCATGAACAACTGCCCGCAGTACGTGATGGCGCACTACGGCATCCAGAAGATCGGTGCCATCGTGTGCCCCTGCGGGCCGCTGAACAAGGAGCACGAGCTCGAATACCAGCTCACCGACCTGCAGGCCCGCGTGATCGTCGCAGCCGACGTGCTGCTGCCCGTGGTGGACAAAGTGCGTGCCAAGACGGCTTTGCAGCACGTGTTTGTGGCGCGCTATGCCGAGTTGCTGCCTGAGGGCGCACCCAGCATCGACGTGCCCGCCGAGCTGCTGAACATGCGCGCAGCCATGGCGCCGGTGCCAGCGGGCTGCGAAGACTTCCTGACCGCCACCCGCACTGGCGCGCGGCCTGCGCCGGTGGCACTGGCGATGGACGACGTCTCGCTCATGACCTACACATCGGGCACCACCGGGTTACCAAAGGGCGCCATGCTGAGCTACGGCAACGCCACGTTCAAGACCGCTGCATCGGCCGACTGCAATGGCATGACACCGCACGAAACGCTGCTGGCGGTGGCGCCGCTGTACCACATCGCCGGCATGGTGATGGGCGTGAACCTGCCGGTCTACACCGGCGCCACGGCCGTGCTGCTGTACCGCTTCGACCCACTAGGCGTGGCCCAGGCGCTGGAGCGCCACCGCGTGACCTGGTGGTACAGCATCGCGCCCATGAACGGCGCCCTGATGCAAGTGCCCGGCGCCCGCGAGATGGACTGGAGCGCGCTGCGCCGCAACCCGGTCACCAGCTTTGGCATCACCTTCACCGAGGCGCTGGCGCAGCAGTGGCAGCAGTTCGCGCCCCACTGCATTGCGCACGAGGCGGCCTATGGCCTGTCGGAAACCCACACGGTGGACACCGCCATGCCCGTGGACGCGATCCGCTGGGGTACGCAGGGCAAGCCTGTGCCGGGCAACACGATCCGCATCGTGGACCCCGACACCGGCGCGCCGCTGGCTGCTGGCGAGGTGGGCGAGATCACCATCCACGGCCCCGGCAACTTCAAGGGCTACTGGAACAAGCCCGAAGCCACGGCCAAGACGCTGCGCGATGGCTGGGTCTACACCGGCGACATGGGCAAGATCGATGCGGACGGCTACCTCACCTTCATCGGCCGCTTCAAGGAAATGATCAAGGTCTCGGGCTACAGCGTGTTCCCCGAAGAGGTCGAGACCCTGCTCATCAAGCACCCCGCCGTGGCCCAGGCCGCCGTGATTGGCGTGCCCGATGCGGAAAAGGGCGAGGTGGTGCGCGCCTTCATCGTCAAGAAACCCGGCCAGGACGTGGACGCCGCCGCCCTGGTGGCCTGGTGCCGCGAGAACATGGCGCCCTACAAGGCCCCGCGCGAGGTGCGTTTTATCGACGCACTGCCCGCCACGGGCGCAGGCAAGGTGCTGCGCCGTTTGTTACGCGACCTTTGAATCAAAGTTTGAATCAAATAGCCCCTCCGCGAATGGCTATCAAGCGCTAGCAGCTTCGAAAACAATAGCAAAAGTACCCATGTCACCGCTCACCTTGTTCACCAAAGTCCTTGTTGCTAACCGGGGAGAGATCGCACTGCGCACCGTGCGCGCCCTGCACGACCTGGGCATTGCCAGCGTGGCCGTGTATGCCGACGATGACGCCGCCAGCCCCCATGTGCAGGCGGCCACTACCGCCGTGGCGCTGGGCGCCACCGGACCGGCGGCGTACCTGGACGGCGCGCGCCTCATTGCCATCGCCCAGGCGCAGGGCTGCGATGCCGTGCACCCAGGCTACGGCTTCTTGAGCGAGCGCGCCGACTTCGCCCGTGCCTGTGCTGAGGCGGGGATGCGCTTCATCGGCCCCACGCCTGCGCAACTGGCGCTGTTTGGCGACAAGGCGCAGGCCCGTGCGCTGGCGCAGCAGCAGGGTGTGCCGCTGATGCCCGGCACGCAGGCGGCCGTATCTCTGGAAGAGGCCCAGGCATTCTTCGCGCAGCACGCGCATGCAGGCATCGTCATCAAGGCCATCGGCGGTGGCGGCGGGCG
>NZ_QAIH01000184.1:2194-18695 GCF_003060895.1 Acidovorax sp. HMWF029 | reverse complement strand
GACGGTGTGTACGTGGAGCGCCTGATGGGCAACGCCCGCCACATCGAGGTGCAGGTGCTGGGCGACGGGCGCGAGGTGATCGCGCTGGGCGAGCGCGAGTGCACGCTGCAGCGGCGCTTTCAGAAGGTGGTGGAGATCGCGCCCAGCCCTTCGCTGCCAGCGCCGCTGCGCGAACGCATTACCGCTGCCGCGCTGTCCATGGCGCGCGCCGTGGCCTACGAGGGCCTGGGCACGTTCGAGTTTCTGGTGGACCTGGCCTCCAACGACTTGCCGTTTGTGTTCATCGAATGCAACCCACGCCTGCAGGTGGAGCACACCATCACTGAAGAAGTGACCGGCGTGGACCTGGTGCAGGCGCAGATTGCGCTGGCCGCGGGCCGCACGCTGCAGGACATTGGCCTCGACCCTGCCGCACCGCCTGCCGTGTTGGGCTTTGCCGTGCAGTGGCGCATCAACGCCGAAACGCTGGATGCGCAGGGCAACGCCACCCCCGGCAGCGGCACGCTCACCCGCTTTGACCTGCCCACAGGCCCCGGCGTGCGCGTGGACACGCACGGCGCAGCGGGCGCCACGCCGTCGCCCCATTACGACACGCTGCTGGCCAAGCTCATCGTGCACACACGCGGCCCGCGTTTTGCAGATGCGCTGCGCCGCTCGCAGCGCGCACTGGCCGAATGCCGCATCGACGGCGTGGCCACCAACCTGGCTCTGCTGCAGGCCCTGGCCGCACAACCTGAAATGGAAAGCCAGAAAGTGCACACGCGCTGGTTGGAGTCGGTGCTGCCGTCACTGCCGTTCGCTATAAAAAATATAGCAACAAAGACATGTTCAGAGCGCGGAGAAGGCCAAAAAACCTTCAATTCTTCAGCCCCGGCACCTGAAGGCGCCGTGCTGGCCCCCATGCCTGCGCGCCTGGTGCAGCTCAGCGTGGCCGAGGGCGACGTGGTCGCTGCCGGTGCCGAACTGGCCGTGCTCGAAGCCATGAAGATGGAGCATGTGCTGCTGGCCCCGCACGCGGGCCGCGTGGGCGCGCTGCTGGGCGTGGCCGGTGGCTACGTCGCGCAGGGGCAGCCGCTGTTGTTGCTGGATGCGGTGGACGACGCGGCCGATGCACAAGTGGCGGGCAGCGCTGCGCACGACCCCGACCACATCCGCCCCGACCTGCAGCGCGTGATCGACCGCCACGCCTTCACGCTCGATGCCGCACGGCCCGAGGCCATCGCCAAGCGCCACGCACAAGGCGGCCGCACGGCGCGCGAGAACATCGCCGACCTGTGCGACGACGGCAGCTTCATCGAATACGGCGCCCTGGCCGTCGCCGCGCAGGCGCGCCGCCGCAGCAAGGAGGACCTGATTGCCAACACGCCCGCCGACGGCATGGTCACGGGCATCGGCGGCATCAACGGCGCGCTGTTTGGCGAGGAGAAATCCCGCGCCGTGGTCATGTCGTACGACGCCACCGTGCTGGCCGGTACCCAGGGCGCGCGCAACCACGCCAAGACCGACCGCATGCTGGGCATTGCCCTGGCGCAGAAGCTGCCCGTGGTGCTGTTTGCCGAGGGCGGCGGCGGCCGACCGGGCGATACCGACATGCCCATCGTGGCCGGATTGCACGTGCACACCTTCGCCAGCTACGCCGCGCTGTCGGGCCAGGTGCCGGTCATCGGCATCGCAGCCGGGCGCTGCTTTGCGGGCAACGCCGCCTTGCTGGGCTGCAGCGACGTGATCATTGCCACGCGCGCCAGCAACATCGGCATGGGCGGCCCCGCCATGATCGAAGGCGGCGGGCTGGGCGTCTTCAAGCCCGAGCAGATCGGCCCCAGCCGCGTGCAGCATGCCAATGGCGTGATCGACGTGCTGGTCGATGACGAGGCCGGGGCGGTGCAGGCCGCGCGCCACTACCTGTCGTTCTTCCAGGGCCGCACATCGCAATGGTCCGCACCCGACCAGCGCCTGCTGCGCGCCGTGGTGCCCGAGAACCGCCTGCGCGTGTACGACACCCGCACTGCGATGGCGGGGCTGGTGGACGAGGGCAGCCTGCTGCTGCTGCGCACCGGCTTTGGCGCGGGCATCCACACCGCACTGGCGCGCATCGAAGGCCGCCCCGTGGGCCTGCTGGCCAACAACCCGCAACACCTGGGCGGCGCCATCGACGCAGATGCGGCCGACAAGGGCGCGCGCTTCATGCAACTGTGCAACGCGCACGGCCTGCCCATCGTGAGCCTGGTGGACACGCCCGGCTTCATGGTCGGCCCCGAGGTGGAGGCCACCGCCCAGGTGCGCCACGTGAGCCGCCTGTTCGTCACCGCCGCCAGCCTGCGCGTGCCGTTCTTCAGCGTGGTGCTGCGCAAGGGTTACGGCCTGGGCGCCATGGGCATGACGGCCGGGGGCTTCCATTCGCCCGTGTTCACTGTCGCCTGGCCCACGGGCGAGTTCGGCGCCATGGGCCTTGAGGGTGCCGTGCGCCTGGGCTTTCGCAAAGAGCTGGAGGCCCTGCCCGAAGGCGCCGAGCGCGACGCCCTGTTCGCCAAGCTGCTCGCCAAGTCGTACGCCAACGGCGAGGCGATGCACATGGCAGCCACGCTGGAGATCGATGCGGTGATCGACCCGGCAGATACGCGGGCCTGGCTGGCACGCGGGCTGGCGTCGGCGCAGGTGGCGCCGCCGGGGCACCGGTTCATCGACACCTGGTGAGCCTCTGCGTGGGCCGTGCGGTGCATGCTAAGCTGGCCCGTTTAGCCCACCCCGTGCCGGGGTGACGCCCCTGTTTGATGGAGACTTTGCACCATGCCCGGACTGCTGCCCGATATCGACCCTGATGGCCTGCTCGAATTTTCGGTGGTCTACACCGACCGCGCGCTCAACCACATGTCCAAGCGCTTCACCGGCGTGGTGCAGGACATTCTGGGTACGCTCAAAGAGGTCTACCACGCCCACACTGCCGTGCTGGTGCCCGGCAGCGGCACCTTCGGCATGGAGGCCGTGGCGCGCCAGTTTGCCAACAAGGAAAAGGTGCTCATCGTGCGCAACGGCTGGTTCAGCTACCGCTGGAGCCAGATCTTTGATGCCGACACCGGCCTGGGCGGCGGTGCGGTGGTGTGCAAGGCGCGCCGCCAGGGCGATGGCCCGCAGGCGCCCTGGGCACCATGCCCCGCTGAAGAAGTCGCCGCCACCATCCGCGCCGAAAAACCCAAGGTGGTGTTCGCGCCCCATGTGGAGACGGCCAGCGGCATCATCCTTTCGGACGACTACATCCGCACGCTGACAGCCGCTGCCCATGAGGTGGGCGCGCTGTTCGTGCTCGACTGCATTGCCTCGGGCGCGATGTGGGTGGACATGCAGGCCACCGGCGTGGACGTGCTGATCTCCGCACCGCAAAAGGGCTGGAGCGGATCGCCCTGCTGCGCCATGGTGATGCTGAGCGAACGTGCACGCGAGGCCATCGAGGGCACGACGAGCAGCAGTTTCTCGTGCGACCTCAAGAAGTGGATGCAGATCGCCGAGGGTTACGAAAAAGGTCAGCACGCGTACCACACCACCATGCCCACCGACGCGCTGGTGCGCCTTTCCGAAGTGATGGCCGAGACGCGCGCCTACGGCTTTGCCAAGGTGCGCGAGGAGCAGATCGAACTGGGCGCCAAGGTGCGTGCGCTGCTCGAAGCGCGCGGCTTCCCCAGCGTGGCTGCTGATGGATTCAAGGCCCCGGGCGTGGTCGTGAGCTACACCACCGACCCGGGCATCCAGAACGGCAAGAAGTTCCTCGAAGTGGGGCTGCAGACCGCTGCGGGCGTGCCGCTGCAGTGCGACGAGGGGCCGGACTTCAAGACCTTCCGCATCGGCCTGTTTGGTCTGGAGAAGTGGCATAACGTGGACCGTACCGTGGGCCACTTGTCGAAGGCGCTGGACCAGATTGCGGCGGCTGCCTGAGCGGCCTTGCAGTGCAGTGCGCGGCGGCCCCCCGTGCGCCGTGGTGGCATGAGCAGCAAGACTCCTCTTTTATCCCCTCCAAGCGCTGAAGACCCGGCACGCGCCCTGCGCCGCGCCAAGCGACAGGCGTTGGGGCTGTTGCTGCTGGTCACTGCCGTGTTCGTGGCCACCAGCGTGGTCGAACGCGGTGTGTGGCTCAACGGTGTAAAAGCCATGGCCGAGGCCGCCATGGTGGGCGCGCTAGCGGATTGGTTTGCGGTGGTGGCGCTGTTCCGCCGCCCGCTGGGCCTGCCCATTGCGCACACGGCGGTTATCGCGCGCAACCAGGCGCGCATTGGCCGCAACCTGGCGGCCTTTGTGCGCGACAAGTTCCTGGACGTGCCCTCGCTCGTGTCACTCATCCGCAAGCACGACCCCGCTGAGCGGCTGGCGCAGTGGCTCACGGCGCCCGGCAACGCCGCGCTGCTGGGGCACCAAGCCACGCGCCTGGCATCGGCCGCGCTGGACACGGTGCAGGACGCGCAGGTGGAGCGTTTCATCCAGAAGGCAGCGCGTGCCTTGATCGGGCAGGTAGACATGTCGCGCGCGCTGGCGGCAGTGCTCGACACCCTGACCCACAACGGTCGCCACCAAGCCCTGCTGGACGACGTGCTGGCCAAGCTCATCGAGTTGCTGCAGAGCGAGCAGACGCGCACCTGGGTGGCGCAGTCCATCGTGGCCTGGCTCAAGAAGGACCACCCGCGCACCGAGAAGCTGTTGCCCAGCGACTGGCTGGGCGACAAGGGCTCGGCCCTGCTGGCCCGCGCGCTGGAGAGTCTGATGGCCGATGTGGCCGCCAACCCGCAGCACGCCTTGCGCGCGCAGTTTGATACCGCTGTGCAGCGCTTTGTCGAGCGCCTGCGCAGCGACCCGGAGTGGGCGCGCAAGGGTGAGGAGATCCGCACCTGGCTGCAGACAGACGCTACCGTGGGCGGCTATGTGCAGGCGTTGTGGCTGGACCTGCGCGGTGCGCTGCAGCGCGACCTGGCGGATGCTGACTCCGTGCTCGCGCGGCAGGTGGGCAAGCTGGGGTTGTGGATGGGCGAATCGCTGGCGGGGGATGCGGCGCTGCGGCAGTCGTTCAATGACCGGCTGGAGCGGTGGGTGGAGGGCCTGGCGCCGGATGTGTCGGCGTTCATTGCGCAGCACATTGAGGAGACGGTGCGGGGTTGGGATACGGAAGCAATGACGCAGCTGATTGAGCTGAACATTGGGAAGGATTTGCAGTACATCCGCATCAACGGGACCGTGGTGGGCGGGTTGGTTGGGCTGGTGCTGTTTGCGGTGTCGCACGCGGGGGAGATTTGGCGGGCGGTGGTGGGGGGTTGAGCGGTACCGTGTCATGGTCTGCTGCTTGCCCAAGACAAATATTGTTCACCCAGTACCAAACAAGGGCACTAGCGTGGGCGAGCCGTTGCCCCTCGTAGAGGCTACTTTCGGTTGCAAAAAACCCGTGCCAATGTTCGTCGGTGAATTTAGGCTAGCGACCCATTCGACTTAGGAGCTGCCTTGACGCAATACGTAGTGCCGGGCCCGATGGGGACCAAACTAGTGGATGAGTCGTTCTCGGGCGAACCCGCGTGTTTGTTGCGAGACTACATGCCACATGGTTCGACCCCTGGCCCGATGGGGCTTGAGCCGGGTGCTGCCGGATTCGATGCCTGGAACTTCAAAGAAAACCAAAGCCTTCTGAAAGGTCGTGATTTGAGCCCTCCAGTGGCGGGGGCTGCCTCACTGTCGAGGTTCTTCGTTCCTGGCGAAAAGATTACGGGAAATCTTTTTTTTGGGGGCGCTGGAATGGACGGAGGCTATATCTTGGACATGGTGAGGGCGTTTGCAGAGAAAAATGTCCAACTGATTTCCGTGGATCCAAGGAAGTGGTCTGGTGGCACCCTTGCAGATGCAGCCATCGGCGTGGATGTTTTTCGTGCCGGAAAATCTGTCATTCAAGTGCCGCTCGATAAATTTCCACAAAGCGGCACTCAGTTCAACCTCATCGGCTACTCCTACGGGTCTCTTGCGGCCGCGCAGGTCGCGATTAATTACGGAGCTGGGGGTACCGTTGTCAATCATCTGGTCCTGATCGGCTCTCCTATTAGTGGGAAGTTTCTGCAGCAAGTGAAAACAACACCGGCGATCAAAAACGTCATCGTCGTGGACCTGACAGCTCAAGGTGATCCGTTGTATGCAGGCATGAGCCGTGAAAAACTGTTGTTGTCTACACCGAGTTTGGGAAAACAGATGGTCGAAGCGTCAGGCCATTTTTGCTACGCGCCCAACACAGAGAAGGGCAAGCGTCGGCGGCGGGAGCTAGCGGCATACCTTTATTCCAGAGGGCTCCGATAGTGGCCTCCCTGCTTCACTGCGCGCGGTGGATTTTCTACGCAGCGGCGGCAGCTACCCTTGCTGCCGTCAATATGTATCTATTGTCTGTCCATGCGCCCCTCTGGGCTGGGGGGCGCTTCATCGTTGGGGCTTTTACAGCGCTGCTGCTGGCGCAGGCATTGGCGTTGGCCGGAGTTTTTTGGGCTCTGGGTTTCTATCTGCGAAGAAATCCGCTTCTCGATAGGTTGTTGCTGGTGGTTTTTTTGATCTCGTCGCTCTGGTTCTTGATTCCGGCGCGATTCTCGGCGGGGTAAGTTCGACCCTGATGGTCATAGTGCGCCGAGCGGTCAGGGTCTCGGCTGAACATAGCGCAGTGGAATGAGCCGCAGCCGGGCCATGAATGCGGCTCGTAGAGATCGCTGGCCCTCAAAACCTCGGCAAATCCGGATGCTTGATCGCCCCCCCGCGCACCAGCATCTTCCCGTACTCCGCACACCGGTTCAGCGTTGGAATCACCTTCCCAGGGTTCAACAACCCCGCCGGATCAAACGCGTGTTTGAGCCCAAACATCTGCGCGTTCTCTTCCGCCGTGAACTGCACGCACATGCTGTTGAGTTTTTCCACGCCCACACCATGCTCACCCGTGACGGTGCCGCCCATGGCCACGCTGGTTTCCAGGATGTCGGCGCCAAACAGCTCGCAGCGGTGCAGTTGGTCGGCATCATTCGCGTCGAACAGGATCAGCGGGTGCAGGTTGCCGTCGCCCGCGTGGAAGACGTTGGCGCAGCGCAGCTGGTATTTCTTTTCCATCTCCTGGATGGCGAGCAGGATGTCGGCCAGGCGCTTCCTTGGGATGGTGGAGTCCATGCACATGTAGTCGGGGCTGATGCGGCCGCTGGCGGGGAAGGCGTTTTTGCGGCCGCTCCAAAAGCGCAGGCGCTCGGCTTCGTCGCGGCTCACGCTGATGGCGGTGGCGCCTGCGGCGCGCAGCACCGCGCTCATGCGGCCGATTTCTTCTTCCACCTCTTCGGGCGTGCCGTCGCTTTCGCACAGCAGGATGGCCTCGGCGGTGAGGTCGTAGCCTGCGTGCACAAAGTCTTCCACGGCGGCGGTCATGGGCTTGTCCATCATCTCCAGGCCTGCGGGGATGATGCCCGCCGCGATCACGGCGGCCACGGCGTCGCCCGCTTTGCGCATGTCGTCAAAGCTGGCCATGATGCAGCGCGCCAGCTGCGGCTTGGGGATCAGGCGCACCGTCACCTCGGTGATCACGGCCAGCATGCCTTCGCTGCCGATCACGGCGGCCAGCAGGTCGTAGCCGGGGCTGTCCAGCGCCTCGCTGCCAAATTCGACGGGCTCGCCTTCCACTGTGAAGCCCTTCACCTTGAGCACGTTGTGCACTGTCAGGCCGTACTTCAGGCAGTGCACGCCGCCCGAGTTCTCGGCCACGTTGCCGCCGATGGTGCAGGCGATCTGGCTGCTGGGATCGGGCGCGTAGTACAGGCCGTAGGGGGCCGCCGCCTCGCTGATGGCCAGGTTGCGCACGCCACACTGCACCACGGCCGTACGGCTTTCGGGGCTCAGGCTCAGGATGCGGTTGAACTTGGCCAGCGACAGCGTGACGCCCATCGCATGCGGCATGGCGCCGCCCGACAGGCCCGTGCCTGCGCCGCGGGCCACCACGGGCACCTGCAGCCGGTGGCAGGCGCGCAGTACGGCCTGCACTTCTTCGTACGTCTCGGGCAGGCACACCACCAGCGGGCGCTGTCGATAGGCGGTGAGGCCGTCGCATTCGTAGGGCGTGGTGTCTTCGCTGTGCCAAAGCAGGGCATGTGCGGGGACCACGCGGCCCAGGGCCTGGATGACCTCGGCCTGGCGTGCGGCGCGTTCAGGTGCCGGAATGGGGGGGGTGTCGTTGGTGCTCACGGCGGCACTGTAGCGCCAAGTGACCGCCAGGGGAGTGCGCCGGGCGTGAAGTTTTCTCACAGCCTCCGTGAGCGAGGGGGCCATCGACAAGGCACCCTGGCGTTGGCAAGCTCAATCCGAACGGCATTTGAGACTTCCCCGGGACGGATCGGCCTCACCGGCTGACCCACCACAGGCACAGGTTGAACCAGGCGTGGGCACCCACGCACCAAGCCAAGCGTCGCGTGCCCGTCCACAGGGCCGCCAGCGCCAGGCCGGGCACCAGCCAGGCCACGCAGGCCCATCCGTGCTGGGGGGCATGCACGCTGGCAAAGGCCGCCGCAGCTGCCACCCCCGCCCAGGCCGTCGCGTGGCGCCGCAGGCTGGGCTGGGCGGCGACGACAAGCCTGCGCTCCAGTTGGGCCTGCAGCCCCAGACGGAAAACGGTCTCCTCCAACAGGGGCGCGCCCAGCAGCGCCCAGGTCATCCATGCCCCCGACACAGCTGTTAGCGACCATCCCCACTGGCGGTGCACGCCCCAGGCCACGGCGGGCGCCACCAGCGCGCAGGCCAACAGCAGGCCCAGTCCCCACCGCTTTGCGGCCGATGGGGGCGGTGAAACGCCCAAGGGCGGCACGTTCAGCCTTGGCGGCGGCGCCAGCGCATCGCGAGAGCGGCCAGGGCCCAGCCCAGAAGCAGCAGCATCGAGGCGTCACGGCCAGCGGGGTTGACGGTGCAGCCGCCGCCTTCGTCAGGGCTGGAGGCGCCGGGCGTGGGCGTTGGGGCGGGCTCTGGCGTGCCGATGACACCGGCCGCGCTTGCGTCCAGCGAGAACGCTACCTCCACCTCGCGCTCGAAAGCCTCGACTGGTAACTCCTCGTTGCGCGCGCCCTTCACCAAAGCGCCCAGGGATGCCAGGCGCGCGCTGCCGTCATTCACCGCTTGGAGCACGGCGTAGTACTCGCCGGGCTTGAGTAGCCCCTTGAGGGAGACGGTGTACTCGCCATCGCCGGCCCGGATGTCGGGGGCCACGCCATCGTCGCGCAACGCCAGGCTGTCTGCCAGCAGCGTGCCTTCCTCGTCATAGATGGATGCGTTCACGACCGCGCCCTTCACGCGCTTGTCGCCCCCCAGCGTTGCGCGTAGCACGGGCGGGGTCTGCGCTTTGTCACTGGTGCCGCCCAACACGTAGGCGGCCAGCTGCATGCGCGATGCGCTGCTGACATCCAGGCCCAGGCCATCTACCATGTCGGCGCTGGCCGTGACCGCCATGGACCACACTCCGGCGCGCCCGGGCACCTGGGAGCCGATGCGCACAAGCATCACGCCCTCTGCCGCGTCGGCCTCGAAGCCCACGCCAGCCGTGGGCGTGGTCGGAGTGTAGACCTTGCCGTCCGGCGCGGTCAGGCTGAAGCTGAGTTTGGCCGCATCGGCGGGGTCGAAGTAGGTTTCCACCTCGACGTCGCCATCCACCGCCGGGCTGGCTACGCGGAACTTGCTGCTGAAGCTGCGCCCGGCCTTGAGGGGGGCGCTGCCGTCGCCCCGCACCGATGCCACCGGGTTGGCGTGGGCTTCGTTGTAGGCGCGGGATGCGTCCTTGGACGCCTCCGCGCCGTTGCGCGCCACGTTGTAGCTGCCGCCTGTCAGTGACGAGGCCTGGCTCAGGTTGACCGATGCGCCCGCCACCGACTGCAATTGCGCCTGCTTGGTCCGCAAGGTGCGGGCCTGCGCGTCGCCGCCCGACAGGCCCAGGGCATTCACCGACACCCGTGCCGTGCGCGCGGTGGTGACAGCCTCTTGCGGGAGCTGGGTTTCAGCACCCGTCAGCAGGTGCAGCGTGGCCAGGTCGCCCGGCTGGCGCACGCCGGCAATCAGCTTGTACGCCTGGGTAAAGGCAGCCAGGCCGTTGAAGGTGCCGTCCGGCACCGGTTGAATGGCGTCCAGTGCCGCCGTCAGCGCCTGCTTGCCTGCTGTGTCCGCCGTGGTGAACACCAGTGCCGCCGCATCGCCCGGCGATGTAACGACGGCGAACTGCACATCGCCCGCAGACTGCCCGACCAGCGTCTTGGCGGCCTGCACCAGGTCGGCCAGCCGCGCAGCGGGCAAGGTGCGGTCCACCACGATCACGTCGCGGAACACTGGCTCGGGTGCAAACACCATCCGCAGGTCGGCATCGAAGCCGTCGGCCGGGCGCTTGAGCTCCAGGGTTTGCGGGTTGACGCCGCGAAACGCCTCGAAGAACGTGCGGCCCTGCCCGCGTGCCTGGGCCGGGTCTTGCTCCGCCGGGCGCGACAGCATCTCCCACGCGCTGCCGCCGCTGCCGTCGGCACTGGTGGCCATCATGCGGGCCTGGGCTGTCTGGCGCTGGCTGGCGTCGCGGTAGTCGGCGGGCGTGGAGAGGGTCACGAACTGCAGGTGGTTGTTCATGGCCGTGTTCTTGGGCGTGTCCCTGCCTGACGGACTGCCTGGGTCGTCGGTCTTCAGCGGCGCGCCTTCTTCCACGTACTCGTCGTACAGGCCGTAGGTGTAGTGCCCCAGCTCGTGGTTGATCACCTTGCCCAGCGCGTCCACCGATTCAAACGTGCCCTGGAACCCCAGGTGGTTGTTGGACGTGGCGCCCCGGCTGCCCCAGCCCGATACGTTGGCCGACGAGCGTCCTTCGGAGTTGAGCAGGCGGATGTCCACGTTGTTGCCGAACTTACCGTTTTTGTAGACAAACACATGGCCCACCCGGTGACGCCCCTCCGTGGCTGTGAATTTGCTGCGGGCCATCACGCGTATCACCTCGGTGATGTAGGCGCGGTCGAGCCGTTGTGCGGCATTGCCCACCTGGCTGGGCGGGTTGTCAAAGTCCCAGTCTACGTTGACCACGTAGTCCACGATGTTCACATCGCGTACATGGGTGAGCTGGTGGTTGGCTGCCTGCGCCGTCATCCATGCCGGTGGCATGGAAAAGTTGACGGCCAGTGCCAGTGCAACGGCGCGCGAAAGCACCTTGTGGCGCAGCGGAGTGGTGGTGGGCATGCGTTCCCTCTGTGTCGTTTCGTAGTGCGCCACCTTCGGCCTGTCCAAGAGCGGCGGCCTGATTCTAGGTGGGCACAGCGCACGCCAATTGACTGAGCGTTCCGGAGGAATTGACGGAGCATTGCGCATAGCTTTTTAAAGACGGACCGGTTGACCGGACACATGAAGCCGGTGTGCACCAAGGTCATCAGACGCGCCGCAATGGCTGCCCCGCCGCGCTGGCGTGAGGGATGAAGCGAAGCCGCTCAAGGGCTTACGCCATGGTCTTGCGCAGCCATTCGGCAAACGCGGCGCATTCCCAGCGGTCCATGGTGCCGGTGCGCCAGCACAGGTAGTGGGCGTGGGGGCTGGGGGCGTCGTGGGCAAACAGGCGCACCAGGGTGCCGTTTTCCAGCCAGGGCGCGCCCAGCTTCAGGCGCACCAGCGCTACGCCCATGCCGGCGGCGGCGGCGTCGCACATCAGGCCGATGTCATTGAACTGCGAGCCCTCGCTGGGTTCAGCCCAGTCCAGGCCCGTGGGGGCGAACCAGGTGCGCCAGGGCTCCAGCGGGCTGCGCAGCAGCTGCACGCCTTCCAGGTCCTCGGGGCGGTCAAAGGGGCCGTGCTCGCGCACGAACGCGGGCGAAGCCAGGGGCGTGACCACGTCGCGCGCCAGCTCCACATGCTCCACGTCGGCATAGTGGCCGGGGCCGAAACGCACCATCAGGTCGGCGTCTTCGGCCACCACGTCCAAGAGCGGGATGGAGACTTGCAGCGCCAGGTCGATCTCGGGATAGGCCTCGGTGAACTGGCGCAGGCGCGGGATGAGGATGGTGCGCGCAAACGTGGGCGTGACCGCCAGCTTGAGCCGCCGCCGCCCGGGCGCTACCGCCTGGCCCGGAAAGCGCTGCAGCGCGGTGAGCCCCTCGCGCACATGGGCCAGGTAGGCGCTGCCTTCGGTAGTGAGCGAAAAATCCGCCCGGCCAAACAGCTGCACGCCCAGGATCTGTTCCAGCTGCTTCACGCGGTGGCTCACGGCGCTGGGCGTCACGCACAGCTCGTCGGCCGTCTGCGTCACGCTGCGCAGGCGGGCCAGTGCCTCGAAGGTCAGCAGGCACTGGATGGGCGGGATGCGCCGGGCCGCGCTGCTGAGGAAGGACGACGGGAGTGCCGTGGCCATGGGGCTGTGCAGAGTGAGTGCTAACGAAAGATGACCGTCTTGTGCCCGTTGAGGATCACGCGGTGCTCGCTGTGCCACTTCACGGCGCGGGCCAGTACCTGGCTTTCGGTGTCGCGGCCACGGGCGGTGAGGTCTTCCACCGTGTCGGTGTGGTCGGCGCGGGCCACGTCCTGTTCGATGATGGGGCCTTCGTCCAGGTCCGCAGTCACGTAATGGGCGGTGGCGCCGATCAGCTTCACGCCCCGGTCATGCGCCTGGTAGTAAGGCTTGGCGCCCTTGAAGCTGGGCAGGAAGCTGTGGTGGATGTTGATCGCCCGTCCGGCTAACTTTTGACATAGGTCAAGAGAAAGTATCTGCATGTAACGCGCCAGTACCACCAGTTCGGCTCCTTCGGCCTCGATAATCTCAAACTGTTTTGCTTCTGCCTGAGCCTTGGTCGCGCCGGTGAGCGGGATGTGGTGGAAGGGCACGTTGTAGCTGGCCGCCAGCTGGTAGAAGTCGCGGTGGTTGCTGATGATGGCGCGGATGTCGATGGGCAGCAGGCCGCTTTTCCAGCGGAACAGCAGGTCGTTGAGGCAGTGGCCCTCTTTGCTGACCATGAGCACGGTTTTCATGGGTGCGGCGGTGGCGTGCAGCGTCCAGCGCATCTGGTGAGGCTCGGCAAAGGCCGTCAGGCGTGACTTGAGTGTGGCGTGGTCGTGCTGGTCGCAGGCAAACTGCACCCGCATGAAGAACAGGCCCGTGGCGTGGTCGTTGTACTGGGCGGCTTCTTCGATGTTGCCGCCGTGCTCCAGCAGAAAGCCGGAGACAGCGTGCACCAGCCCCAGGCGGTCGGGACAGGACAGGGTAAGGATGTAGGCGTTGGTCGTCATAGCTGTGCAATTGTCGCAGCAAGGGCACAAGGCCGTGGAACGGTATGACACGAGGAGTTTGATGGGAGAAGAAGGGCATGCCCCACCACTGGTCCCCTGGCGGGGCATGCTGCTGTACTTGGTGCTGGGTGTGGCCTGGGTGCTCGTGGGCGATGCGCTGCTGGCCCACTGGGTCTCCGACCCCGATCTGCTGACCCGTTTCCAGATCTGGAAGGTCTGGGGCTACGTGCTGCTCACCAGTGGCCTGGCCTGGTGGCTGCTGCGGCGCATGCGCCACGCCGAAAAGGTGCGCATGGCCATAGCGCGCGAGTTGACGCAGATCGTGCGCCACGCGCCCGCAGGCATTGCGCGCGTAGCGCTGGACGGGCAGTTTCTTTGGGCCAACCAGCGGCTGAGCGATATGTTGGGGGGCTCGCTGGCGCAGGTGCTGGCCCTCAACTTCCGTGAAGTGATGATTGCCCAGGACCGCGATTGGGCCGCGCGCCAGCTAGAGCGCCTGATGGCGGGCGAGATCGACCACTATGTGAGCGAACGCCAGTGCCAGCGCCTGGACGATGGCCGCAAGGTGCCCGTGCTGTGCACCGTGACCCTGGTGCCTGTGGAGAGCGACGAGCCCGCGCACCTGGTGTGTGTGGTGCAGGACCTGGACGAGATCAAAGCCGCACGCGCTGCGCTGCGGCGCAGCGAGGCCCGCCAGCGGCTGGCGGCCACTGTGGTGGACAACACCATGGAGGGCGTGGTGGTGACCGATGCCAGCAGTCGCATCCTGTCGGTGAACGCCGCATTCACGCGGCTATTGGGCTACACCGAGGACGAGCTACTGGGCAAGACCCCGCGTGTCTTCAAGTCGGGCCGCCACGACCAGGCGTTTTACGAGGCCATGTGGGCGACGCTGCTCGATACCGGCCACTGGCAGGGCGAGATCTGGAACCGCCGCAAGAACGGCGAGATATTCCCCGAACACATGTCCCTGTCGGCAGTGCGCGACCCGGCGGGCGAGATCACGCACTACGTGTGCATGTTCACCGACATCTCCGCAGAAAAAGCTCAGCAGCGGCGCCTTGAGTTCCTGGCCCACAACGATGCGCTCACCGGTCTGTCCAACCGCACCTGGTTTGGGCACCAGCTGGAGCTGGCCGTGCAGGAGGCGGGCGCGAGCGGCGAGAACATCGCCGTGTTGCTGCTCAACCTGGATCGTTTCAAGGATGTGAACGACAGCTATGGCCATGCCACGGGTGATGAGGTGCTCAAGCACATTGCACGGCAGGTGCAGTCGGCCTTGCGTCCGGGAGATGTGTTGGGGCGCATGGCTGGCGACGAGCTGGCCGTTGTGGCGCGCCATCTGCCCCATGCCGACGGCGCTGCCGCGATGGCCCGCCACCTGATTGAGGCGGTGGCCGAGCCTTGGCGCTCGCCCGACGGGCTGGAGGTGGTGGCCGGTGTGAGTGTGGGCATCTGCATGTTCCCGGAGCATGCGAGCACCGCCGAGCTGCTGTTGCAGGGCGCGCATGCGGCGGTGTATGGCGCCAAGGAGCGGGGGAGGGGCGCGTGGTGCTTCTTCCACGAGACCATGACCCAGGCTGCACGCGAGCGGCTGGAGCTGGAGTCGCGCCTGCGCCTGGCGCTGATGCAGGGCCACCTGCTGATGCACTACCAGCCGCAGGTGGACATTGCCACCGGCCGTATTCTGGGCGCCGAGGCGCTGGTGCGCTGGAACGACCCGCAGGAAGGGCTGATCTCGCCCGCGCGCTTCATCCCGGTGGCTGAGTCCTCGGGCGTCATCGGCCCCCTGGGCGAGTGGGTGCTGCGCGAGGTCTGCCGCCAGGGCCAAGCGTGGCGCGAGGCGGGCCTGCCCGAGCTGATGTTGGCTGTGAATGTGTCGCCGCGCCAGTTCCACCTCACCGACTTGGCGGGCTGCGCGTCGGCCGCGCTGGCAGACTCGGGCTTCCCGGCCCGGCTGCTGGAGCTGGAGATCACCGAAACCGCGCTGGCCGAGCGCACCGACGAGGCCCGCCAGGTGCTGGTGCGCCTGCGCGGGCTGGGACTGCGCGTGGCTGTGGACGACTTTGGCACCGGCTATTCGTCGCTGGCGCAGCTCAAGCGGTTTCCCATCGATGTGCTCAAGATCGACCAGGGCTTCATCCACGACATTCCGCAAAGCGAAGACGACATGGCCATCAGCGCCGCCATCATTGCCATGGGGCACAGCATGGGCCTTTCGGTGCTGGCAGAAGGGGTGGAGACCGAGGGCCAGCTGGCCTTTTTGCGCGAGCGGGGCTGCGACACCTACCAAGGCTACCTGTGCAGCCGCCCGCTGTCAGCAGAAGACTTTGCTGCGCTGGTTCGGGCGCAGCCGCCCCTGTCCGCGCTGCCAACGCCACCGTTTGCGCCTGCTGTGCCGTAGGTTGGGAGCAAACCTCCGGGGATGGTCTGCATGCCTGCCTGTGGTCCCTGTGTGGCTCTGATTGCGCGGCCTCACGGGGGTTGTGCAGGTCATCCTTGGCGCTGGCCGCTTGGCGCGGTGCGCCACTGATCGCGCAGCTCTGCGCAGGCATCGCGGGGCGGCAGGGCCGGGGTCGGTATCACCATATCGGCGTCGACGGGTGTGATGGCGCCAGTGCCGGGATGGGGTAGCACTTCTTTTTTGATAGCTGCTTGGGATTGCTCAACGCGCGCAAGGGCCACTTTTGACTTCAAATTCTCGGGCCAGTGCGTGGGCACGCCCAGGCTGCGCAGCACATGGCCGCCCCCGGCTACCAGCAGCACGGTCTGGCCGGGGCGCAGCGCCTGCTGCGCGGTGCGGGCCATGCTGGCGTCGCGGGCCACCTGAATCCGCGCCATGGGGGCGAGCTGAGATTCGGGCAACAGGCCGCAGTGGCCATCGCGCAGGGCGGTGATCTGGCGCGCAAGCGCAGGGGGTGGCAGGTGCCGGTCCCAGGCGGTGTCCTGCATGGCCGCGCGCATCTGGGCGCGGGGCAGGTTGCCGCCCAGCACAGGCACACCGGCGGCAACGGCGGCCATTGCCACCGGGCCATAGGCCTTCCAGGGCCAGGCGGCGTCGTTCCACTGCAGGGCAGCCTGCACCTGGGCTTCGGTGGCGCTTGGTGGCAGCGCCTGGGTGCTGTGCCCGCTTTCCGCCATCTCCAGCACCAGGGCCGCCAACTGGCCGCGTGCCGCCAGCCAAAGCACGGCCTCGCGTTGTAGGCGCTGGTGGTCGGGCGCGTCGTGCTGCTCGCCCAGCAGCAGCACA
>NZ_QAIH01000184.1:0-2184 GCF_003060895.1 Acidovorax sp. HMWF029 | reverse complement strand
GGCTGTGCAGGCGCTCGGGCCAGGGGGACGATGGCGTGGCTGTAGCCGCGAGGACGCCTGGTGCCTGCCCGGATGCCTGTGGGCCAGCGCAACCCGCCAGCACCAGCAGCGCACAGCCCAGCGCCATCGGCAGGGGCCGGGCGCGCGAAAAAGAAGGGGATGGTCTTTGCATGCCGCGATGCTACGCGGGGCGCGCTTGACGCAGGTCAAGAAACCTCAACCCCCCCCTGCCTACACTGCGCCCCATGCGGTCCAAGCCCACGCTCACCACAAAGCTCCTGGCCCTGGGCGCTGGCTTCTTGCTGGTGGCGCTGGCGTCCATCAGCCTCACGCTGTGGGTGACCTGGAAACTCGAAGGCGGCGCCGCCGCCGTGAACGAGGCCGGCCGCCTGCGCATGAACATGTTGCGCATGGTGCTGGTGCTGCAGACAGAGCCTGCCGAGGTGGTGCAGGAGCGCGCCCGCCTGTTCGACGCCAGCCTGGAGCTGCTGCGCACGGGCGACCCCTCGCGCCCTCTGTTCGTACCCTGGAGCGACGAGACCCGCTCCCGCTTTGAATCCATCCGCAGCCAGTGGGCCCTGGCACGCAGTCGCTGGGTGGCCTCGCAACCGCCCGACCGCACGCTGGCCCTGGCCCAGGCCGACGCCTTTGTGGCGCAGGTGGATGGTTTTGTGGACGCCATCGAGATCCAGATCGCGGGCTGGACCGCCGCACTGCACCTGTTCCAGCTGTTCATGATGGCGCTGGCCATTGTGGCGGCCGTGACTTTCATGGCCGTGAGCTACCTACTGGTCATCAACCCCGTGGCGCGCCTGCAGCAGGCACAGGCCCGCCTGCGCCAGGGCGAGCTGGGCACGCGCCTGCCGGTGGATACGGATGACGAGTTCGGCCAGCTCTCGGCGGGTTTCAACCTCATGGCCCACGCGCTGCAGGCATCGCATGACGATCTCGAGCACAAGGTGGTGGAGAAAACCGCCAGCATTGCGGTACAGAACCAGCGCCTGGCCGCGTTGTACGAGGTGAGTGCCCTGGCCAACACCGCTGGCAGCCTTGAGCTGCTGGCGCAAGGCTTTGTGCAGCAGATCCGCCGCGTTGCGGGGGCCGATGCCGCCGCCGTGCGCTGGTCCAATGAGGCCAACGAGCGCTATGTGCTGCTGGCGGGCGACGGCCTTCCCCAGGCCATGGCCCAGGGCGAGCACTGCCTGCACACGGGCAGCTGCCTGTGTGGCCAGCCGCAGGAGCAGGCGCGCACGCGCGTCATCCCCATCACGCCGTCCACCGCTGTGGCGCTGCCCCATTGCCGAGACGCGGGGTTCGAGACCATGGTCACCATTCCTGTGCAGATGCAGCATCGCCTGCTGGGCGAGGTGAACCTGTTCTTCCGCACTCCAATCGAGATGACCGACGAGGTGCGCGAGCTGCTCGAAGCCCTGACGCGCCATCTGGCCAGCGCCATGGAGGGCCTGCGTGCCACCGCGCTGGAGCGCGAGGCGGCCGTGGCCGAGGAGCGCAGCCTGCTCGCGCGCGAGCTTCACGACTCCATCGCCCAGTCGCTGGCCTTCCTCAAGATCCAGACCCAGCTGCTGCGCGACGCCGTGGCGCGCGGCGACGAGGCCAAGCGCGACCGCAGCATCAGCGAGCTGGATGTGGGCGTGCGCGAGTGTTATGCCGATGTGCGCGAGCTGCTGGTGCATTTCCGCACCCGCACCAGCGAGGAGGATATCGAATCCGCCCTGCGCGCCACGCTGTCCAAGTTCGAGCACCAGACCGGCATCGTCACCACGCTGGGCATGGTGGGCCACGGCCTGCCGCTGGCGCAGGACGTGCAGATCCAGGTGCTGCACATGGTGCAGGAAGCCCTGTCGAACGTGCGCAAGCACGCTGCCGCCACGCGCGTGGACCTGCTCGTGCACCGCCACCCCCGCTGGCGCTTCGAGGTGCAGGACAACGGCCAGGGATTCGACATCGCTGCAGTGCTACCCGACTCGCTGCATGTGGGGCTGGGCATCATGCGCGAGCGCGCCCACCGCGTGGGCGCCGTGCTGCAGGTCGATTCCACGCTGGGGCAGGGCACGCGGGTGCGCATCGAGCTGCCCACGGGGACTGCCGCCGCTGCGGCTGACCCGCCACCGGCGTCACCTGCTGCCTGGATGCCACAGGCCACGGCATCGCAGGCCTCTACAC
>NZ_QAIH01000001.1 GCF_003060895.1 Acidovorax sp. HMWF029 | reverse complement strand
CCCTAACATCCCGCCCATTTCTTGCTGAGCGGATACAGCCCTATCCAAGTCACGCGGACTCAGCTTGCCAGCTTGCACCAACAATTCACCAATACGCGCTTGCATAGCCAGCCCCTGGTGATCCACATCAACAGGGGTCGAAAGTGTTTGAATGGTCATGGATACTCAGATGCAGTGCGCGAAGCTGGGACAATACCTTGCCAGCAGTAGCCTTCTGCCGCTGGAATGGCGAGGGCAAGAGTGTAGCCGGGAGCTCATTTGCGGGAATCACACTTGAAGTACCCGATGCCACTCACACCGGATAGCACCCCGCCGAGCAACTCGGCGATAGCTGAGAGTTAGACGCGGGCCTTGCCCACATGATCATCTTCAGATCCCAAAATACAATGAACGCGCACTCCAGCAAAAACTCAGCGAACTTCACGGCCTGTGCAATTGCGTCGGTTCTAGCACTTGTCGGCGGATGGGGCGGCTTCGCGCTACTGTCGCAGGCGCCCCCTTCTGAGCACCCACCCAAATCCGCCATGCTTTTCGCCCCGATGGTGGCAGTGGTTGACCCATGCATCTTGCTGCCTGAGCCCCCTCCCGCAGGTGACGCCGACGCCAACTCTCTCGCAAAATCATGCACGGGGCCCGATGGCTCAGCAGCGCATCTGGTGGAATCGACACTCGCCCGCATGGAACCGCGGGACACTCAACATCCCGCATCTAGGCCCCTTGGCTACACACTTCCCGCCCCACTGCTGCAGCTCTTCCACAGAGAAGCAGACGGCTGGGCAATAGACAAACAGCGCGTCAAGCGCCTAGTTCGAACCATCCGCGACACCAACCGCCCGGTCATTCTCTATCTGTTTTCCACCCACTTTGCGACAGACGCCCCTCTGGAGCAACAACTTGCAAAAGACCCCGCCAACCTCGCTCAAACACGCGATGGGCCCATGGCCAAGGGCCGCTACTACGATTCCGCCATCCACAACTGGACCTTTGCGACCACACAAACCGACTTAACTGCGCGCCGCGTGCAAGCCATGGAGGCGCTCTTCTCAGAGCTATGCACGCTGCCCGCTTCAGCCCGGGCGAAGATTCGGGGAATTACGCTGCTGGGCGAACTTCATCACTTATTTCCTGACTTTGAGGCGGGCATGGGCTTTGAAGCACCCTACCGAGTTACCGACTACAGCCAAGCCTCAGTGGAGGGATTCAAGAGATTTCTAAAAAGTGAATTCCCTAGCATCAATCAATTGAACCGGGTTCTGGACTCGAACTACCAATCGTTTGAGGACATTGAGCCCCCCTCGAGCGACATCCGAACGGAGCCACTTAAACGGTACACCGATCATATTGACTCCTTCGCACATGGCACATTTCCCGTGTCGGGATGGGCATTCGCGCCCAAAGGCCCGCACACTCCACCAGCATCTGTACATGTCTACCTAAATGGAAAATTCGCAGGCAAAACCCTGGTAGACAAGAGCCGCCAAGACGTACTTACAGCCAAACCTGAATTTGGATCGACTAACACGGGATGGCGCTTGAATCTGGACTTCCGCCAACTACCAAGAGGGCTTCACCAAGTGGATGTACTTCTTGAGTCTAGTCCCGGCCAACTGATGCTTCTGGGATCGAAAGAGATTGCCGTCATGGACAAAACCCAGTCTGCGCCGATCCGCCAAGCGCAAGTCCAATTGCCTCCCCATAAGCTGCGCCTCCCCACCGTACAAGCCCACATCGACCAACCCGTAGAGCAAGCGTCGTATTACTACAACCCGCTTGTACCGTTCTGGCACAAGTTCCGAGGACAGCAGGTCGCGCAGTACCTGCAATTCTTTGACGAAGTTGTAGCGCAATCCTGCCTATCTGCAACGCCACGCTATACACATCAAATCATTCCCTTCACCAACCCGAGCTGGGACGAGCACAAGTTCGCCATCGAGGCCTCACTAAGCTTAAGAAGCATGGGCACTATTCGGCCGGGAGTGAGCCTCTACGGAGACGCTTCTTACGGCACATCGTTTCCCAAGTGGTATGGCACGACGGGGCACCGCCGTTACGGCGTTACAGAGTTCCACCCCCTCAGGGCTATGAGTGGGCGCGATCTCGGACAAACATTTGATCAACACGCTCAAAGAGGTGCGGATTTTCTGTCTTTTTTTGTCGAGCCCTATTGGCAAGACCAACTAGTGGCGCGAGGTCACAATTTGTTCTCATTTGATCCCCACAATCCACAGTTCGACTCCGACAAGCTATACAGATCCATACAGGAGCATCTGACCAAGCCCGGATCCCATCATTGAGGGGCAAGCGGCTACAAGCAAACAAACGCTCAGGGAAAAAACTCGGCAGTGGCAAAACTCACTCCGAGCGCGTCTTTGGCAGACAGGGTTGGCGGCTGTCTCAATCTCCAATCAATGGCAAGAACAGGATCATTCCAGGCAATGCAACGTTCGTGTGCTGGCGCATAGTAGTCCGTGGTTTTGTAAAGAAACTCTGCTTCGTCACTCAGGACCACAAAGCCGTGCGCGAAGCCCGGTGGCACCCAGAGTTGACGACGATTGCATTCACTCAACTCCTCGCCAACCCACCGCCCGAATGTTGGTGAGCTTTTACGAAGATCTACCGCCACATCAAAAACCGCGCCCCTAACCACACGCACCAACTTCCCCTGCGGCTGATGTATCTGGTAGTGCAGGCCGCGCAGAACTCCGTAGACGCTGCGACTGTGGTTGTCCTGCACGAATGAATATGCGGTATCGGTGGCATCATTGAATGCTTGCTGGTTGAAACTCTCGAGGAAAAACCCCCGGTCATCGCCAAAAACCTTTGGCTCAATCAAGACCACGTCGGGGATGGCAGTGCTGAGAATTTTCATAGTTCAGATGGAGTATTGCGCCCCAGGTTCGCAGAAAAGACAGATTCTTTGTTCAGCCCTTGGACTGCAAACGCGACTGGTGGTAAGCCTTGCGTCCATCGCCCAAACATGTGCGCATATGCCATTTCCAGATCGCCCACAAATTTTGCGGAATTAAACAAAGGAAGACGGACACGGTCATGGGCAATACGCCGCTTGAAGCTCTCAAGGAATTGGGGCTCGGTCGCCAATTTGAAAGCCATTGCCTCGTAGTCAGCCAGTGTCTGCGTGACAAGTTCTGGCAGGCCTGTTGCAGCCAGCAAGCTTGCCGCCACCCGACCAGCAAAAGATCGCCCTTCGCAAGTTAGCACTGGAACACCCGTCCACAGAGCGTCGCTTGCAGTTGTATGAGCGTTGTATGGCAAAGTATCCAGCAGAACATCAGCATGTACATGACGCGCCAGATGCTGATCCAATGGCAGACGTCTGGCGAATATCAGTCGCTCAGGAGCCACTCCCAGTGACAAGGCCTCACGCCGCAAGTTCTCGCGAATGCCTGGCTGCTCACAAATGAGCCATAACACGCTGCCTGCGACCCGCGTGAGCAAACGCATCCACACGGCAAAGAACTCAGGGGTGATTTTGTAACAATTGTTAAAGGCCGCAAAAACAAATCCTACAGGAGGCAGTCCTTCTTCCTGCCTGCTGGGCACCGACTCACTGATGGTGCGTCGGGTGTCATTAGCCTGGTAGCTGTGGGGCATCTGGACAATTTTTTCCGCGTAACTGGCCGCATCGGCAAAAGGCGTGACGATGGGATCCCCAATGATGTAGTCATAGGCAGAGTGACCCATTGTTCCGGGATAGCCCAGATAATTGACCACGATGGGGGCTGGCTTGCGCAGGAACACTGCCGTGCGCCCTCCTCGGGTGTATCCTTTCAAATCCACGGCGATGTCCACCTGAGATTGCAGCAACCGCTCTGCAATCGTCTCGTTGTCGAGCGCTCTTACGTCGATAAACTGATCGAACGCAGACCGCAGTCTTTTTCTCATGGAAGACTGGTCGTCAGGCCCGAAAGAAAACGCAATGACTTCAAACCGGGCTCGGTCATGTCGCTCGAAAATTTCAGCCGTCAGATGGGCCGTGGCGTGCTCATGAAAGTCGGCAGACAAGTAAGCCAGCTTAATGCGATCGCGTCCTGTCCTTCGCACAAAGGTGCGGAGGGGAGAAATAGCCTCACGCTCCGCAATCGCATCACCCAATGCCTTGGCACAACGAAAATGGACTTCTGGATCCTCCGTGAAAGACAAAGATTCGAATGGCAACAGCGCAGGCGATTGCGCTTCAGCCAAGTCTGCATCCACTTTTTCCCGCGCTACGTCTTTCCCCTGCCATTGGCAGGATTCTGCACGGGCACGCCACAAACCTGCCCACGCGCTTACAAGATGAGGAGCAAGGTGCACTGCTCGCTCAAAAGCCTCCACCGCTTCCATATGCCGCGAAACGGCCAAAAGTGCTGCAGCCCGCGTCGCCCAAGCCGCAGAGTATCCCGGCGCTTTGGCAATCGCTTCATCACATGCCGCAATAGCGGCCTCCGTGGCATCAATGTCTTGGAGTGCGTTTGCCAAGTTGTTCCAAGCCATAGGGTCGGCCGGATTTATAGCCAAGCTCTTGCGCAACAACTGGACAGCTTCATGTGAATACCCAAGTTGCCCAGCCACCGTCCCTGCCAGATGCAGCGCCATGGCATGCAGTGGCTGCTTTTGCAAGATACTGCTGTACACGGACCGAGCCTCGCGCCGCTGACCTGCTTTTTGCAAAGCAAGGCCGCGCTTGAGATCTTCGAAAAACGGGTCCACTCCTAAATTCGTCATGCACGTTACTTAGTAGATGACGTTGTGCAGCAAGCGATTCAGATACTGCCCATAGCCGCTTTTAGTGAGCGGCAAAGACAATCTTTGCAGTTGCGCATCATCGATCCATTGATGCCGCCAGGCAATTTCTTCAGGACACGCAATCTTCAACCCCTGCCGATGCTCCAGCGTCGCAATAAACTGCCCTGCCTCCAGCAAGCTCTCATGCGTGCCCGTATCCAACCAAGCGTAGCCCCGGCCCATGATCTCCACGCTAAGCTGCGACTTTTCCAGGTAAAGGCGATTGAGATCGGTGATTTCGTACTCACCACGCACAGACGGCTTTAGGCTGCGCACCAAGTTCACCACCTGGCTGTCGTAAAAGTACAAACCAGTCACTGCGTAGCTGGATTTGGGGGCTTGGGGCTTTTCCTCCAGCGAAAGCACTTTACCCTGGGCATCAAATTCGGCAACACCATAACGTTCGGGATCATGGACGTGATAAGCAAAGACCGTAGCCCCCTCAGTGCGCTGCTGGGCACTGCCGAGCAGTTCGTGAAAGTCGTGGCCATAGAAAATGTTGTCGCCCAGCACCAAAGCGCTAGGGGCGCCATCCAGAAACGCCTCGCCGATCACGAACGCCTGCGCCAGGCCATCCGGGCTGGGCTGCACCGCGTACTGCAAGTTCAAACCCCACTGGCTGCCATCCCCCAACAACTGCGCAAACCGCGGAGTGTCCTGCGGGGTGCTGATGATGAGAATGTCGCGGATGCCCGCCAGCATCAGGGTGCTCAGCGGGTAGTAAATCATGGGCTTGTCGTACACCGGCAGCAATTGTTTGCTGATGGCCAGGGTAGCGGGGTGAAGCCGGGTGCCGGAGCCGCCGGCCAGGATGATGCCTTTGCGTTGCGTCATGTGGGGGTGCCGTTCAAAGAATTTCAGCCAGCATGCGCGCCACACCCGTCTGCCAATGTGGCAGTTGCAGGCCAAACGTGGTTTGCAGCTTGTCGGTGTTCAGGCGCGAGTTGTGCGGACGCACGGCCGGGGTCGGGAAGGCGCTCGTGGGGACTGGCGCCACCTCTTTTGCCATTATTTTTATAGCAATATTTTCAATACTGGCGCGCGACAGAACGTATTTTGCATAGGCATTCCAGGTAGTTTCACCTGCAGCAACGCAGTGGTAAAGGCCTGCGTCCTCGGGGTGCTGCTGCAGGTGGCGGATGGCGTGGGCCGTCACATCGGCCAACAGGTCAGCGCCGGTCGGGGCGCCCCATTGGTCGTCGATCACCGTCAGGCGTTCACGCTCCTGCGCCAGGCGCAGCATGGTTTTGGCAAAGTTGCCGCCGCGCGCAGCATAGACCCAGCTGGTGCGCAGGATCAGGTGCTTGGCACCGGACTGAGCGATCAACTGCTCGCCTTCGAGCTTGGTGCGTCCATACACACTCAAGGGTGCGGGCGTGTCGGTCTCGACCCACGGGCGGCTGCCGCTGCCGTCAAAGACGTAGTCGGTGCTGTAGTGCACCAGCCATGCGCCGAGCTTCGCAGCCTCCTGCGCGATGGCGCCGGGCGTGGTGGCATTCAGCGTGCGCGCGAAGTCGACCTCGCTCTCGGCCTTGTCCACGGCGGTGTGCGCGGCGGCGTTGACGATCACATCGGGGCGCAGGGTGCGCACCGTCTCGGCCACACCGACGGGGTTGGCAAAGTCACCACAGTGCTCGGTGCTGTCGTGGTCCAGCGCGGTGACGGTGCCCAGCACAGACAGGCTGCGCTGCAGCTCCCAGCCGACCTGGCCGCCCTTGCCGAAGAGCAGGATGTTCATGCGCGGGCGTCCGCAACGGCTGCGGGCTGCTGCTCGTACTGGGTCTCCACCCAATCGCGGTACGCGCCGGTCTGCACGTTGGCCACCCAGTCGGCATGCTCCAGGTACCACTGCACGGTCTTGCGGATGCCGGTGTCGAAGGTCTCGGCGGGTTTCCAGCCCAGCTCACGCTCGATCTTGCGCGCGTCGATGGCGTAGCGGCGGTCGTGGCCGGGGCGGTCCTTCACATAGGTGATCTGGGTGCGATAGCTCTGGCCGTCGGCACGGGGGCGCAGCTCGTCGAGCAGGCTGCACACCATGTTCACGATCTCGATGTTGGGCTTCTCGTTCCAGCCGCCCACGTTGTAGGTCTGGCCAGGGGCGCCGGCCTCCAGCACGCGGCGGATGGCGCTGCAGTGGTCCTTCACGTACAGCCAGTCGCGCACCTGCATGCCATCGCCATACACGGGCAGGTTCTTGCCCGCCAGGGCATTCACGATCATCAGCGGAATGAGCTTCTCGGGGAAGTGATAGGGCCCGTAGTTGTTGCTGCAGTTGGTGGTCAGCACCGGCAGGCCGTAGGTGTGGTGCCAGGCGCGCACCAGGTGGTCGCTGGCTGCCTTGCTGGCGCTGTAGGGGCTGTTGGGCTCAAAGCCGCGCGTCTCGGCAAAAGCCGGATCGGTCGGTGCGAGCGATCCGTAGACCTCGTCGGTGGAGACATGCAGGAAGCGGAAGGCTTCGCGCTCGCCCTCGGGCAATGCGCCCCAGTAGGCACGCACGGCTTCGAGCAGTCGGAACGAGCCGACGATGTTGGTCTGAATGAAGTCCTCAGGCCCGTGGATGGAGCGGTCCACATGCGATTCGGCCGCAAAGTTGACCACGGCGCGGGGCTTGTGCTCGGCCAGCAGGCGGGCCACCAGTGCGGAGTCGCCAATATCGCCCTGCACGAAGACGTGGCGCGCGTCGCCCTGCACGCTGTCCAGATTGTGCAGATTGCCCGCGTAGGTGAGCTTATCGAGGTTGACCACGGGCTCGCTGGAGGCAGCAAGCCAGTCAAGAACAAAGTTGGCGCCGATGAAACCCGCGCCGCCAGTTACCAGAATCATAGGGAGGCTGTGTGTAATGCCAACTTGGCACAACCTGTGATTATCCCTGCCCGCTTGACCTCTGGGTAACAGGGTTCAACACGGGCCAATCCGAGCGAAGCGGCGCAGCTTCAAAAGTGGATACCACGCATCATCTGCTGCAGCGCGACCGCCTCGGCCGACAACTGCGGTTTGGCGTCCTTGCCACCGCCCTTGGCCGCAGTGGAATCCGGGAACATGCGAAAGCTGGTGTTCATGGTGATCTGCGCCACGCGTGGAACCAGCGCATGCAGCAGCTGGCCGGTGATGCCCAGGCGCGTGGCAATACGCACCGGCTTGAAGATGCAGGCCTGGGCGATCATGTCGGCCGCCTCCTCCGGGCTCAGCGTCGGCACGTTGTTGTAGATTTTGGTCGGCGCGATCATGGGCGTGCGCACCAACGGCATGTTGATGGTGGTGAAGGTGATGCCCTGGTCGGCAAACTCGCTGGAGGCGCAGCGCGTCCAGGCGTCCAGCGCGGCCTTGCTGGCCACGTAGGCCGAGAAGCGGGGGGCGTTGGTCAGCACGCCGATGGAGCTGATGTTCACCACATGGCCTTTGCGCTTTTCCACCATGCCGGGCAGCAGACCCATGGTCACGCGCAGGCAACCAAAGTAGTTGAGCTGCATGGTGCGCTCGTAATCGTGGAAACGGTCGTAGCTCGACTCGATGGCACGGCGGATCGAACGGCCTGCATTGTTGATGAGGAAATCCACACCGCCATGGTTGTCGATAAGCAGCTGCACAAAGCGGTCGCAGTCGGCCATGTCGGCAATGTCGGCCGAATAGGCGATGAACTGGTAGCCCTTGGCCTTGGCTTCGGCGCAGGCTTCGTCCAGCTTGTCCTGGTCGCGCCCACAGATGATGGTAGTAGCCCCCGCCTCTGCAAATTTGTGTGCTGCGGCCAGGCCAATGCCGGAAGAGCCGCCCGTGATCAACACCACCTTGCCTGCCACCGTGCCCTTAAGGCTGCGGTCGATGAAAAGCTCGGGATCGAGGTTGCGCTCCCAGTAGTCCCACAGGCGCCAGGCGTAGTCCTTGAGGTTGGGGCAAGCCACGCCCGAGCCCTTGAGCGCCGCCAGGGTTTCGCGGCAATCGAAGCGCGTGGGGTAGTTGATGAACGTGAGCATGTCCTCGGGCAGGCCCAGATCCTTCATGACTGCGTTGCGCACCCGGCGCACAGGAGCCATGGCCATCAGGCTCTTCTTGACACCCTTGGGGATAAACCCCAGCAGCGCAGCGTTGATGAACAGGTTCATGCGTGGCGCGTGGGCAGCGCGGCTGAAGATGTCGAGCACATCGCCCACGCGGTAGCCCACAGGGTCCACCAAATGAAAACATTTCTTGGCGATGGACGCCTGGTGGCTGATGACGTTGAGCGCGTTGACCACGAAGTCCACGGGCACGATGTTCACGCGCCCGCCCTCCAGGCCCACGGTGGGCATCCAGGGGGGCAGTAGCTGGCGCAGGCGCTGGATGAGCTTGAAGAAATAGTAAGGTCCGTCAATCTTGTCCATCTCGCCCGTCTGGCTGTCGCCTACGACCATGGCGGGGCGGTACACCGTCCAGGGCACCTTGCAGTCCTGGCGCACGATTTTCTCGCTCTCGTGCTTGGTCTGGAAGTACGGATGATCCAGGCCCTCGGCTTCCTCGAACATATCCTCGCGGAACACACCCTCGTACAAGCCCGCAGCAGCGATGGACGAGACATGGTGGAAATGCCCTGCATCGATGGCTTTGGCCAGGTCCACGGTGTTGCGCGTCCCCTCGATGTTCACGGCCACCTGGGTTTCTTCGTCAGCGCCCAGGTCGTAGACGGCAGCCAGATGGTAGAAGTGATCAATCTGGCCCTTGAGCTTCTTGACGTCTTCCGCAGCCACACCCAGTTTTTTCGCGGTGAGGTCGCCAAACACAGGGATCGCACGCGTGGGCCCCACACCCCAGAAGCTGCGCAGGTCGGCGACCTTGTCGACACTCTCCTTGCGGATCAGAAAGTGAACCACAGCACCCTTGCGCTCCAGCAGCTTCTTCACAAGCCGCTTGCCAATGAACCCTGTCGCCCCTGTCACGAAATACTGCATGGAAAACTCCTCTGAGAGAACTTCATTCTTGCCCAAGGCCTGCGCCCCCCGATTCAGCAGAAACCCGCGCCGATGCTAGGTGGCCAGCGACAGCGCACGCTAGATGACACGCTCTATATTTTTAGGAGCGCGCGCCTACACCTTGCGCACCGTGCGGCGTACAGTGCGGCCATGCGTCGAAGGCAATATTGCCCCGGCAACCCCAACCAACCGCACCACGGAGGCCTTATGGTCAAGAAACTGCAGAAACTCAGCGCTGACAAGAAAAAGAGCAACGCCCAACTGTCCAGCACCGTCAAGGACTCCGCACAGCAGATCTGGCTGGCGGGCCTGGGCGCTTTCTCCAAGGCGCAAGAAGAAGGTGGCAAGGTGTTTGAAGCCCTGGTCAAGGAAGGCCTGACCATCCAGCGCAAGACCCAGGCGGTGGCTGAGGAAAAAATCACCGAAGCCACCAGCCGCGTAACCACCATGGCCAGCGACATCGGCTCCAAGGCCCAGGGCCAGTGGGACAAGCTCGAAACCATATTTGAAGACCGCGTGGCCAAGGCTCTGGCCAAGCTGGGCGTGCCTTCGGCCCGCGACCTGGAGGCACTGAGCGCCCGCGTGGACGCACTTGCCAAAAGCAGCAAGGCGGCCCCCGCCAAGGCCGCAACGAAGCCAGCAGCCAAGGCCCCAGCAAAGAAAGCCGCAGCCAAGAAGGCAGCTCCTGCCAAGGCAGTCGCCAAGCCAGCAGCCAAGGCCCCTGCAAAGAAGGCTGCGGCCAAGAAGCCAGCAGCCCGTGCCGCAGCCGAAACAGGCGCAGGCACCCCATCGGTCAACTGATCGTTCACCCCTACTGGCGCGAGCGGGCAGCAGACCGCCCGCTAAAAGCGGCCCACGTGCAACAACGCGCTGGCCGCTTTTCTTTTTTTGGTGAAACCCGTGAAGTGCGTTAAAAGCAATTGCAGCATGGGTTTGCCACAAGACGGCATGTCGCACCGCAGCATGACTGCGTGGGTTAGAGTAGGCATCAGAGACACCGAAACAACGAAGCACAACGACGCGAAGGGCCTGCACACATGGTGAAGAAAGCGCCACGCCGCACCGCAGAACGCATCCTGGAAGTCACGCTGGACCTGTTCAACCGGTTCGGCGAACCCAACGTCTCCACCACCCTGATCTCGGCCGAGCTGCGCATCAGCCCCGGCAACCTTTACTACCACTACCCTGCCAAGGACGAGCTGATCAACGCGCTGTTCGATCGCTACGAGCGCTCGCTCACGGAGCTGCTTGCCGCTGCCGATGGCGTGCGCAACGTGGAAGACGCCTGGTTCTTCATGCACACGCAGTTCGAGCTGATTTGGCAGTACCGTTTTTTGTACCGCGACCTCAACGACCTGCTGTCCAAGAACCGGCGCCTGGAGACCCACTTTCAGGCCATCCTCAAGAACAAGACCCGCGCCGTGCGCGCCATGCTCGATGGCATGGGCCGCGCGGAAGCCCTGCACATCGACTCCCGCGAGCTGGAGGCCACCGCCACCAGCATGGTGGTGGTACTGACCTACTGGCTCAGCTTTGAGTACGTGCGCGACCCGCGCCGTGCGCTGGAGCCAGAAAGCGCCCAGGCGGCCCTGCTGCGTGGCGCTCACCATGTGCTCAACCTGCTCATGCCCTACCTTGAAAGTAGCCAGCGGGCACACCTGCTGCAGCTGGTCGGCGCCTATGCAGCAGCGCAAGGCTGATACCGCCCACCCGCCACCGACATCCACCAACAAGAACCTCCGGAGACACACCATGGCCAAATGGACCCCCTTCCCTCACGCGGGCGACTACAGCTTTGACGCCGCAAGCGTCAAGAAGCACTGGGCCCGGCTGCATGGCGGCGATGCCGAACCCTGCCCCAAAGACGCCGCAGTGCTGCAAGCCTGGGCGCTGTTCCACAACGGTGACTTTGAAAAAGCCGCCGCCGCAGGTCTGGCCGCCGGCGGCGCGGGCATCACCGTGGCCAACAAGGCCACGTCCATCTACGCCAACTACCTGGAGCCCAAGGAAAAAACACGGCTGGACCTGTTCACCCAGGTCGCCGAGCGCGCCGAGGCACAGGCGGGCGAAGACCCCAGCAACGCCAACGCCTGGTACTGGCATGCTTACGCGCTGGGCCGCTACAGCCAGGGCATCAGTGTGGCCAAGGCGCTGGCGCAAGGGCTGGGTGGCAAGGTGAAGGAGTCTCTGGAGAAGGCCATTGCGCTTTCACCCAAGCATGCGGATGCGCGCATCGCGCTGGGCGCCTTCCATGCCGAGGTGATCGACAAGGTGGGTTCGCTGATTGGCGGCATGACCTATGGCGCCAAGAAGGATGCGGGCCTCAAGCTGTTCCAGGAGGCGCTCAAGCTCAACCCGGGCTCAGCCATTGCCATGATCGAATACGCCAACGCACTGGTGATGCTGGAGGGCGACAAGAAGATGAAGGAAGCCACCGCGCTGTACGAAAAAGCCGCCGCCGCCGAACCCATGGACGCCATGGAGCGGCTGGACGTGGAAATGGCGCGGAGTGAACTAGAAGAGTAACCCCCTGAGGCTCTTTGCGCCTCGGTGCTGCCGCCGGAGGCGGCAGCTCTGCGGGACCGTCCAAGCCTGCGCGAGCAGGCTTGGAGCCGCGGCCCTTGCGCAGTGGCACTGGCTCGGGCCACGCCGGTTTCTCAAGCAGCGCCCAGGACAGCCGCTGGCTCAGCAGCAGTCACAGCGTCGGCACGGACTTGCGTCGTCAACCCCCAAACCGCCGCGCGGCAATCTCCAGCAGCCCATCAAAAATCAGGTTGTCCACCAGCTCGAACGGCCGCGTCATGCTGGGTGCCATCTTCCAGCCTGCGCCGCCGGTCATGATGCACGCGGGCTCCTGGCCGCAGTGTTGCAGCAGGTGCTGGTACATGCGCTCCACCGCGCCGGCAATGGCGTAGGTGCCGCCGCTGGTCAGCGCGTCGCTGGTGTTGGTGGGGAACAGCCGCACCTCGCCCGTGGGCACATGCAGGCCCGCGGTGCCAGTCTCCAGAGCACGCAGCATGATGCCGTGACCGGGCAGGATCAGCCCCCCCATGAAGCGGCCTTCGGCGTCAATGCATTCCACCGTGACGGCTGTGCCCACCATCACCACGATCAGCGGCCGCGCGGGGCCTTGGGCCAGCACATGGTGGCGCGCGCCGATCATGGCCACCCAGCGGTCCGAGCCCAGGCGTGAGGGGTGGTCGTAGCCGTTGGTGAGACCCGCCTCCTGCGCGGATGACACAACCCAGGAAGGCGCCACGTCCCACAGTTCCATTTGCTCCTGCACCCGGCGCTTGACGGCATCGCCCGCCACCACACAGCCCAGCATGCGCGTGGGATGCGGCAGCGACGCCCAACTGCCTTCGGCCAGGCGGTCGATGTGGTCCAGGAACTCGGCGCCATGCGCCATCAGCGCAGCCCCGGGGCGGGGAGCGTCGTACAACGCCCATTTGAGACGGGTGTTACCGACGTCGATGGCCAGAAAAGTCATGCGGCGGATTATCCCGAGTTTTGCGATGCGCCCTTGCCCGAGGGCGACAGCCAACGGCGGCCTTGCGTCTCGCTGCCCACAAATTGTGAAAAATCGTGTCGCGCCCCTGTCCGACACGATGTCGCCACCCGTTGCCGCTACAGTGGTCCTTCCTGTTTTTGCAACATTAGGAGGTTCGACATGGGTCTTTTCAGTTTCATCAAGGAAGCTGGCGAAAAGCTGTTCGGCGGCAAGGAAGCACAGGCCGCCACGGCAGCAGCCCCCAGCCAGGATGAACTCAACGCCAAGGCGAGCAAGGCCATCGAGACCTACATCGCTGCCCAGAACCTGGGTGCCAGCAATGTGCAGGTGGCCTTCGCAGGTCCCGAAGGCAAGGTCACGGTAGAGGGCACAGCCCCCACGCAAGCCGCCAAGGAAAAAATCACGCTGTGCTGTGGCAACGTGGCCGGGGTGACCAGCGTCGAGAACCTGATGGAGGTCACCAACCCCGAGCCCGAAGCCCAGTACCACGACGTGGTGCGCGGCGACACTCTGAGCGCCATTGCCAAGAAGTTCTACGGCGACGCCAACAAGTACCCCGTGATCTTCGAGGCCAACAAGCCCATGCTGAGCCACCCCGACAAGATCTACCCCGGCCAGAAGCTGCGCATCCCTGCACTGAGGTAACCCCCCTGAGTCGCCTGCGTCGCCTTCCCCCCAGGGGGACGCACCCAGTGGCCCGGCAAAGCCGGTTCCACGGGTGCACTGGCGGGGGCGGGGGTGGATGTGACGCCCCGGGGTCCGCGCACAGCCCGTGGCTCCCGCGAATTCAAGGAAAAGTAGCTGCTACCGCTTGATGAGCAAGCGCTGGCAGCTATTTTTTTATGAGCGTCACCCCTGTTTCCACGGCAGGCCGTGAAAGCGCCAGCCCCCGCGCTTGCCCCGCTGGCCTTGCGCATCGGCATCACCCTCAAAGCCTTCGAGGATGTTGTACGCGGTGATGCCCAGCTCGGTGGCACGGCGCGCGGCGGCGATGGATCGCACACCGCTGCGACACAGCAGCACGGCGGGCGTTCCGGCAGGCACGGCGGCGCGCATTTGCGCGTCAAAGTCCGCATTCATCGCCATGCCGGGCCACTGCTTCCAGGCCACGGCGGCGGCGGCGGGCACCTGGCCTACCCACTCGCGCTCGGCATCGCTGCGCACATCCACCAGCACGGCCTGGTCGGCTTGTACCCATTGCCAGGCCAGCTGAGGAGTGATGTCACCTGCATAGCCTTCGGCCGGGGAAATCGTTGGTTCGGTCATCGTCAGAGTCCTTTTTTCAATCCCACAAAGGGGCGGGGTCGTCGCGCAAGCGGCTGCGCAGCTGCGCGTAATCGGGCACCACCGTGGCCACGGTGTCCCAGAAGCGCGGGCTGTGGTCCATCACGCGCAGGTGGGCCAATTCGTGCGCCACCACGTAGTCGATGATGGCCGGGCGGTAGTGAAGCAGGCGCCAGTTCAGGCGGATGGAGCCATCGGCCTTGGCGCTGCCCCAGCGGGTGTTGGCGCTGGACAGGCGCAGGCTGGCCCAGCGCACGCCCAGCAGCGGGGCAAAGTGGTCCAGCCGCTCTGTGAAGTGGCGGCGGGCGTCGCGCATGAGCCAGGCTTGCACGGCGTCGCGGATCTGCGTGGGGCTGGCACTGCGGGGCAGGCCGATGTGCAGGCTGTCGCCTTGCCCTGCCGCCGCCACCAGCGCCCCCCCCTTGCCTGCGAACCCGTGGCTCGGGTCCAGCACCACGGTCAAAGGCTCGCCCAGGTAGGGCAACACGGCGCCGTCGGCCCAGACAATGCGGCCGCCCTCCATGCGCTGCTGGCGCTCGCGCGCTTCGCCCAGCTTGCGCAGGATCCAGTCGGACTTCTCACGCAGCGCGGAATCCACGGCGCCCAGTGTGACCCAGCTCGGCGCGCGCACTGACAGCCCATCGGCCCCCACAGTGAACCCGATGCTGCGCCGCCGCGCGCGCTGCAGCGCATAGGCCACCACGGCATCGCCCAGCAGCAGCTCGCGGCTGGCCTTTGGGTGGCGAAACTCGGCGGGGGACAGCAGCGAGGGCAGCGGCACCGCAGGGGACGCCGGGATGGAGGGGCGGTTTACTATAGTTTTAGGAGCTATCAGCGCTTGCCCATCAGGCGCAGAGGGCATTTTTTGCTTGAGATCTGGCATCCCTGCAGGCGGGGCCACTGCCGCAGGTGCTGCCGCAACAGGCGTCGGATCGAACAGGTCCAGCGCCAGTTGCACAAGCCGCTGCATCACGGTGGACTTACTTGCCGCTCTGGACGGCCGTGTTGGCCGCTGGGGCTGCAGGGGCTGCCGGATAGGCACCGGGGTCCAGCCTGCGCATTTCGGCTTCGATCCAGGCTTCGACCTCACGCATCAACTCGTCGGGCTCGCGCCCCACGCTGGAGATGGGTTGGCCAATCGACACCTCCACCACGCCCGGCCGCTTGACGAAAGCTTTGCGCGGCCAGACCTTGGCCGAGGTCACCGCAATCGGCACCACAGGCGCGCCAGTGTCCACCGCCAGGCGCGTACCGCCGGTCTTGTAGTTGCCTTTCTGGCCTCGGGCAATGCGTGTGCCTTCGGGGAACATGATGATCCAGATTCCCTTGGCCAGCAGGTCCTTGCCCTGTTGCACCACCTTGTTGAAGGCCTGGGTGCGCTGGCTGCGGTCGATGTGGATCATGTCCAGTCGACCAATCGCCCAGCCGAAGAAGGGCACGTAGAGCAGCTCCTTCTTGAACACATAGGCCAGGGGGTGCGGCATGATCGTCGGCATCAGAAACGTCTCGAACGTGGACTGGTGCTTGACCAGCAGCACCGCACCCGCATTCTCGCCCTGGGGCAGATGCTCCATGCCCGTGATCTCCACCCGGATGCCCAGGATGGTCCGCGCACCACTGATGCACAGCGACAGCCAGGCCCGCGCTATGCGGTAAAGCGGCAGGCCGCGCACACCCAACAACGTGCCCAGCATGATGGCCAGGGCATAAGGCACCACGGTGATGCCCATCCAGAGAAGGTGAATGACAGAACGCAGAAAGGCCATTTTGATGTTCTTTTTGGCCGCCACCGCCTGTCCATCAAGCGCTGACAGCTATTGAATTGATAGTATCAGGAGACCAGCCCACCCACCGTAGGCAAGGGCGTGGCCGCCAGCGGGGGCGCCGTGGCGGGCACAGCAGGCAACAGCTGATCCACAAAATCGCCCAGGCTGGCATGCACCCGCAGGCCCGGTGGCAGCCCCGCAGGCAGCGGCCCCATCGGGTGCACCTGCGCCGACTGCCCCGTGCACACCAAATGCAGTTGCGCACCCAGCTCGGCACCGGCCTGCAGGTGTGCGGTGCAGCTGCCCACCACCTGCACGTCGTGGCGCTCCACCCCGTAGCGGTCGCTGATCTGCTCCAACAGGCCGGGGGCGGGTTTGCGGCAGGCGCATTCCTCGTCGGCCGCATGGGGACAGTAAAAAACAGCGTCAATGCGCCCGCCCACGGCTGCCACCTGCCGGTGCATCTTGGCGTGGATGGCGTTGAGCGCCACCACGTCAAACAGCCCGCGCCCCAGCCCCGGCTGGTTGGTGGCCACCACTACATGCCAGCCCGCGTGGTTGAGCCGCGCAATGGCTTCGAGCGCGCCGGGCACGGCGACCCACTCATCGGCTGAGGTGATGTAGTCATCACCCAACGGGTTGAGTGTGCCGTCGCGGTCCAGGATGACGAGTTTCATAGGAGGGGGTGCCTTGTGGAAACAGACCGCCAGCCTATCAGTCCCGAGGTCACACCGCCAGACGCGAGAGGTCGGCCACGCGGTTCATCGCGTTGTGCAGCATCTTGAGCAGGCCCAGGCGGTTCATGCGCACATCCAACTGCTCGGCGTTGACCATCACATCGTCAAAGAACGCATCCACCGGGGCGCGCAGCACGGCCAGGGTCTGCAGGCTGGCGGTGTAGTCGCCCGCGTCGAACTGGGCGTTGGCCTCGGGCACGAAGCGCTGCAGGGCGGCGAACAGGTCTTTCTCGGCCTGCTCTTGCAGCAGTGCGGGGTTCACATGGGCGTCCACCGGGCCTTCAACCTCGGCTTTTTTCAGGATATTGCCCACGCGCTTGTTGGCTGCGGCCAGGGCGGGGCTTTCGGGCAAGGCGGCGAAGGCGCGGACTGCTGCCAATTGCTTCTCAACCAGGGCCAGGCGCTGCGGGCGCAGGGCCAGCACGGCATCCACTTCCTGGGCGCTGTAGCCTTGTTCGCGCAGGCTGCCGGCGAGGCGGTCGTAGATGAAGTCAGCCAGCGCAGCCGAAGCATCGGTGATCTTGTCGCCAAAGGCAGGCACAGCACCAGCCAGCAGCGCACCCAGATCCAGCGGCAGGTCTTTCTCAACCAGCATGCGGATCACGCCCAGCGCATGGCGGCGCAGCGCAAATGGGTCACGGTCGCCCGTCGGCAGGTTGCCAATGCCGAACATGCCGACCAGGGTTTCGAGCTTGTCGGCCAGAGCCACCACCACGCCAGCGGTGTTGCGCGGCAGCGTGTCGCCCGCAAAGCGCGGCTTGTAGTGATCTTCGATGGCGTGCGCCACGGTCTCGCCCAGGCCGTCGTTGAGCGCGTAGTAGCCGCCCATGATGCCTTGCAGCTCCGGGAACTCGCCCACCATGTCGGTCACAAGGTCGGTCTTGGCCAGCAAAGCGGCTTGGTCGGCATCGGCCACCAAAGCGGCGTCGCCGAGTTGTGTGGCAATGGCCTTGGCGATGGCGCGCACGCGCTCCACGCGTTCACCCTGCGTGCCCAGCTTGTTGTGATAGACCACTTTGCCCAGGCCTTCAACACGCGAGGCCAGGGTCTTCTTGCGGTCCTGGTCAAAGAAGAACTTGGCATCGGCCAGGCGCGGGCGCACCACGCGCTCGTTGCCGCCGGTCACAAAGCTCGTGTCTTCGGGGCTGATGTTGCTCACCACCAGGAACTTGTTGGTCAGCTTGCCTGCGGCGTCCAGCAGCGGGAAGTACTTCTGGTTGGCCTTCATCGTGAGGATGAGGCACTCTTGCGGTACGCCCAGGAACTGCTCTTCAAACTGGCAGATGACCACGTTGGGGCGCTCGACCAGCGCGGTCACTTCGTCCAGCAGGGCTTCGTCTTCGATGGGGCGGGCACCGTTGCCCACCTTGGCGGCGGCAGCGGCCAGTTGGCGCGCGATCTCGGCCTTGCGCTCGACAAACGAGGCAATCACCGCACCGTCTTTTTGCAGCGTGGCGGCGTAGCTATCGGCATCTGCCAACACCACGGGCGACACGGCGGCTTCAAAGCGGTGGCCAGTGGTGCTGTTGCCAGCCGTGAGGCCCAGCGCCTTGACGGGCACCACGGTGCTGCCATGCAGCGCCACCAGGCCGTGCGCGGGGCGCACAAAGTTCACGCTGGTCCAGCCGGGCAGCTCGCAATCGGTTTCGAGCTGGTAGCTCATGACCTTAGGGATGGGCAGCTTGGCAATGGCTTCATCCAGCGCCTTTTGCAGGCCTGCCTGCAACGTGGCACCGGGCACCACGCTGTCGTAGAACAGGGCTTCGGCCTTGCCGTCCTGCGCGCGCTTCAAGGCGGCCACAGCGGCTGCTGGGTTGGACACATCGGCGCCCAGCGCCTGCAGCTTTTTGAGCAGCGCGGGCGTAGCGTTGCCATCTTTGTCCAAGCCCACGGTCACAGGCATCAGCTTTTGCTGCACGGCCTTGTCAGCGGCCTTGTCGGCCACGGCAGTCACATGCGCGGCTAGGCGGCGGGGCGAGGCAAAAGGCGTGACCACCGAGGCGGCGCTGGCCAGCCCCTGGGCCTTGAGCTGGTCGCCCAGCACGGTGGCAAAAGCATCGCCCAGCTTCTGCAGCGCCTTGGGGGGCAGTTCTTCGACAAACAGTTCAACAAGGAGGTTTTGGGTCGTCATGTTCTTGTTCTTTCGCTCGTTCACGCTGCCTTTTTGACCATCTGTTCCACCCACTCGCGGGGCGCCATCGGGAAGCCCAGGCGCTCGCGGCTTTCGTAGTAGCTCTGCGCCACGCTGCGGGCCAGGTTGCGGATGCGGCCGATGTAGGCAGCGCGCTCGGTCACGCTGATGGCACCGCGCGCATCCAGCAGGTTGAAGCTGTGTGCGGCCTTGAGCACTTGCTCGTAAGCGGGCAAGGCCAGTTGTTGCTCCATCAGGTACTTGGCCTGCTTTTCGTGCGCGTTGAAGGCGGTGAACAAAAAGTCCGCGTCGCTGTGCTCGAAGTTGTAGGTGGACTGCTCCACCTCGTTTTGCTTGTACACGTCGCCGTAGCTCAGGGAGTCGGTCCACTTGAGGTTGTAGACGTTGTCCACGCCTTGCAGGTACATGGCCAGGCGCTCCAGGCCGTAGGTGATTTCGCCGGTGGCGGGCTTGCAGTCAATGCCGCCCACTTGCTGGAAGTAGGTGAACTGCGTGACCTCCATGCCGTTGAGCCACACCTCCCAGCCCAGGCCCCAGGCGCCGAGCGTGGGGTTTTCCCAATCGTCTTCCACAAAGCGGATGTCGTTCTTTTTCAGGTCGAAGCCCAAGGCTTCGAGGCTGCCCAGGTACAGCTCCAGAATGTTGGCTGGCGCGGGCTTGAGCACCACCTGGTACTGGTAGTAGTGCTGCAGGCGGTTGGGGTTCTCGCCGTAGCGGCCGTCCTTGGGGCGGCGGCTGGGCTGCACGTAGGCAGCCTTCCAGGGCTCGGGGCCGATGGCGCGCAGGAAGGTGGCGGTGTGCGAGGTGCCAGCGCCCACTTCCATGTCATAGGGTTGCAAAAGGGCGCAACCCTGCGCGTCCCAGTAGGACTGCAGCTTCAAAATGATTTGCTGGAATGTCAACATGGCGTGTGTGGCTGAGGCACTGGCAAACCAGGGCCGGGCAAATAAGGGGAAAGAAGAAAAGGCGGTGCGTATGCCAGCCCCGGCACCAGCCACCAAAAAAGGTAGCAAGGACGGGCCTCGCGCGCGCAAACCCGTGATTTTACGGCGCGCAGCCGCACGTGCTGCGACAGCGCCAGCAACATCGACCCGCGCCCATGAAAAAAGGCCGGTGCCCTTTTGGAGCCCCAGCCTTCCCAACCAGTCACGCAGGCTATTAGCCGGTGCGTACCAGTGACCACCTTTGCGGGTAGCCTGTCGGCGCACGTGTTGTGCGCCAAGTCAAATCAACTATCCACTGCACTGGCCGCTGCACAACCAAAGGGCGCAGCGCTTGGCCAGCGCCCCCGCGCAAGGGCCGCCCCGCCGCGCTGGGGGCGTCCCCTTCCCGACTCGCGCAGCGAGACGAGAGAGGGGGAAGCGGCGAAGCCGCTCAGGGGGAGCTTCAATACTCCCAGAAAATGCGCTGCAGTTCCTTGCTGTCGTTGGTCTTGGTCAGAGCGACCATGGCCAGGATGCGGGCCTTTTGCGGACGCAGGTCGTGGGCCACCACCCAGTCGTACTTGTCGTCAGGCTGCTCGGCATTGCGCAGCACAAACCCGTCGGGCACACGGGCCGAGCGGATGATCTGCACGCCCTGGCCACGCAGGGTCTTGAGTGATTCCACAGCCTGGGCCGCCACCGAGCCGTTGCCCGTGCCAGCGTGGATCAGCGCCTTCACGCCAGCCTTGCCGTAGGCTTCGATGCCCGTGGTGTTCATGTTGCCGTAGCCATAGACAATGTCCACGGCGGGCAGCGCCTTGATGTCATCGATATTGAACTCGGACTGGGTGGTGTGGCGCTTGACGGGGGCACGGAACCAGTAGTTCTTGCCCTCCACCACCATGCCCAGTGGGCCCCACTGGCTCTTGAAGGCCTCGGTCTTGATGTTGATGTGCTTGTGCACGTCGCGGCCGCTCTGGATTTCGTCGTTCATCGTGACGAGCACGCCCTTGCCGGCAGCGTCCTTGCTGGCGGCCACGGTCACGGCGTCGTACAGATTCAGCGCGCCATCGGCCGACAGGGCCGTGCCGGGGCGCATGGAGCCGACCACCACGATGGGCTTGTTGGTCCGCACGGTGAGGTTCAGGAAGTACGCGGTTTCTTCCAGCGTGTCGGTGCCGTGGGTGATGACGATGCCATCCACATCGGCCTGCTTGGACAGGGTAGAGACGCGCTGGCCCAGACGCAGAAGGTGTTCGTTGGTGAAGCTTTCGGAGGCGATCTGGAACACCTGCTCGCCCGACACCTTGGCCACGTTGGCCAGCTCTGGCAGGCCTGCCAGCAGCTTGTCCACCGGCACCTTGGCGGCGGCGTAGGTTGCGCTGTTGGCGGCCGAAGCGCCCGCACCGGCAATGGTGCCGCCCGTGGCCAGTACGACCACGTGGGGCTTGGCCGCCTGGGCCAGTGTGACCGTGGACAAGGCCGAGAGCACCACGCCCGCAAACCAGCGGCGCGTGATGGAAAAGGAAGAGGAAGAAGAAAAAATTCGCATGGGTTGTGTCTCCGGGTCATTCTTCGGGCGCTACGGGGTGGTGCGGCGCCCTGCTGCCGTCCGGCCCCGGTGCGCGGGTGTCGGGCGGTGCGGCATCCTATGAGAAATCAGCACATAGCCAAGTGGAATAATTGGCCTCCCCCTGTGAATTGAATTCACCCCCCCTTCTTCGCTGTTTTTCCCGTTTATCCATGAACCTGCGTCAGCTCGAAGTGTTCCAGGCCGTTTTGCAGACCGGCAGCATGAGCGCTGCGGGCCGCCTGCTGTGCATCACGCCATCGGCAGTGAGCAAAGCAGTGGCCCACACCGAGCTGCAACTGGGCTACCGGCTGTTCAACCGCACACCGGCGGGCCTCACGCCCACGCCCGAAGCGCAGGTGCTGGCGGTGGAATCGGGCAGCATCCACCGCCAACTGGACGCGCTGCAGCGCACGGCGCGCAACCTGGCAACCACCGAGCTGGGCGATGTGCGACTGGCAGCCATTCCATCCATCACCCACGAGTTTCTGCCCACACTGCTCCACCGCCATGCGCAAAAACACCCGCATGTGGGGGTAGAGGTGCGCACCATCCACCAAGACCAGATGACACAGGCACTGCTCACGCGCAGCGTGGATTTTGGGCTGGGTTTTTTTGAACATCCGCACCCGCAGGTGCACAGCGAGCTGTTGGTAAGCGGTCGCCTATCGCTGGCCGTGGCCCGCGCCGTGTGGGATCGCGCCCCGCGTGCCTCCAGCACCGCCGCACGCCTGGCGCAGGTGCCCGCCATCCGATTGGTGGGCGACGACCCGATGCGCCAGTCCATCGACCACACAGCCGACCGCTTAGGTACGCCAGGCGGGCCAGGCATCCAGGTGCAAACCTCGCGCCTGGCGCTGGAGTTGGTGCGGCTGGGCATGGGCTGGACAGTGGTGGACTTCCTCACGGCCATCCGCCTGGACCCGGCGCACGTGGTCGCCGTAGAACTGCCCGACTTGCCGCCCATGTCGCTTTACAGCTATCACGCGGTCAACCACCCGCCGGGCCTGCAGGCCACGCGCATGCTGGCCATGTTGCCTGCGCTGCTGCATGAGGCGCTGTCGCCCAGGCCACGCAAGTAACCCCCAAGGAGGCGCAAAAAAACCCGCCGCCGCGAACGAACGCGGGTGCGGGTTGGTGCAAATCGGCAGCGCCTACCGCGTCAGGCACCCGTCCAGCGGCGCAGCACCAGGCTGGCGTTGGTGCCGCCAAAACCAAAGCTGTTGGACAGCACCGTGGTCAGCTCAGCGTCACGGGTGGCCGTGACCAGTGGCATGGAGCCCAGCGCGGGGTCAGGCGTTTCCACATTGGCGGAACCTGCGATGAAGCCCTTGTTCAGCATGATCATGCAGTAGATCGCCTCTTGCACGCCCGTGGCGCCCAGCGAGTGGCCGGTGAGCGACTTGGTGGACGAGAACGGGGGTACCTTGTCGCCGAAAAGCGCCTTCATGGCGCGCACTTCCTGCATGTCACCCACGGGCGTGGAGGTGCCGTGGGTGTTGATGTAGTCGATGGGGGCATCGAGCCCTTCCATGGCTTGCTGCATGCAGGCAATGGCACCGTCGCCCGAGGGGGCCACCATGTCTTCACCATCGCTGGTGGCACCAAAGCCTACCACTTCGGCCAGGATGTTGGCGCCACGGGCCAGGGCATGCTCCAGGCTCTCCAGCACCACTGCGCCACCGCCGCCTGCAATCACAAAACCATCGCGGTTCGCATCGTAGGCGCGCGAGGCTTTCTCGGGCGTTTCGTTGTACTTGCTGGACATGGCACCCATGCCGTCAAACAGCAGCGACATGCCCCACGACAACTCTTCGCCACCACCGGCGAACATCACGTCCTGCACGCCCCAGGCGATCTGCTGGGCGGCCGCGCCAATGCAGTGCGCTGATGTGGAGCAGGCCGAAGTGATGGAGTAGTTGATGCCCTTGACCTTGAAATTGGTGGCAAGGCAGGCAGACACGGTGGAGCTCATGCAGCGTGTGACCTGGTAGGGCCCCACGCGGCGGATACCCTTTTCACGCAGCGTGTCGGCCGCCTCGATCTGGTTGGCAGGCGAGCCGCCGCCCGAGCCCATGATGAGGCCAGTGCGTGGATGGCTGACCTGTTCGGGCGCGAGGCCTGCCTGTTTGATCGCGTCTTCCAGGGCGATCTGCGCATAGGCAGCAGCATCGCCCATGAAGCGCAGCTGCTTGCGGTCGATGCGCGCCTCGATGTCGATCTCGGGCGCACCGCCCACCTGGCTGCGCAAGCCCAGTTCCTTGAATTTTTCCACGGCCTTGATGCCGCTGGTGCCCGCACGCAGCGAGGCCTCTACGGTGGTCAGGTCGTTGCCAATGCACGAGACGATGCCCGCACCAGTGATGACTACGCGCTTCTTGGTCGTCATGCTGCGTCCTTGTCGTCGCCCTCGCGCTTGAACAAACCCACTCGCAGGTCGTTGGCGACGTAAATTTCCTTGCCATCGGCCAGCAAGCGGGCATCGCCAATGGCCATCACCAGCTTGCGCTTGATCACGCGCTTGATGTCGATTTCGTAGGTGACCAGTTTCACGTCCGGGCCCACTTCACCGGTGAACTTGACTTCACCCGCGCCCAAGGCACGGCCACGGCCGGGCAGTTGAAGCCAGGTCAGGTAAAAACCGATGAGTTGCCACATGGCATCGAGCCCCAGGCAACCAGGCATGACGGGGTCACCCTGAAAGTGGCAGGCGAAAAACCACAGGTCGGGCTTGACGTCCAGTTCCGCGCGGATCTTTCCCAAACCGTGCGCGCCCCCATCGCTGTCGATGTGCGTGATGCGATCAAACATCAGCATGGGTGGCAGCGGCAGGCGCCCGCTGTCAGCGCCGAACAGCCGGCCCTCGCCCGAGGCGATCAGTTGTTCGTAGGAAAAGGAATCTGCCATTTTCAGTCGTGCTCCAGAACGGCGGGTTCCCCCGCCTCAAATCATCGTTGTCCGCAAATCAAGCCCCCGCTTGCGGGGCTCTATTATCAAGGCATAGGGAGGCGCCTCTAAAGAACGGATTGTCCAGCACCGCGTGGCCCGGCTGGCGGCTGACCTGGATCAACCGCCCCGCACCCTGCGCACACCCCGGGCCAACAAGGCTGCAGCCAGCGCCAGCCCCACGAGCGCCCACAGCGGCCACAACCCCCAGCGGGCCACCCACCACGCATAAGGCGTGATCGCCCAGCCGGTTTGCGCGCTGAGCCCGCGGCCTTGCACTTCGCCCCGGAGCACACCCCGTGTGTGGCGCTCCAGTTGGTGCGTGACCACGCCCCTGTGGTCAATGATGGCTGTTGCGCCGGTGTTGGTGGCGCGCACCATGGGACGCTCGAACTCCAGCGCGCGCATGCGGCTGATGTGCAGGTGCTGGTCGATCGCTACCGAGTTGCCAAACCAGCCGATGTTGCTGAAGTTGACGAATACCGTGGGCGCCTGGGCCGGGTCTATGAAACGCGCGCCCAGCTCTTCGCCAAACAGATCCTCGTAGCAGATGTTGGGCGCGATGCGCTGGCCCTTCCAGGCAAACGAAGCCTGGCCCACCGCTCCCCGGTTGAAGTCGCCCAGCGGGATGTTCATCATGGTCGTGAACCACTTGAAGAACGGCGGTATGAACTCGCCAAACGGCACCAGATGGTGCTTGTCGTAGCGGTAGGGTGTGGCCTGCGCAGCAGGGCCCATACCGAGCACCGAGTTGGTGTAGCCCAGCGTTTCATCCCCCAGTGGAATCCCCACCAGTGCGGCCTGTGGGCCTTGTGCGTACCGCTGCTGGATGCCTTCGAGGTACCCTGGAATCAGCTGCTGCGGCAGCAGCGGGATGGCGGTTTCGGGCGCCACCACCAGGTCGGCCTGGGCATCGCGCAGCGCTGCGGCGTACCACTGGAGGGCCACGGGCACCCCACTGCCGGGCTGGAATTTCTCGTCCTGCGGGATGTTGCCCTGGAGCAGCTCCAGGCTCAATACGAGCGGCTGGGGTTGCGAGGGCGTGTGGCACAGGTTGACCGCGCAGAAGCGCTGCACCGTGGCCCCGGCCAGCACAGCAGCCAAGGCCAGCAGCAGCGCCCACAGGCGCCCCAGGCGCAGGTCGGCAGGGCGCAACTGCACCACCCCCATCGCCAGCGCAGCCGCCACCGCGCCCAGGCCATACACCCCCACATACCGCGCCAAGGGCGCCAGCGGCCCATCGACATGGGCATAGCCCCCCGCGCCCCAGGGAAAGCCCGTCCACCAGATGCCCCGCGCCAGTTCGGCCAGCAGCCAGAGCGCTCCAAAAAGAAGAGCAGCCCCAGCTTTATGGACGGGCGCAAGGCGGCAAAAAAGGCCTGAAACAGCGGCATAGTAGCTGCCCAGAAACGCAGCCAGCCCCAGCACCGCCGCCACCGCCAGCGGCGCAGGCAGGCCGCCATAGGTGTGCATGGAAATGAACAGCCACCAGAAGGTGCCCGACAGCCAGGCCGTGGCAAACACACCGCCGATCAGTGCGCCCCGTTGCCAGGACACCACCGCCCCCACCCCCGGCCGCACCAGGTGCGCCAGCACGGCCAGAGATGCCAACTGCAGCCACCACAAGGGCTGGCCATTCCCCGGCCACGTCAGCGACGCCGCCTGCGCCAGACCTGCAGCCAACGCCAGCAGCGCCTGCACCGGCCAGCGCATCGTCAAGGAAGCCCGCGCCATCAGCCGGCAGCGCTGCCGTCTTCAGCCTTGGACACCTTGAACCAGCGCACGGCGCCGCCCTTGGTGTGCAGCACCACAAACTGCAGGCCGCCCAGCTGCAGCTGCTCGCCGCGCTTGGGCACATGGCCCATTTCGTGGGCGATCAGGCCGCCAATGGTGTCAAAGCTCTCACCGTGGTCGCTGCTCTGGACCAGCACATCAAAGGCTTCGCAGACGCGCTCGACCGAGGTATCGCCGCTCACGCGATAGGTGCGGTCAGCCAGGCCGAAGATGTCGCCGTCGTCCTCGGGGATATCAAATTCGTCCTCGATCTCGCCCACGATCTGCTCCAGCACATCCTCGATGGTGACCAGCCCGGCCATCCGGCCAAACTCGTCGATCACGATGGCCAGGTGGTTGCGGTTGCCACGAAACTCGCGCAGCAGGTCATTCAGTCCCTTGCTCTCGGGCACAAACACCGCCGGGCGCAGCAGCGCGCGGATGTTCAGCTCCGGCGCACGCTGCAGCTTGAGCAGATCCTTGGCCATGAGGATGCCGATGATGTTGTCGCGCTCGCCCTGGTACACCGGGAACCGCGAGTGTGCGGTGTTGATGACCAGATGCAGCAAATCGTCGAACGGGGAGTCGATGTTGACCAGGTCCATGCGCGGCGCGGCCACCATCACGTCGCCCGCCGTCATGTCGGCCATGCGGATCACACGCTCCAGCATCACGCGCGACTCGGCGCCAATGACCTGGTTGTCCTCGGCTTCGGCCAGGGTTTCGATCAACTCTTGCGTCGAATCGGGGCCAGGGTGGATGAACTCGGCCACCTTCTGCAGGAAGGTGCGTTTGTCTTCCTTTTCGGGCGGACGCCCGGGATGCGGATCAGACACTGTCGTGGAGTGCAGGACGTGCGGTGGTGAATCGAGCCCCTAGGATAGCGGATTGTGATGACAGGGCCCCGCAGCGGCCCCGCTCCACGCCAAGGCACGCTCTGCCGCGCGGGCGCTATTCGGCCGACTGGTGGCGCGCGTGCTGCACGCCGCTGCGCACTTCCTGCACGTTGGCCAGGAAATCCCAGAACTGCTTGGCCTGCTTCTTGAGCTGGTAGTCCACCTCGGCAAACTGCTGCTCCACGATCTCGGCCATGCGGGTGTCGAGGCTCGCGGGCGGGATCTGCAGGTAGGCCTCGGACTCGGAGCCATCGCGGCGTACCGTGGCACCCGCGTTGCGCGCAATCTTGAGCATGGCCGTGTTCTCGGACAGCGCATGGATGAACACCATGTTGACGCCTTCGTTGCGGGCATGCATCACGGCACGCTCGAACAGTCGGGCGCCAAAACCACGGCCCCTGGCCTGCTTGAGCACAGACACACCGAATTCGGCGCACTGCTTGTGCTCGGGGTGTTCGGAAAACGCCAGGTGGGCCATGGCGATCAGTTCGAGGCGGCGGTTGTAGATGCCGAAGATTTCGTCACGGTTGAAATCCAGTTGCTCGGCATAGCGGCGGATCTGCTCGTCGTTGGCGGCGTAGCCAAACCGCAGGTAGCGGTCTGCAGGCTCCAGCTGTAGCAGATGCTGGGTGATCCGCTCGCGGTAGGAGGGACCGAGGGCACGGATAGGAACCATCACGGGCACCTCCTGTTTGATGCGGATTTCACCGGCAGAGGGGCCGCCCGTCACCGGGCGCAGCATATCCCTGCCGGCGTACCAGGATGCTTTGAGCCAGTCTTTGGTTGCGATCATGCCAAGTAATGTAAGGGTTTTCCCTGATCATTTCCAGCCCATTTTGCTGCAACGCAACAAAATAGTGAGCTCGCTCAAAAACCAAGAAATCGGCTCTTCCGCAGTCCAAAAACAGCACTATTGCTCTAAAAAAGAGCAAAAACGGACAATTCACGAAGCCCATCACTGTCGCGACGGGGCAAGCCGGTGCCATAGCCAAGCGTATAGCGGAGCGGCTCACCCGGCAACACCTGTCTGAGAGCGCACCCCTCGCCTCGTCACACAGGCACCGCCGTCGTCGCCTTCACCCGGTCGAGCACAAAACTGGTCTTGCAGTCCTGCACGCTGGGGTGCTTGAGCAGGGTGTCCATGATGAAGCGGCTGTAGTGCGCCATGTCGGCCACCACCACGCGCAGCAGGTAGTCCATCTCGCCGGTGAGCGATGCGCACTCCACCACCTCGGGCCAGGTCTGCACGCTGGCGCGGAACAGGTCCATGGGGTTGCGCTTGTGGCTTTCGGTGTGTTTTTCGAGCCGCACATTCAGGTACGCCGTGAGGCCCAGCCCCACGGCTTCGGGCTGCACCAGGGCCACGTAGCGGTGGATCACGCCACTGTCTTCCAGCCGCTTGACGCGGCGCAGCACGGCGCTGGGCGACAGGCCCACCTGCTCACCGATCACGTCATAGGTCTCGCGACCGTTCTCTTGCAGGCGGCGCAGGATGGCGCGATCCAGCTTGTCCAATGCGTCAAAAGCTCTCATGGCGCAGGATTTTACGGAAACTGACCGTTTTTCGCTGTCCATATTGCGAGCACGGGTATGTCCCGATAGTGACAACAGCCATCTCCACAAAAAATAAAACTCGCAAAAAAGAACGATCGTTCTATTTTGCATAGCATAAGAAATCACATCAACGGAGACAAACACATGACCGGATTTTTCAGCCGCTTTTTGCGGCGACTGGTGCTGGCAGCCACAGCGGGGTTGCTGCTGCTGGGCGTGGGCGCGCAGGCGCAAACGGGCTATACGCAAACGCGCTACCCCATCGTGCTCGTGCACGGGCTTTTCGGCTTTGACTCAGCCCTGGGCATCGACTACTTCTACGGCATCCCCGACGCGCTGCGCCAGGGCGGCGCCAAGGTCTACGTCGCCCAGGTGTCGGCTGCCAACAGCACCGAAGTGCGCGGCGAGCAGCTGCTGGCCCAGGTCAAGACCATCCTCGCCATCACCGGCGCGGCCAAGGTGAACCTGGTGGGGCATTCGCACGGCGGGCCTACCACGCGCTATGTGGCGGGCGTCGCGCCGCAGCTGGTGGCATCGGTCACGTCCATCGGGGGCGTCAACCGGGGTTCGCGCGTGGCCGACATCCTGCGCGGTGTGGCCCCTGCGGGCTCGGTGTCTGAGGCCGTGGCCAACGCTGCGGCCAAGGCGCTAGTGGGCCTGATCAACCTGACCTCCGGCGGCACCGGCCTGCCCCAGATGCCCACGGCGGCACTGGACTCGCTGACCACGGCGGGCTCGGCCAAGTTCAACAGCCGCTTTCCACACGGCGTGCCCACATCAGGCTGCGGCAATGGCGCTGAGCTGGTGAATGGCGTGCGCTACTACTCCTGGACCGGCACACAGCCGTTGACCAATGTGCTGGATGCCAGCGACGGTCTGCTCAGCGTGCTGAGCCTGACCTTTGGCGAGGCGAACGACGGTCTGGTGTCGGCCTGCTCGTCGCGCCTGGGCAAACACCTGGGCGACTACCGCCAGAACCACCTGGACGAAGTGAACCAGTTGCTGGGCCTGCGCGACTGGTTCTCCACCGACCCGGTGACGCTGTACCGCCAGCACGCCAACCGCCTCAAGCAACAAGGCCTGTAAGCCGTGGCCCAGCCCTCACGCACCTGGGCGGTTGCCGCAGCAGTCCTGGCCCTCACAACGGCCGCCGTGGTGTGGTGGCTAGGTGGCCCTGCCGGGTTGGGCACGGGGGATACACATCAACCACCGGCCGGGGCGAGGGCGGCCGCCGCCCCCGCAGGTGCACTGGTACAAACCTCGCCAGCACAGAGCGTGGACAACAGCTTTTTTGCACGCCGCCGCGCCATCACCACCGACGGCCCGGCCGACCCGCTACTGGTGCACGGCCTGCGCGACACACTGGAAGCCTTGTTGATGGAAGCGGGCGACGCCAGCGACCCGGCCACGCTCAAGCAGCGCCTGGCCGCACTGGTCAACCAGCATTTCCCCGCCGCCTTGGCCACACGGGCGCTGGCCCTGGCCGAGCGCTATGTGGACTACCGCGTGGCCCTCGGCAGCTTGCGCGCGCCACAGGATCTGACCGACCCACGCGCCTTGCGCGATGCCCTGGAAGCGCGCCACAAGGTGCGCCAGCAGTTTTTTGACGACGCCGAACACGACGCCCTGTTTGCGCGCGAGGCTGAACTGGACCGCTACACCCTGGCGCGCCTGGAAATTGAGCGCAACACCCTGCTCAGCCCCGAGCAGCGCGCCCAGGCGCTACAGGCGGCTGACAACGAACTCTCCACCGAACGCCGCGCCGAACGCAGTGCCGCCACCGAACACATGGCCGCCGCCGCGCAGACGGCTGCCTTCAACGCCAGCAATGCCGACGAGCGCACCCGCTACGCCGCCCGCAGTGCGCAATACGGCTCGGCAGCCGCCCAGGCCATGGCGCAGCTGGACCGGGAGGAACAGCACTGGAACCAGCGCCTCGACCAGTACAGCCAAGCCCGTGCCCGGCAGGGCGAGGGCCCTGGCCTGCAGCAACTGCGCCAGCAGCTCTTCTCGCCCGAGGAGCAACAACGCATTGATGCCGCCCTGGCGCTGCGCCAGCTCAACGCGGGCACCTCGGGCTCATAGGGACCCTCTGCACGAATCAGCGCGTCGCGCGCATCTGCGGTCTCGGGCAGTCTGCAGCGTTGCAAATACTCGCAATAGCTACGGCTATTGCTGCGTTTTGCGCCTTGCAGCCCCTCCCGCTCCGCTGCGCTCATTTGACCAGCGAGATTCGTGCAGAGGATCCCTAGCGCGCTGGGGCGCCTGTCGACCACGCAGCGCTGCGGCGGCCAGCCTTGCCCAGCACGCCGCCAGACTGCGCGAAATTTTGACCATTCACAAGATTCCTGCAAATCAAGCGGCCAAGCCTCTTGATTTCGCCAGAAACATGAGGCAAGCCGCGCCTACAGTCCATGACATTCATCAACGAATGCCGGAGACACCCCATGAACGCCGCCTTGCCGCAAGAAACCGCCGCCCAGCTCGAAGCCTGGGACAACCCAATGGGCCTGATGGGCTTCGAGTTCGTCGAATTCACATCGCCTACACCGGGCGTGCTGGAGCCGGTGTTTGAAAAGCTGGGCTTCACACTGGTCGCCAAGCACCGCTCCAAGGACGTGGTGCTGTACCGCCAGAACGGCATCAACTTCATCCTCAACCGCGAGCCCCACAGCCAGGCCGCGTACTTTGGCGCCGAGCACGGCCCCTCGGCCTGTGGCCTGGCCTTCCGCGTGAAGGACGCTCACAAAGCCTACAACCGCGCACTGGAACTGGGCGCCCAGCCCATCGAGATCCCCACCGGCCCCATGGAACTGCGCCTGCCCGCCATCAAGGGCATTGGCGGCGCGCCGCTGTATTTGATCGACCGCTTTGAAGACGGCAAGTCCATCTATGACATCGACTTCGAATTCATCGAAGGCGTGGACCGCCGCCCCGTGGGCCACGGCCTGAACCTCATCGACCACCTCACACACAACGTGTACCGGGGTCGCATGGGCTTCTGGGCCAATTTCTACGAAAAGCTGTTCGGCTTCCGCGAGATCCGCTACTTCGACATCCAGGGCGAATACACCGGCCTGACCAGCAAGGCCATGACGGCACCCGACGGCAAGATCCGCATCCCGCTGAACGAAGAAGCCAAGCAGGGCGGAGGCCAGATCGAAGAATTTTTGATGCAGTTCAACGGCGAAGGCATCCAGCACATCGCACTGATCTGCGACAACCTGCTGGACGTGGTGGACAAGCTGGGCATGGCCGGAGTGCCCTTGGCCACGGCGCCCAATGAGGTTTATTACGAAATGCTGGACACCCGCCTGCCCGGGCACGGCCAACCCGTGCCTGAACTGCAGTCGCGCGGCATTTTGCTGGACGGCACCACCGCCGACGGCACGCCCCGCCTGCTGCTGCAGATCTTCTCCACCCCCATGCTGGGCCCGGTGTTCTTTGAATTCATCCAGCGCGAAGGGGACTACCGCGATGGCTTTGGCGAAGGCAACTTCAAAGCGCTGTTTGAGTCGCTGGAACGCGACCAGATCCGCCGTGGCGTGCTGAACGCCTGACAACGGTCGGCCCCAGCAACACAAGGGTTTACCCTGAACAGGTGCCTATACTGCGCGCTCCCCGGAACTCAAAAGGATCCCGATGTCGCTCCGTAGCAACCTGTTCAGCATCCTTCTGGCCAGCGCAACCACAGCCGCGCTGGCGCAGAGCCCGTCTGCCCCCCTCACCATCGTGGTCCCCTACCCTGCCGGGGGCCCGCTGGACATCTCGGCCCGCATCGTGGCCGAAGGTGCCGCAGCGCAATTGGGCTCCATCACCGTGGAGAACAAACCGGGGGCGGGTGGCAACACCGGTGCCGACCAGGTCGCCAAGGCCCCCAAAGCCAGCAACCAGGTGCTGATGGGCGCCGTGGCCACCCACGCGGTGAACCCCTGGCTGTACAAGAACTTCCCCTACAACGCCGTCAAGGACTTCAAGCCCATCGCGCTGGTGGCCCGCACGCCCAACGTGCTGGTGGTCAGCGCGACACAGGCCGCCAAGCTGGGCATCAAGACCACGCCCGACCTGGTGCAGTACCTCAAGAAGAACCCCGACCAGGCCAAATACGGCTCGGGCGGCAACGGCAGCATCGGGCACATCTCGGCCGAGATGTTCAAGTCGCTCACCAACACCAAGATGGGCCACACGCCGTTCCAGGGCTCCAAGCCCGCGCTGGCGGCGCTGGAATCCGGCCAGGTGCTGATGGTGTTTGACAACCTGGCCTCGGCGCTGCCGCAGATCCAGTCGGGCAAGCTGCTGGCGCTGGGTGTGACCACGCTCAGCCGCAACGAGGCGCTGCCCAACGTGCCCAGCATCAACGACAGCGTGCAGGGCTTCAATGTGTCCACCTGGTTCGGCCTGTTCGCGCCGGCCTCGCTGCCAGATGCCGATGCACGCCGCTATGCAACTGCATTCTCTGCAGCCATGCATTCGCCTGCGGGCAAAGAGAAGTTCAAGAAGATGGGCATCACCCCCGAAGAGCTGACGCTCGACGGGTTTGCGCAGTTTGTGCGCTCGGAAAACAGCAAGTACGAGTTCCTGATCCGGGCCGCAAAGATCAAGATCGATTAGCAGCCGCGTGGGCTGGTGCGCACCCCCATCGCGGTGCGCCGACCATGGCGGCAAAGGAGAAAAAAATGGGACAAGCCCCTGTCGTCTATGGCCAATCCACCCGCCCACCGCGTGGCGACTACTCGCGCGCCAACGCGGACTACACCTGCCCGCAGGACTACGCGGCCTACACCGACGCCGACCACGACACCTACCGCCGCCTGTACGAGCGCCAGCGCGCCCTGCTGCCGGGCCTGGCCAGCCAGGCGTTCATTGACGCCCTGCCCTCACTGGGCGCGAGCGACCGCATCCCGCGTTTTGAAGAGGTGAACGAGCGCCTTTACAAGGCCACCGGCTGGGAGCTGGTGGGCGTGCCCGGCTTGATCCCCGAGGTGCCGTTTTTTACGCTGCTGGCCAACCGCAAGTTCCCGGTGACAGACTGGATCCGCAAGCCCGAGGAGTTCGAGTACATCGTCGAGCCCGACATTTTTCATGACCTGTTCGGCCATGTGCCGCTGCTGTTCAACCCGGTGTTTGCCGACTATGTGCAGCGCTACGGCCAGGGCGGGCTGAAGGCGCAGGGGCTCGGGTCTTGCGAGATGCTCTCGCGTTTGTACTGGTACACCATCGAGTTCGGGCTGATCCGCGAGGCGGGGCAGTTGCGGGCGTATGGCGCGGGGATTTTGAGTTCTTCGGGCGAGCTGGCGTATTCGGTGCAAAGCCCGGAGCCGCAGCGCATTGCGCTGCAACTGGAGCGCACGATGCGCACGCGCTACAAGATCGATACGTACCAGCAGACGTATTTTGTGATCGACAGTTTTGAGCAGCTGTTTGAGATGACGGCGGCGGACTTTGCGCCGATCTACGAGCGGCTGCAGGGGTTGCCGGAGTTTGCAGCGGATGAGCGGGAGGCTGTGGCGGCTTGATTTTTGAAGGAAATTGGCTGCCTCCGCCTGTCTACAAAGCGCTGGCAGCTACTATTTTTATAGCACTACAGTGACCGTTCGGGCTGAGCCTGTCGAAGCCTTGGCGTGCTGGTTTGGAAGGCGTGCTGGTTTGGAAGGCATGCTTGGGTTGAGGGCGGAGGCCGGGGTGTGCGCCCGGCGGCGCAGTAACTTTCTTTCGTCTCGCCGAAAGAAAGTCACCAAAGAAAAGGCGACCCTGCTGTCTGCGACCCCTTCGCTGCGCTACGGGGCAACCTGGGGTGCTCGGCCACGGGGTGCACCGCAGAACTCGCTGCGCGCCTGCGGCGCTCCGCTCGGACAACTGCGGTGAGTCAGTCCACGAAGCACGCGCGCTCCGACGCGCGTGCCACCCCGCGCCCTGCGCGCCCCAGGCGCATACAGAAGGGAACCCGCAGGACATCCACACGGGCCATCGCTTCGCTCGGCCCCATCTCGCGGGCGCAAGCGCCTCGCGCTGCGCAGGCGGGGCCGAGCGAAGCAAAGGCCCGTGGGGCTGTTTGGATGTTCGGCTGTTGGATGTTGGGCTGCCCACCCCATGCTGGCTGCGCCTGCGGCGGGGCGGTTGCGGGGTGAGCATGGGCGTCGGAGCGCCCATGCCTCGTTAACTGACTCGCCGTGGTTGTCCGAGCGGCGCTGCGCAGCAGCAAAGCGAGTTCCACGGCGCCCCCCGCAACCGCCCCGACGCAGGTTTGCCCCGTAGCGAAGCGCAGGGGTCGCAGACAGGGGGTCGCCTTTTCTTTGGTGACTTTCTTTTGGCGAAGCAAAAGAAAGTTACTCGCATGCCGGGCGACTCCCGGCCTCCGCCCTGCACCCGAGCATGCTTGTCAAACCAGCACGCCAAGGCTTCGACATACTCAGCCCCAACGACCCTCAAATGCTATAAAAACCGTAGCCATCACCGCCCTATAGAC